>NZ_JAAMOZ010000001.1:2580416-2902969 GCF_011758645.1 Brooklawnia cerclae | reverse complement strand
GTTGAGCTGGTGCAGCGCCGGGCATGCCTGCGCGGGGTCGGGGGTGGGCACGTCACACCTCCGCGTTCTTCTCGGCCGCCAGCGCCTCGGACGGCAGACACTCGGTCCACTGCCCACCCAGCCGGGTCGCCTCGTCATCGCTCGGGCGTCCCATGACGAACCAGCCGAGGCCGCCAGAGACGAAGATGTGCGGGAAGAGCCAGTAACCGGTGGTCTCGACGAGATGCGGAGCGCTGGGGATCTCCGGCCTGGAGAACCAGAGGCGATCCCACTCGACGCAGAGCGGGTTGTCCCTGCGCGGGACGTAGACCCCCTTCTTGAAGCCGTTGCGCCACCCATCGGGCTTGGCCGGGAACTCGACTCCGCCGAGTCGGACACTCCACGACGTGCGGCGGATCAACCCGTTCGTCCCGCCCACCCGGCCAACGAATTCGTTGCACTGGTCCACGAACGCGTGATAGGTGCGGGTTTCGGACCTGATCGCCTCGATAGTGGCGGGGTCGGCGGTCTTCGCGTACTGATAGACGGGCATTCAGTCGCCCTCCAGGGCGGCGATGTCGGTGTCGTCCTGCACGCCAGCCGCGACGCGGGCCTCAATCTCAGCGAGACGGTCAGCGGCGCTCATCGCACACCCGCCTCGTGGGCAGCTGTCAGGGCGACGCGGGCGGCGTCCAGCCAGTAGTCGTGCCACGCGAGAGGTCCGGCAGGATCGAGTGGGTTCGGCCTGTCCCACCGGAACGCGTTCCGGTGGGGCTCCTCAATGGCGAACAGCGCCTTGGCGACGGACTCCAGCACCAGATCGTCATGCTGGCCCGAGATTTCGACAGGCTCATAGGTGGCCAAGAAGATGTCTGGCTTGCAGGGATAGAACTCGCCTGCCACGCCCCGGATGATCCAGTCGCCGTAGTCGGCCCAGTGCAGTCCTTCCAGCGTCGAGATGACGAAGCGTCCATCTCGCGGGTCGATGCTGATACCGCTGGCGGGCAGCGGCGTGCGGCCCTCGATGACGTCCAGCACGTCGAACGAGCCGAGCGTGTTCGCCTCGACCCATTGGTAGACGGCGTGGATGTCGGCGTTCGAGCCGATCAACTGCATGGCTTCGATCGCGACGGGCTTCTTGCGGAAGCTTGCCGGTGCGTTCATCGGGCACCTGCCTGGGATGGCGACTGCGCATCTGGAGCACAGGTCCGGGCCGACCCACCAGATGTGATGAGGATGGCGATGTCGGCGTCGTGCTGGTGGGCGGCGATCGCGGCGTCGAGTTCGGCTTGTGTTGTGACGGTGATTCTCACTGGTATGATCCCTTCTGAAGTGGTTGTTTCCGGCGTCCGTCTGTTGCCAAGGCTGCACGCGCACGAGCCGCCTCGGCTGCCGCGCTGGCCCTGGCTTCGGCGGCCCGGGCACGCGCCCGGCTGACCGCAGCCACATCGGCGGCGACCTGGTAGTGCTCGGACGCTGCCAGCGGGGCCATGTGCCGGGTGTCGCTGATCAGGGCGTCCACGATGCGCTGGACGGTTGTGGTGACGGGCGGGACGGTGTAGTTCTCGCTCATTGCTTGTCCTTTCATCTTTCGATCTCGCTCCATGCCCGGCACAGCGGATGTGAGCACATCCACATCGGGCCGGGCACCGGAGCGTGGGTGTCGTGCTCGGCGCGGACGGCTGAGCGCAGGGCGGTAGTTGTCGCGGCGGTCATGATGGTCGCGTCGCAGCGGTCGGCGACGACGTCCACGAGGTCCTCGATGTCGATCTGGTCGACGATGTCGTCGAGCCTGACGTCGACGTCGGCGGTCACAGTGATGGTCTGGCCGGGGATCATGACCGCTCCTTTCCTGCCGCCAGCCCGTGCAGGGTGACGGCGATGATGAGAGCGGCGCAGGCGGCCACGGTCAGGCCGTGCAGGCCGAGGGTGGCGGCGAGGATGGGGAGGGCGGACAGAAACAAGAAGCCCCGCACCGGGATGGGTGCGGGGCGATGGGGGCGGGGATCGGGTGGGGTCATGCGACAAGTCCTTCCTGTGCGCTCCACGTCCGCAGTGGCCATCCGGCTTCGGCTTCGGCCTCGATGTTCGCGGCGGTCTGCTCGTCGCCCTTCTTGGTGCGGAAGTACTTGGCGAGGCTGAGCTTCTGCTGCTGGTGCCATTCCCGCTGACGGTCGAGGCCGAGGTCAGCCGATGCGGCTTGGTCGCCGGGCACGACCGGGAGGTTGGGCGCGAGCTTCCAGGCGAGGCGGGCGGCGGCGTGTGCGTCGGCTCCGGCGTCGTGGGCGTTGTCCAGCAGGATGTCGTAGTGGCGGCACACGTCGGCGAGCTTGCGGGAGCCTCGCCTGAACGGATCGATGCCCTTGTCGATGACGAACGGATCGATGACCATCCCGTCGACCTTGAGCGGTTCGAGCCCCAGCCGCCGGAGTTCGCGGTCCAGGATCGTGATATCGAAGGATGCGTTGAAGGCGACGAGGGAGGCCCCGGCGAGCCAGGCCGCGTTGATGTGCCCGGCTATCTCGGCGATGGCCTCGGCGCGGTCCTGGCCCTCCTGGGTGGCCCGCTCGGTGGTGACGCCGTGGATGCGTGAGGCTTGCTCGGGGATCGGGCGTTCGGGCTTGAGTATCCAGCTCGTCGTCTGCCACCGCCTGCCCTCGGCGATTCCGACGGTGGCGGTGATGATGTGCGCGTCCTCCGGGTCCGCCGAGTCGGTCTCGGTGTCGAATCCCGCGATGGGGGAGTCGCGCCAGCCTGTCCAGGTCATCGGGACTCCTGCGGGAACATCGCTCCGCCGCTCGGTTCGACAACTTCGGCGTCGACGGGTTTTGAGGTGAAGACCTCTCCGGTGACCTCGTCGACGTACTCGCCTTCGGCTGTCTCGTGCGGCGCCGCCTGCTGCTCCAGCCGCGTCGGCGCTGTCCGGCCAGCGTTCTCAGCGATGACATCCTGGGCGGCGCGGAGCTGCTCGCGGCGATACTCGGCTGAGGTGGGGACCCACTTTGCGAGCTGCCGGACCGCCGACTTGAGCCACATCGCGGCAGGGTTGGTCTGCCACGGCGAGTATTCCGAGTTGGCCCCCTGCGACGAGGACTTGATGTGTGAGATGTCGTGCCTGTTGAGGACGACCACCTTGCTGGTGGCGCCGTCCTTCATGACGGCGTAGGCGTAGACGAGGCGTAGCGTGCCGCGGTCCTCGGCGTCCCAGTCGATGATGTGGACGGGTCGCTCGTCACGGCCCGGCTGGTAGCTGAACGTGTCGTCGCTGTAGACGACTTCGGCAACCACGCTGGATACCGCACCCGCCCGGTAGATCAGCTCGATGAGTCCTTGGTAGCCGACGATCCCGAGGATCTCCAGGCGTCCCTTCACTTTCCGGGGTGTCAGGTAGTACTCCTCCGTGCCGGGTTCCAGGCCGAGGCGTGAGGCGTCCAGCAGGCTGGACAGGAACGCGCCGGGGTTGTTGAGGGCCGCGACTTCCAGCTCGAACATTCCAGAATCCCGGTCGCGGCGTCCCTTCTTGAGTGCCCCCTGGGCGACACGGACCCACGTGTCGGCGTTGATATGGGAGGGCAGGACTTGGGCGAAATCCTGCTTGTATTGCGTGATAAGGGCTGTCGCTGACTGCTTCTCTGAGCGGGTGGCGACGGCGTTGCCGATGGTTGTCATGCTGCGTCTCCGTGGTGTGTGAGGGTTGCTTTGCGATCGAGGAGGAGGAATGGCGTGCCGGGCTCGCCGTCCTTGGTTGCCCGGGCGGTCCGGTAGGCGATGCGGGTGCCGTCGATGTCGGCGTGCTTCGCTTTTCCCATGAGGTCGAGGACGGTTGAGATGAGGCGGCGGCGTTCGGCGTCTGCCCTTTTTGCGTTGGCGTCTGCGGCGAGCAGATCGCGCCCTATTGATGGCGGGATCTCGATGCGGCTCCCGTCGATGTCTGGATGGAGCTGCCGGACGGCCTGGTAGGTCTCGTCTGATCCGTCGATGACCGGACGCCTTCCCTCGGCGATCGAGTCGAGGAAGGCGCGGCCTTCGCGGACCATGAGCGCCACGTCTTCCTCATCCTGGAAGACCGTGTATTCGCGGTAGTCGCAGGCGCCGATGAGGACGGCGAAGTGGCAGGCTGGCAGGCCGAGCACGTGCATGTACCAGCGGGCCTGTGTGAGGTAGTAGACCGGCACCTGGTCGGATCCGGTCTCGCCCCACTCATCGCCACGCATCGGGTGTTTGACCTCGACGAGTGCGGGGGTGTCAGACCCGTCGCGGTAGGCGAGCCCGTCCGGTGAGGCGATCTTCCAGCCGTCGAGGAGGTAGGTGGCTCCGGTGACCATCCGAGACGTGTGGTGGTCTTCGGCCCATCGCTGCCTGATGGCGTCTTCCAGCCTCCTGCCCCATTCCATCTCCGGGCTGTCCTCGGCGGCGTCGATGATCCCGGCCTTGCGGTGCCACAGGGAGAATCGGGACTCGAATGGCGATAGGCCGAGCACTGCGGCGATCTCGGATCCTCCGAGTCGGGCGGTGCGCTGGGAGTGCCACTGCGGTGATCCTGGAGTGTGGGACTCGATGCGTTCAGGCCCATCCATCACCGGACCCTCCTTCCTGCCGCGGTCACCTCGTCCTCCAGGACGGGGCAGGGGTCGTACCACATGCCGCCGTCGTTGGTCTCGATGAGGACTCTCCCGGTGCCGTGGCAGACCGGGCATGTCTGGCGGTGGAGACGCTCGGCCTCCGTGGCGATGTCGTTGAGGAGCGCCACGTGCTCGGCCTCGCGTGCGCGGTCGGAGATGTCCTCCCATGCGTCGGCGAACGCGCGGTCCTCGGTGGTGTAGCCGGGCATCATGCGCCCCCGTGGGTGGGGATCAGGTGGTGGTCCTCCCCGGCTTGGAGCAGTAGTGCAGCGCGGAGCCACGACAGCTGTGCTTCGGCCGGTCGCGGCCAGTCGTCCGGCAGGTCGTCGAGCGTTCCCTGCCAGCGGTCGTACCACTCGCCATGCTCGTCCTTGGGCAGACCAGGTGGCGGGGATACCCACCACCCGATCTCGCCGGAGTCGGCCTCGACGAACAGGATCGAGCCGTCACACTCTCCGCCGTGCAGGCGGAAGCTGATTTGGGCGGTCAGCATGCCCGGCAGCGTCTCGGTGCTCATCGCTCCTCCTTGGATGCGCGGCGGGCGGGGATGACGATCGGGTCGGGAAGACTCTGAACGTACGGGCCGACAGCCCGCTTGGACTCCGGCCCCTCCTCGACGACGATCTGGCGGATCATCTCGAAGGCGACGAGGCGTGCGTCGGACGGGTCAAGCCTGTCGGGGTTGCGGACAGCGAGTGCGACCTCGTCGGCGATGCGGGTGAGCTGGTCGTTGAGATGGTCGCGCTCGGCCATCAACTGGTCGGCGCGCTCGGCAAGGGAGTGGATGGTCTTGGCGGCGGTGTCGGTGACGGCGCTGGCGAACAGAGCCTTCGGGTCGATGACAGTGGACATGTGAGGGTCCCTTCTGTGTGGTCAGTGGCTGGTGAGGGCTCGGTCGGTGTGGGCGTCGAGCCATGCCCGGATGACCGAGCGGTGGATGTAGTAGCGGGCCTTCTTGTCGCTTCCGAGGCGCAGGCAGGTGATCTCGCGGCCCGCGCACATGTCGCGGATCGTCTTCTCGTGGCGCGGCATATAGGCGGTCGCCTCGCGCGGGGTCAGGTAGCCCGCGGCGTTGCCGGCGAACTCCAACGGGGTGGGCATCAGGCCCTCCCGTGTGCGTGCTTGCGGCGTTCGACGCGCAGGCCCGCCCAGTGCTGGAGCCGCCAGCCGATGTCGTAGACGAGGCGTTCGAGGGGGGTCATGCGAGGAGTCCCGGCTGAACCGCGTTGAGATATCCGGCACCGACGCGGCGCATCTTCTGGATGGCGTCGCTCGCGATGACGTCGTACTCGCTGGCGGCGCTCATCACATCGCCCGCCTCGCGGTAGCGGTTCAGTGCCGACTCGCGCAGGTCGTCGGAGGTCCACAGGCCGAGCGTCTTGTCATCTCCGCTCTGTGTGCCCAGCGGGTAGCTGTGGCCGAGCAGCGCTTCAACCCCGGCCGGTACCAGTTCGGGGGTTGTCGTCCACGAGTCGATGACCCATTCGAGATCCTTGCGCAGGTTGTTCGCACGCTTGCGGCGCACGCCCTGGAGCACGTTCTGCACGAGGTGGGCGGCTTCGCGATCAACATCCCGGGGCGTGTCGGCGAGCATGGCGGCAACCTCGGGGATGAGCGCCTGCCGCACGTCGTCGAGCCGCACCTGGGTTCCGGCCTCCCGGACGATCTCGTCGTAGCGGAAGGTGATGAAGTCGGCGCCGTCCTGGGTGGAGAGTTTCATTTGGTCACGCCCTTCTGGATAGTGGTGAGGAAGTCGATCGCGCCTTGTATCCGGGAGCGGGTCAGGCGCAGGGGCTGGGGCACGAAGTCGGCCTCGTGCGGGTAGAACTCGCGCAGGAAGATCGCGCCGTAGTCGGCGCCGTCCTGGAGCTTGAAGATCGCTTCGGCGATGTGCGTGCATGTGTCGCGCCAGCCCATCTCGATCTCGCGCTGGCGTTTGCGCTGCTTCTCGGTATCGGCGAGGTGGGCGGCGTGTGCCGCCTTGATGGACATGCCGCCGGACTCGACCTGTTCGAGGTACTTGCTTCGCTCCTTGGTGAGCGTGCCGAGCATCCGGTCGTTGGCTTCCTTCTCCCGGATGGTCGCCTCACGTTTGCGCTGCGCCTCGATCGCCTTGGCGCGGTGCTCGGCGTCCACGGCGTCGCGGCGTTCCTTGGCGAGTTCGTAGGCGCGGTCGAGGGGGAGGGCGCCCGATGCGACCTGTTCGACTACATCCGATGCCCAATCAATGACGACGCCGCATTGAGTAATCGCTTTGACCCACGACGATTCACTATTCGTGGAAGAACTTCCACGAATGATTCCGCGCCCCTTAGCTCCGTCCCACTTGCCATCCTTCCGGCGCCCGTCCGCGTCCAACACCAGCGCGGTCGCCATGGCCCGGGCCCCGGTGGACATGTTGCGCCGGGTCACGTTGCAGTCGATGACGTACTCGGCGAGATCGTCGCCGCCGTACTCGACAGTGGTGGGCTCAATCCCAGCCATCTCGCACGCCTTGGCGCGGTTGCGGCCGTCGAGGATCAGGCCGTCGGGAGTGACGACCACCGGTTGCCGTAGCCCGTTCTCGTGGATGGAGTCGGAGAGTTCGGCGAGCTCCGCTTCGGGCAGCATCGGGAACTTGTCGGCATATGGATGGACGCCCGTGATTGCGCTCATTCCTCACCTCCGACGAGCCTTTTGATTTCGGCGTAGGACTCTGGCGGCAGGAAGGACCTGAGCCTGCGCATCGCCTCGGCCTGCCCGATGGGTGCGGTCTTGACTAGCGCTGCGACGGCGGGCAGGTTGATGACGACCTCCGGCTGGCCGTCAACGATGGCGACGTTCCAGTCGGGCGTGGTTGGCGTCGTCATGCCGATGCCTTTCCGTCGATACCGCCGAGGGCGACATAGAGCTTCTGAAGCCCCTTCGGCGTCACGCGCATCTGCGGTGGCGGGACGACGAGCTTCTCAGTCGCGGTGTCCCAGTAGGGCTTCTGCGCCTTGGTGGCGAGCAGCCCGGCGTTGACCTTGTCCTGCATCGGATGCCACACGCTCTCGCGGCGGTATGCCCAGCCGTGCTTGCCCATCCACTTGAACAGCAGGACGGGCCCGGTGCTGATGGCCGGATCGCGGTTGAGGATCTTGGCGGCATCCGCGACCGAGTAGTCGCCTCGCGCGTCGGCCAGGAACTGCCACGCGCGGGCTGGCGGTTCGAGAACGGCCACACGCGCCTTGGTGACCTCGTGCGCCTCAACCTCGGACGCGAGCTCCCGGAGAGCCTCGGCGTACGACTGCGGGAGCGCGCGCGTCTGCTCGGCGAGCTCGGCCTCGCGGGTGCGCACCGCGAAGTACGCCTGCGCGGCGGCGATCTCGGGCTTGCGGGGGTCGCCATTCATGAAGACGAGGTAGGCGGCGAAGCGTGTCAGGTGGTAATCCCTGACCGTGCTTGGACCTACTGCGATTCCCCTTGTCGCGCCGATCTTACTGGCTTCAGTAAACTCGTGATCGGCTTCGTGCCCCTGGTTCGTCGCGGCGATCTTGGCACGCTCGATGGCTACTTCGAAGTTCTGCCACTTGTCGTAACCGGTGGCAACCATGAGGTCTCGCGCGGACCAGTACTCGCTGCCGTCAGGCCTGGTCTGCCGGATCGAATCGAAGGGTGATTGTGCGGTCGGCTGACCGACTTGGATGAGGGTCATTTGATATGCTCCTTGTTGGTCGATGAAGACGAAGACGCCCACCCGGTTGCATCGGGTGGGCGTCGTTTGCGTTGCGGGGGCGTTCAGACCCGGTTGGTCGGCCGCTCGGTGGCGTTCCACGTGCTGCGGATACTGGCGGTCGCGTGCCCGGTGGAATCGATCTGGCTGGCGATCAAGTCACCGGTCGGGTCGACGTTCGCCGACGAGTCGCCGACGATCCGGGTGAGGTGGGGTACGAACTCCTCGCGCTCGGGGATCGCGGCCACCGTCTTGAGGTAGATGGCGTGGGCCTTGCGGGGCGACAAGTACTTGCCCACTGCTCGCATCGCTTCGATGAGGGCTAGTTCGTCGGGGCAGAGCTCTTCCGATGCTTCGGGGCTCAACTTGTCCGGCTGGCCGTCCCGGGGCCCGTGACTCTGGGCCTGGGTTGTGCGCCCCCGCTCGGGGGCTCGGACGCTCATTCGTCGGCCTCTGGCCGGATGATGGAGATCTGCGGCACGCAGAGGGCTTGGGCGATGCGGGCGATCGCCTTCTGGCCGGGCTTCTTGCGCCCGACCTCGATGTTGGTGATGTAGGAGCGCGACAGCAGGGCCGCGTGCGACAGCTGCTCTTGAGTCATGCCCCGCATCTCCCGCATCTGGCGGATGGTGGCGCCGATGCGTGCAAGCTCAGGATCGAGTTCCTGGCTACTTGGTGCGAAGTTCGTCATGTCAGGAACTATATGTGAACATCAGGGAACTAGTCAAGAGGTAACCGGGAAACATGGCCAACTGATTATGAACTTGCTAGTCAGATGGAAGAACTTCGCTGTAACTACACGCGTGTATTCCAGCGTTTCGTTCCCTAGACTTCGGTTGTGCCCGCTTGATGTTTCTTTCGGGCACGTCAGACCATCGAGCCATGGAAGAACAGGGACATGCCAACAGAGGCCGGGAAGAGGGCCGCACGCCTAGCCGTGCGGCGTGCGATGGCTGGCGAGACGCAGCAGGCCTTCGCCGAACGCGCCGGGGTCGACCAGACGACGCTGGGAACATTCCTCAACGGGTCTCGCTGGCCCCGTTCGTCAACCCTGACGAAGATCGAGGACGCTTTGAGTCTGACCCCTGGCACGCTCGCGGCCTTTGGAGAAGAAGTGCTGCCCGCCCCGGACGACGGGCCGGAGCGGACGGAGGCCTCGAAGTTGACCGACGATCAGCTCCTGACCGAGCTGACCTATCGCGTGGCCCGCCTGCGCCGGCGAGTGGAGGAACTGGAGGAACCCGCCGGGCGCGAACTTGCCCGGGAGCGGGAAAGACTTGAGTTCCTGAGAACGCTGGACGCGGACGACAGGGAGGGGCAGGACATCGGCGAGGAGTGGACCGCTCTGAACTGGCTCGCCGACGAACGCGGCTGGGGTCCGGAGGATGCCAGCAACTACGAACTCCTGTGCCGGCGGCTCGACGCGCTGATCTACCAGAGACGCGCCGAGCGGGAGCGTGGATCCGCGCCCCGCCCCACCCCGCTGCGCCAGTCGTCCGGTCAATATCGCATGCGCCCCGCCTCACAGGCCGCTCACAGGGGGAGCAAAATGAAGAGCAGGATCACCAGCGCCCAGGATGCCGCCGGTGAGGAGAACCAGGACCCGGGGGCAACTGACCCCGCCTGACCGAGGGGGAAGCCGTGAAACACTCTGCCGTCGCCGTGCCGATCGCCGCTCTGGCGCTGCTGCTGGCCGGATGTGGAGGTGGCGGGTCGGGAGTGAGCGACACCCCGACCCCCACGCCGACACCAACGCCGGAGGAGTTCTCTGTGCTCGGCTATCTGACCATCGACCAGGCAGCGATCTACGCCTCGGACGGCGACTCGTGCACGGGATACGACGGATACTCCGACATCGGCGAGGGTACCCAGGTGAAGGTGAGCGATGCGTCCGGCAAGGTCATCGCCATCGGCGATCTCAGCTCCGGGACGGCCCGCGACAACTACCCGCAGCTCCAGGGGACCGACGCGTGCGAGTTCATGATCAGTGCGGTCGTCCCGGTCACCGGCGACGACATCTATGGCATCGAGGTCGGGTCTCGCGGCGTGGTGAACTTCGAGCGGGAGACGTGGGGCGATATCACCCACGTCGACCTCACTCTGGGCTGACTGTCGCACCCCTAGTCCAGACTGCTGTCATGCATCATCCGTGGCGCGGATTCCGGGGGGAGTCCGCGTGGACACTGAGGTGGGCGCCGCTCCCGGGGGATCTGCGGGGCTACACCGACTGGGACGCCCGGTGCGTCGTCCTGGACGATCATCTGCTCCAGGTGGAGCGGCGGGTGACGATCTGTCACGAGACTGTCCATATCGAGCGTGGGCCGATCCCATCGGACCCAGTGTTGGTCGCCCGTGAGGAGTCGGCGGTCGAGCAGGAGACAGCCCGGCGCCTGATCGACGTCCACGATCTCGGTGAGGCTCTGGCGTGGGCGCACAGTCTCGACGAGGCTGCTGACGAGCTGTGGGTCGACGGGGATACTCTGCGCGTCCGGCTGGAGCATCTCGATCCCGTGGAGCTCGACTATCTCCATCACCGTCTGGGGTGAGTTGTGGCCATCGACGACCTGTGGGTCCGCAGGGACGGGACTCCGACCAAGCGCAACGGCCGGGGTCTGCGCTATCGGGTCCGCGTCGAGGGCTATCCGACGTCGTCGCATCGCACCTCCAAGGAGGCCGAGCGGATCAATGCTCAGCGGATCGCTGCCGGTCCGCCGACGCCGAAGTCGACGGTGACGGTCGGGGACATGCTCGATCGCTGGCTGGCCGGGAAGCGCGCCCTGTCGCCGAATGGCTTCAAGGCGTGTTCGGCTGCCGCACGTCAGGCGCGGGAGCACTGGGGGAGCGTCCTGGCCGCGGACGTGACGCGCACGGACGTCCAGGAGTGGATCGGCTCCATGACCTCGCTGGACCTGTCGAAACGCCCCGAGGACGGGCAGCCGCAGCCGGTGCGTCCTGCTGCGGGGTCGACGCGCGCGAAGGCGCTACAGGCGCTCTCAGGGGCTCTGGAGATAGCTATCGATCTCGGAGCGATCGATGCGAACCCGTGCCGGAAGGTGTCTGCGGGGCGGCAGGCGAGGCGTGCGGTGGAGACGCTGACCCCGGCCGAGCTGGCGGGGCTGGCTGCGGCGGCGGGAAAGCGCGATGAGGCGATGGTCTGGGCGCTCGGCACGTGCGGCATCAGGATCGGCGAGGCGTGTGCGCTGGATGTCGGCGACGTGGATGTGAGGCGCCGGCGTCTGATGGTGCGCAAGGCCAAGGACGGCGAGCCCCGCGAGGTCCCGATCCCGGAGTCCGTGCTGGGCAGGCTCGCCCTCAAGGGCCGCGACCGGAGCGAGCCGCTGTTCCTGTCTCCGGCAGGGAAGCGGATTGATCCGCACAACTGGCGCCCGAGGGTGTTCGACAAGGCGGCGAAGAGGATCGGCAGGCCGGACATCACTCCGCACGTCCTGAGGCACACGGCGGCGAGCCTGGCGATCCGGTCGGGGGCGGACGTGAAGGCGGTGCAGCGGATGCTCGGGCATGCCACCGCGAAGCTGACGCTCGACACCTACGGCCACCTCTGGGACGCTGGTCTCGATGATGTGGCCACGCGGATGGACGGGCTGATCGGTGGCGGTGACGGCTAGGTGCCTGGCGAGCAGCGTTTACCGATTCTTGACACGTGCCGCCTGACTAGTCCGTCCATACGCCTTGTAAGCGAAGGGTCGAGGGTTCGACTCCCTCCGGGGGCTCCTCGGGAGTCCGGCCATCGAGGCCGGTTCGCACCGGTCGAGGGGCAAGGAAGCGAAAAGGGATCAGATTCCGATGGTGCGAATCGCTTCGCCCCAGCGGGACGCGGCCTGGCCTCCCCGGTGTCGCGTTGACAGCGAACAGCACCCCTCATAACATGTTTCTGCTGGTGGTAGCGCGGTGAATCCTGAGCGAGGCGCCGGACGCAATGGGGCGCCTGTCGTCGGTGCGCGGATCTCCACTGGTCAAAGTCGAGGGGTGTGGGTCCCATGGGGGCGGAGGGGCTGGTCCGGTGACCGGCAGCAAGCGATCACGCGGTGAGCGGCTGTCGACGGCAGCGCTCACCGTTCGCGCGATAGACCTCGTGGCCTCCGAACCGCAGGGACTGACGCTGACCGCTGTGGCGGATCGCCTCGGTATGCCGATGTCGAGTGCACACAGCCTCCTGGGGCAACTGGTCCAGGAGCAGGTCATCATGCGCCGCGATCTCGACAAGACCTACCGGCTGGCCCCCCGGTGGCTGGTGCTGGGCGAGGGTGGCGAGCAGCGGGACCTCGTCCGCGACTTCTTCGACATCGCCCGGGACGCGTCCCAACGTCTTGAGGAGACGATCCAGCTCGCGGTGAGGACCGACGACCGGGTCACCTACATCGCCTTCGTCGACTCGCCCCGGCCCGTGCGCCTCGCCTGCCGCGTCGGCAACCAGCTTCCGTTGCACGCCTGCGCCAGTGGGAAGGTGCTGCTCGCCTGGGAGACGGACGACGTCGTGGACGAGGTGCTCGCCGAGCCGCTCGAACGCCTCACGCCCCACACGGTGGTCGATCCGGCGCGTTTGCGCGAGCACCTCATGGCGGTGAGGAAAGCGGGCTACGCCTCCGAGTCCGAGGAGTCGATGCGCGGGTTGTCGTGCGTGAGCGTGCCCGTCCACGATCACACCGGGGAGGTCGTGGCGGCGCTCACCGCCAGCCTGCCGACGCCTTCGTTGCCGTGCGGGGAGATCGAGCGGGTCATGCCGGTGATCCGCGAGGCCGCGCTGACCCTCGGTCGCCCCGGCGAGGACTGAGTTCGCCGGGCGGGCTACGCGTCCAGGCCGGTGGCGGCCAGGAAGGCCTGTCCCTGCCCGCTGACGACGACCGACTCCCCGGCGGAGACGAACGCCGATTGCCCACGCCGGAGCACCAGTCCGTCCGATCCGGTGGACAGCCCGATCTCGCCGTCGGTGGCGAGGACGATGCGTCCCGAGGACTCGGCCGGAGCCTCGATCGAGCGGCCGGGGACGAGTTCGAGCCGCCACAGTGCGAACGCGCGCTCGTCGGCCGCGTAGAACCACAGGCCGGGGGCCTCCTGGCTCGGCTGGAGGACGGGCATGGGCCCCGGTGAGAAGTCGACCACCTGGACCAGCGAGTACGCGTCGATGTGCTTGCTCGTGAGCCCGCCGCGCAGCACGTTGTCGGACGTGGCCATGATCTCCACCCCGGTGCCCTCGAGGTACGCGTGCATGACGCCGGGGGCGACGTGCAGCGCCTCGCCCGGCCGAAGCCGCCGCCGGTGCAGAAGCAGTGCCGCGAGCAGGCTCGGATCACCGGGGAAGTGCTCGTCCAGCAGGACGGCGGTGCGGGCGAACTCGCCCAGCTCGCCGGGGTCGTTCACATGGTTGACGGCGGCTACGACCACGTCTGTCAGGACGGTGCGCCGCTTGTCGTCGAGGATGAGGCAGTCGAGGAAGACCTCGGCCAACGCCGCCGGGCAGGTGCGATGCCGAAGCGGGCCGATGACGGTTTCGGCGCGTCCCTCCAGGCCCAGGCCGTCGAACAGCGCCAGCGTCGCCGCGGGATCGCGGAAGCCCGCGAGCGCATCGAACTCGGTGAGGGCCACGAGCATCTCGGGCTTGGCCCAGGGATCCTTGAACGTGCGGTCGAGCGCATCCAGGGGGATGTCGGCGGCGTTCTCACGCGCGAACCCCTCGGCCGCCTGGGCGTCGTTCGGATGGGCCTGGAGGCTGAGCGGGCGTGCGGCCGACAGCAGCTTGAGAAGGAACGGGAGCCGGCCGTCGAACTCGTGACGGGCCGAGTAGCCGATCATGGCGGGATCGGCGTCGATCGCCCGATCGAGGGGGACGCCGCCGACGAGCGCCGGAGCGCTCGGGTGGGCGCCCAGCCAGTACTCCGCGACCGGGCGTCCGTCGGACGGGATGCCGAGGATCTCGGGGATCGCGTTCGGAGATCCCCAGTCGTAGCGCTTCGCTGCACCCGTCAGGGGTTGCATCATGCCTCCTCAGTAGGCCGGCGCGATTGAATGGGCCCGCCACACAGGTAGTACATGGTACGGGATGGACATGTCTGCGCGAATCCCACGAGAGGCGTCGCTGGCTGAATGACATGTTTGTGATTCGTGCTTACAATCGTGGCATGACCGAGGCAGGGCGCAAGACCGAAGAGATGTCCCAGGGGCTCTCCGAACGTGAGGCCCAGATCCTCGATTTCGAGAAGAGCTGGTGGCAGGCGCCCTCCTCGAAGGAGCAGGAGATCAGGGACCGCTTCGACGTGTCCGCTTCGCGGTATTACCAGATCCTCAACCAGTTGATCGATCGTCCCGAGGCCTTGGCCCACGATCCGTTGCTGGTCAAGCGTCTGCGCCGTCTGCGTGAGCAACGTCAGCGCAGCCGGTCGGCGTCGCGTCTTCGCATCCGCTGAGGCGGCCCGGCAGGCGCGTAACCGCCCTTGGCCAGATCCGCCCACACTTCGAACGAGTTCGCCGCGTACCACGTGCGTGTGCGCGCCCAACTCCACGCGTTGGCCAACAGGTAGAGGGGTAGGAACGGCAGCCCCAGGCATGCCGCCCACTGCCAGGCATGAGTGGCTTCGTGCTCCAGGACGAGTGGTGTACCGGTCTGCAGGTCTGCCAACGTCCGGCCTTTCACGATGACGACGCTGCCGACCGTGAACGCCCCCGCCACGGGTACGCCCAGCCGGTAGCCCTCGGCGATCCACAGGTGGTCCGGACCCTTGTGAACGCGGGCGCGACCGACCGCGGCGATGGCGAATCCGAGCGGGGTCGACAGATTCACCCAGTTGGCGACCGCTCGCAGGACGGTTGCCGGACGACGGCTGTTCACGATCAGAGCCTACGAACTTCGGGGTTCGTTTGCACTCGCATGGGGCGAGTGCTAAAAATGGGAACTGGCACTCCGTCTGTCGGAGTGCCACCGCACATGGTGGCGGGTGAGGCCGTGAACCGGCCGTCCGTCGCGGGCGCCAGCGACCATGGGCAGGCCGGGGGTTCCGGCCACACAGACAACCCAACGGGGCGCCAGCCCCCGATGCCAAAGGATTTTCCACAAGACCATGGCAAAACTCATTGAATTCGATAGCGAGGCCCGCAAGGGACTCGAGCGGGGCATGAACACCCTCGCCGACGCGGTCAAGGTGACGCTCGGCCCCAAGGGCCGCAATGTGGTGCTCGAGAAGTCGTGGGGCGCCCCCACGATCACCAACGACGGCGTGTCCATCGCCAAGGAGATCGAGCTGTCCGACCCCTTCGAGAAGATCGGCGCGGAGCTGGTCAAGGAGGTCGCCAAGAAGACCGATGACGTGGCAGGCGACGGCACCACCACCGCGACGGTCATCGCCCAGGCGATGGTGCGTGAGGGTCTGCGCAACGTCACCGCGGGCGCCAACCCCATCGAGCTGAAGCGCGGCATCGACAAGGCGGTGGCCGCGATCAGCGACCAGCTGTCCAAGGTGTCCAAGGAGATCGAGACCAAGGACGAGATCGCGCAGACCGCGTCCATCTCGGCCGGTGACTCCACGGTCGGCGAGATCATCGCCGAGGCGATGGACAAGGTGGGCAAGGAAGGCGTCATCACCGTCGACGAGTCCAACACCTTCGGGCTGGAGCTCGAGCTCACCGAGGGCATGAACTTCGACAAGGGCTACATCTCCGGCTACTTCGTCACCGATGCCGAGCGCCTGGAGGCCGTCCTGGACGACCCCTACGTGCTCATCGTCGACGGCAAGGTCAGCTCCCTCAAGGACCTGCTGCCCGTGCTCGAGAAGGTGCAGCAGACCGGCAGGCCGCTGCTCGTCATCGCTGAGGACGTCGACGGTGAGGCCCTGGCGGGCCTGGTCGTCAACAAGATCCGCGGCACCTTCAAGTCGGCGGCCGTCAAGGCTCCCGGGTTCGGCGACCGCCGCAAGGCGATCCTCGCCGACATCGCCGTCCTGACCGGCGGCCAGGTGGTCAGCGAGACCGTCGGCCTGTCGCTCGACGCCGTCGACCTGGATGTGCTCGGACGCGCTCGCACCGTCACCGTGACCAAGGACGACACCACGATCGTCGAGGGCGCCGGTGACAAGGACCAGATCCAGGGCCGCATCAAGCAGATCCGCAGCGAGATCGAGAACACCGATTCCGACTACGACCGCGAGAAGCTGCAGGAGCGCCTGGCCAAGCTCGTGGGCGGCGTCGCCGTCATCAAGGTGGGCGCGGCCACCGAGGTCGAGGTCAAGGAGCGCAAGCACCGCATCGAGGATGCCGTGCGCAACGCGAAGGCAGCCGTCGAGGAAGGCGTGCTGCCCGGCGGCGGCGTGGCCCTCATCCAGGCTGCCAAGGACATCGAGCTCACCGGTCTCACCGCCGACGAGCAGATCGGCGCACAGATCGTCCTCACGGCCGTCGAGGCTCCGCTGAAGCAGATCGCCACCAACGCCGGCCTCGAGGGCGGCGTCGTGGCCGAGAAGGTCAAGGGCCTGGAGATCGGTTTCGGGCTCAACGCGGCCACTGGCGAGTACGTCAACATGCTGACGTCGGGCATCCTCGATCCGACGAAGGTCACGCGCTCGGCGCTGCAGAACGCTGCCTCGATCGCCGGTCTGTTCCTCACCACCGAGGCGGTCATCGCGGACAAGCCCGAGAAGGCTCCCGCGGCTCCCGCCGGCGGCGAGATGGACGGCATGTACTGATCTGCGATCAGTCGTCCGCAACCTTGGAGGGGCGGTTCCCAGTCATGGGACCGCCCCTCTTCGCGTTCCGGGACGCTCGTTCGTCCGCACGGGCTCGATGGGTGCTCCTGGCCGGTGCCGCGGCCGTCCGACAGGCGTCCGACGCGCCCGCGAACGCCGATGAGCCCTCTGGCGGGCGAGTCTGAGGCACGATGGAGGCATGTCGGGGCTGCTTGAGGTGGTGGTCCTCAGTCCGGAGGACGCACGGCGCGCCGAAAAGGGCGGCGCGGATCGGCTCATGCTGGTGGGCGGGCTCACCGGCCAGGGCACGTCGCCGGAGCCGGGCATGTTCGAATACGTCCGGTCGGTGTGCACGGTGCCCATCCGCCCGCTGCTGCGGCTGCGCGAGGGTTACCGGACCGACGGTGGCGAGGTCTCGCGCCTGCACGGGCTCGTCGCCGGCTACCTCGAGGCCGGTGCCGACGGCGTGGTGCTCGGCTTCCTCAACGGATACAACCAGGTCGATCTCGAGGTGGTGACCGAACTGACGGATGCCGGCGACTGGCCGTGGACGTTCGACCACGCCATCGATCGCTGCCTCGACGTCGACGCCGCATGGGACGCGCTCAAGGGCCTGCGTGGGCTCGATCAGGTACTGACGGCGGGGTCGAGCCGGGGGCTCGGCCGGGGACTCGAGGATCTGCTGCGACGCGCCCAGGCCGACCCGGACGCGGCCGCTCTCATGATGGCCGGTGGGGGGCTCGTGCCCGAGCATCTCGCGTGGCTGACGCGGGCCGGCGTCCATGCGTTCCAGGTGGGGGCGCAGGTGCGGCCGGGTGGCTCGTTCGCCGCCGACGTGGACGCGTCCCTCGTGCACACCTGGCGCATCCTGGTCGACGCTCCCCGCAAGCCGTAGGGGGCGGCAGCCGTCAGGACGGGCCGGGGGTGAGCCCGGGCACGCTCGCGGCGAGGACCGCCTCGGCCAGGGCACGGCGGGCCGCACCGACGGCCGGGTGGGCCGCGGCGGAACGGCGTGCGCTGGAGAAGACCTCCCGGCGCGGCGCCCCTGGCAGTTCCGTGAGCGACACGGTGGGCCGCTGACCAGCCCAGACGAGATCCGGCAACAGGCCGACCGCGTTCCCGGACTCGATGAGCCGGACGTGTGCCATGAGGTCGGCGGTCTCGAAGCGGACGTCCGGTTCGAACCCGGCGCTGCGGCACACCTGCACCGACCAGTCCCGTGCGGCGGTGCCGATCGGTTCCATGACCCAGAGGGCGTCGCGGAGGTCGGCCAATCGCGGCGGGTCGTCGGTCGCCGTCGTCCCGGGCAGGGCGGGGGAGGCCGGCCGGGGTGGAACGGCCAGGCGGATCGGGTCGCGGGTCAGGGCCACGCGGTCGAGGTTGGTGAACAGCGGACGCGTCCGGCCGGGGTACTGCTCGGCGAGCACGAGGTCGAAGTCGCGCGAGGACACCTCGACCAACCCCTCCTCGGGCCCGCGCGTGACGACCTCGACCCGCAGACCGGGGTGGCGCTCGGCGAGCAGACTGAGCGCTGTGGGCACGATCGCGTAGGACGCCGACTGGAACACGGCGATCCTGATGGTCCCGCTCACCGCCGTCACCGTCCGCGCGACCTCGGCCTCCGCCTCGTCGAGGACGTCGAGCAGGCGTCTGCCGTAGCCCGCCAGTACTCGACCCTGGGGTGTGAGCTGGACCTTGCGTCCGGACGGTTGGATCAGCGACACGCCCGCCTCGCGCTCGAGCGCGCCGAGTTGCTGGGAGACCGTGGACTTGCTGTACGACAGGGCGTCCGCGACGGCGCTGAGCGTCCCGCGGCGTTCCAGTTCGACGAGCAGACGCAGCCGGTGAAGGTCGAGCACGGGGTCACCTCTCCATGATCATTCGTTTTTGCCGAACGATATCGATCATAATCATTCGCTGGACTGGATCGGTTTCGCGGCTCAGACTGGATGCCAGGGTGATGCCGCCGTCGACGTGGTGGACGAACCCCGACCCCATGGCACCGGATGCCCCCGATCCCGGCGTCCCCCCCAAACGGCCCCCCCGCACGAACGGAGCCCCACATGACCAGCATCCGCGAGACGACATCACTACCCACAGACATGAGCGATCACATCGAGGCCGTCACGGCCCTGGTACACCGTTGGCTCGCCGACGCCGCCGGGCAGCCGGTCGACTCGGCGGCGTCCCTGCTCGCATCGATCCTGAAAGACCCCCGCGGCCTCGAGTTCACCGTCGGGTTCGTCGACGGTGTCATGCGTCCCGAACGGCTGCCGGTGGCGGCACGCAATCTGTATCGCCTCGGCCCGCTGACCCCCACGAGCCTGTCCTGGCCGTTGCGCGCTGCCATCGGCGCCGGCGTTCACCTCGCACCGATCCTGCCCTGGCCCGTGATCCCGATCGCGCGCCTCGTGCTGCGCCGGCTCGTCGGGAACCTCGTCCTCGACGCGACGCCGGGGCGCCTGGGGCGGACGATCTCGACGCTGAAGCGGGACGGCAACAGGCTGAACCTCAACTTGTTGGGCGAGGCGGTGCTCGGCGAGGCCGAGGCGACGCGTCACCTGGCGGGCACTCGGGCGCTTCTCGCTCGCGACGACGTCGACTACGTCTCGATCAAGGTGTCCGCGGTCGCGAGCCAGCTGTCGATGTGGAGCTTCGAGCAGACGGTCGAGAAGGTCGTGGCGACGCTGACCCCGCTCTACGAGCTGGCCGCGACGTCCGCGACCCCCAAGTTCATCAATCTCGACATGGAGGAGTACCGCGATCTCGACCTGACGATCGCCGTCTTCACCCGGCTGCTCGACCAGCCGCAACTGGCGGATCTGGAGGCCGGGATCGTCCTTCAGGCCTATCTGCCCGACGCACTCGGCGCGTACCGGCGTCTGGAGAGCTGGGCGGCCGACCGGACCGGCCGGGGCTCGGCGCCGATCAAGGTGCGTCTGGTCAAGGGCGCCAATCTCGCCATGGAGCACGTCGACGCCGAACTGCACGGCTGGCCGCTGGCCACCTATCCCACCAAGGTCGAGGCCGACGCGAACTACAAGCGTGTGCTCGACTACGCGATGACCCCCGAGCGCACGGCGGCGATCAGGCTCGGTGTCGCCGGGCACAACCTGTTCGACGTCGCCCACGCGTGGCTGCTCGCCCAGGAGCGCTCGGTCACCGACGGGGTCGAGTTCGAGATGCTCGCGGGGATGTCCTCCGGCCAGGCCGCGGTGGTGCGCGCCGAGGTGGGCCGCCTGCTGCTCTACACCCCGGTCGTCCATCCCTCGGAGTTCGACGTCGCCATCGCCTATCTCGTGCGCCGGCTGGAGGAGAACGCCAGCAGCGCCAACTTCATGTCCGCCGTCTTCGACATCGGTGCAGACCAGGACCTGTTCGCCCGCGAGCGGTCACGGTTCGTCGCGGCCCTGGCGGTGCTGGAGTCCTCGCCGGGCGTGCCCGAGCCCAACCGCCGTCAGGACCGTGGGATCCGGCCGGCGGGCCCCGTCCCGACGCCGCCGAGCGCCGGGACGGCACCCGCGATTCCGTTCGCCAACGAGCCCGACACCGATCCGGCTCTGAGCGCCAACCGCGCCTGGGGTGCGCAGATCCTCGCCCGTGCACCCGGGTCGACCCTGGGCATGGCGACCATCGCCGAAGCGATGGTGAAGGACGAGGCCACGCTCGATCGCCTGGTGACAGCAGCCGCGCAGGCCGGCCGCGCGTGGGGCGGACGGCCCGCCGACGAGCGTGCCGCGCTGCTGCGCCGGGCGGCGTCCTCCCTGGCCTCCTCGCGGGCCGAGCTCATCGAGGTGGCGGCCTCCGAGACGGGCAAGACGATCGCGGAAGCCGACGTCGAGGTGTCCGAGGCGACCGACTTCGCCCGCTACTACGCCGAGCTGGCCACCGACCTCGATCAGGTCGCCGGGGCACGCTTCGTCCCCGACTCGCTCACCGTCGTCACCCCGCCGTGGAACTTCCCTCTGGCCATCCCGGCCGGTGGCATCCTCGCGGCGCTCGCGGCCGGGTCCGCGGTCGTCGTCAAGCCCGCACCCCAGGCCCGCCGGTGTGGTGCCGTCATCTGCGAGGCCCTGTGGCGTGCCGGGGTGCCGCGTGATCTGCTCACACTGGTCGACCTCGACGAGACCGGGCTGGGAAAGGCGCTGGTCACCCATCCGCTGGTGAGCCGGATCATCCTGACCGGCAGCTACGACACCGCCTCGCTGTTCCACTCGTGGCGTCCCGAACTACCCCTGCTCGCGGAGACGAGCGGGAAGAACGCGATCGTCGTCACGCCCTCGGCAGACCTCGAACTCGCCGCCGCCGACGTCGCCCGCAGCGCCTTCCTCCACGCGGGCCAGAAGTGTTCCGCCGCGTCCCTGGTGATCCTGGTGGGCTCGGTGGCTCGCTCCGAGAGGTTTGCCCGGCAACTCCTCGACGCCGCGTCCTCGATGCGCGTGGGCTGGCCGCAGGACGCTCGCACGCAGATCGGGCCGATCATCGAGCCGGCTGCCGGCAAGCTCCTGGGGGCTCTGACCGAGTTGGCGCCCGGTGAGCAATGGGTGCTCGAGCCGAGTCAGCTCGACGACTCCGGCAGGCTCTGGTCACCGGGAATCCGCACGGGGGTGAAGCCTGGGAGCCGCGCGCATCTGACCGAGTTCTTCGGGCCGATGCTCGCGATCATGCACGCGGAGACCCTCGAAGAGGCCATCCGGTTCCAGAACGCCACCGACTACGGCCTGACCGCGGGCATCCACTCCCTCGATCCCGAAGAGGTCTCGATCTGGGTGGACGGGGTCCAGGCAGGGAACCTCTACGTGAACCGTGGAATCACGGGCGCGATCGTGCGGCGCCAGCCCTTCGGTGGCTGGAAGCGGTCGAGCGTCGGAGCGGGGGCCAAGGCCGGGGGTCCCAACTACCTCGTCGGCCTGGGACGATGGGAACCCGACGAGGGCACGGCAGCCGTGGCCTCCGACGCGGTGCCTGCGTCCGACCTCGTCGCGCCCGTGCGTGCCCTCATCGAGGCCGCCCGACCGGACGCGGACCCCGAGCGGCTGGCATTCCTCACCGGGGCGGCGGTCTCCGACCAGGTTGCGTGGCAGGAGCGGTTCGGCCGTGTGGCGGACCCGTCGAACCTGACCTGCGAGCGCAACCTGCTGCGATACCGACCCGTTCCGGTCGCGGTGCGCCTCGGTGCCGGAGCCGACCTGATCGGCGGCCTGCGCGTGATCGGCGCGGGCCTGCGGGCGGGCAGCGAGCTGACGGTCTCGGCCGCGGACGCGCTGCCCGATCGGATCAGCGCCTTCCTGGCCTCCCAGGGCATCACGGTGACGATCGAGGACGAGCCCGCGTGGCAGGTACGCCTGGCGTCCGGCTCTCTCGGCGTCTCGCGTGTCCGGCTGGTCGGGGGCGATCCCGCGGAGACCGCGCGGGCGCTGCGTGGTGCCGCCGATGTGTCGCTCTGGAGCAACCCGGTCACCGCCGCGGGACGGATCGAACTCCTGGCGTTCGTCCATGAGCAGGCGATCGCCATCACGGCACACAGGTTCGGCAACCCGACGGCACTGCCCGATCGCGTCGTCGCGGGACTCTGAACGAATTGGTCGCCGCCGGGTGGCGGGTGGCCGGCGCTCTAGGCTGTGGCCCATGGCTGACGAGGACAGGCGTCCGATGATCCCGGTTCCCCCACCGCAGCGTCCCGTGCGAACCCGCAGGGCCTCTCGTGTGCTGATACGTGCCGGGGGCAGGGTTCTGCTGATCGCGGACTCGGACCCTGGCATCGCGGGCTCGCACTGGTGGGTCACACCGGGCGGCGGCCTGGACGCGCAGGAGAGCTGGCACGACGCGGCCGTGCGGGAGCTCCTCGAGGAGACGGGACTGCGGATCGACGCGGAGGACCTCGTCGGGCCGATCGCGGAGCGCGTGGTGCGTCACGGTTACAGCGACCAGGTGCTCGTTCAGCACGAGATGTTCTTCGCCGTCGACCTGCCGTCGCCGTTCGAGCCCGACGCCGCGGGGTTCACCGAGGAGGAGCAGGTCACCCTCACGGGGTTCGAGTGGTTCGCCGCGTCCCAGCTCGCCGACATCACCGTCTGGCCGACCCGGTTGCCGGACCTGTTCGGCGCCCGCCAGGGCGACTTCGTCGATCTCGGCGAGGTGGAGGAGTCGACCGTCCCCGTCGCGCTGGGCCATCGGGAGTCCTGAACCGGCGCGGCGCACCGCGCATCCGGGCTAGTCGCCGGCGTCCTGCTCCAGCGACTCGCCCCGGATGACCACACGATCGCCGAGCCGCGCCGACACGATCAGTTTCAACGGCACCGTCATGCGCCGGTCGGCGCGCCGTACGAGATACACAGAGCCCCGTCCGACCATCAGCACCCGGACGACGGCCATGCTGGTGGTGCCGTCCTCGTTGGCCCAGCGCAACTCGACCCAGCGGTCCTCAGCGGCCGCCTGTTCGAGCAGCGGACGCCACCGCGAGCTCACGGTCGTTGCTGCCTGCGCAGCTGCTGTCGGCTCATCAGGGCGACGCCGACCAGGCAGACCAGCGACAGCAGTTGCGCGGTCGACTGCCATTGGTCGGTGCCGATGTACCCGTAGTTCCACGGGACGAACAGGACCAGGACGAAGGCCGCGGCGAGGGTGACGAGCACTCGCCCGGCGGTGCGCCCGGCGAGCGACACCACTGCGGCGGCGATCAGGGCGATGATCGACACCTGCGACCAGATCAGGCCCGCGAGCAGAAGAGCCAGCTGGGCACCACCCGCGGGCCGCATGCCGCCGCTCACGCGGCCGGGGGCTGCTTGAGGACGCGGCTGGTAGGGGTACGGACCGCCGGCGTTCTGATTGGCGGGGGACGAGTAGGGGCCGGTCGCGTAAGGATTCGCCGGGTAGGGGCTGGCCTGGGGGCCAGGGCTCGGGTATCCGGTCGGTGCCGGATACCGCGGGGCAACGGGCATCGCGGCGACCGGGGGAGCGGCCACCGGAACCACGGCTGCCCCGTTCGGCGGGGGAAGGGTGGCAGGGTCGACCTCCGGTGCCGTTGCCTGCTCGGCGGGGGTGTTCGTCGGCAGAGGCTGGTCCGGCCGCCACTCCGCCGCCGGCTCGGGCGGCGCAGAACTCACGAAGGGTGAGGTCGGGTCGCGCGGTTCGGGAGGGGCCGGTTCGATGCTGGCAAGGGGAAGAACTTCGCCCTCGGGGGGTGAGTAGGCGTCCGGGGCGGGGGCGCCGGGAGCCTCCCGAACGGCCGGTGAGGGAACTGCCTGGCTGAGTGGGGGCACCACCGGACGCGCGAACCCGAAAGGAGGCTGCGCCTGTGTGGTCCTCGTCATCGTCCCCCCAACCTCATCCATGCCGTCCAGTCTATGGCCGAGTGGTTGCCGTCCCCGATAGTCTTGGCAGGTGCACGGGTGTGGTCGCCCGCGCCCCAGAACGACAAGTGAGGTAGCGGTGCCCAGCGGCAAGGTGCGTTTTTACGACGCAGAGAAGGGCTTTGGCTTCATCGCCAAGGACGGTGGTGGCGACGTCTATGTGCGTGCTGATGCCCTCCCCCGGGGTGTCACCGGTCTCCGGTCGGGTCAGCGCGTCGAGTTCGGGGTCATCGAGGGACGACGTGGCGAGCAGGCCCTGTCGGTCGAACTGATCGAGGCCCCGCCGTCGCTGGCGAAGGCCGCCCGCAAGAAACCCGAACAGCTCGCGGTGATGTTCGAGGATCTCATCAAGCTGATGGATCAGCTGGGCAACGGGTATCGCCACGGTCGCTACCCCAACCAGCAGCAGGCCGCCAAGGTGGCCGGTATGTTGCGCGCCGTCGCGGACGAGCTCGAACTGTGAGCACAAACGTCTCGAGGAGGACAGCCATGACCGAGGTCGACCAGATCGTCCTGGACGCGGTGGATCAGGCCCGCGCGGCCGCGGAGGAGGCCGCCGGCGACTTCGGGGTCGGGGATTACCTCGGCGTGCGCTCGGAGGACGGCGTCCGGCAGGGCACCCACTACTTCGCCTGCCCCCACCCCGCCTACACGGGCTGGCACTGGGCCGTGACGATGACCCGGGCGGCCCGGGCACGCCAGGCGACGGTCAACGAGGTCGTCCTCCTGCCGAGTGACGGATCGCTGCTCGCCCCGCCGTGGGTGCCGTGGGCCGACAGGCTCCAGGCCGGCGACCTGACCCCCGGCGCGCTCCTGCCGACTCCCGACAACGATCCTCGCCTCGAACCCGGCTACACGGGCGGCGAGCTCGCTCCCGACGCGGATCCCGCAGAGTGGTCCCAGACGCGTGCCGTCGTCACCGAACTGGGACTGGGGCGCGAACGCCTGCTGTCACCGGTCGGGCGTGAGCAGGCCGCCGAGCGCTGGCTGTCGGGCGAAGGCGGCCCGGACACGCCGGTGGCGCGACAGGCTCCGGGGGTATGCGTGGCCTGCGGTTACTTCGTCCGGTTGACGGGCTCGTTGGGTCGGGTCTTCGGGGTGTGCGCCAACGAGTACTCCTCGTCCGACGGCTCGGTGGTCTCGGTCGATCACGGATGCGGCGGACACTCCGACGTGGTCGCCGACGAGCGGGGTATCCGCCTGCCCGAGCCCGTCTTCGACACGGTCAGTCTCGACCACTCGCTGTTCGACTGACCCCGTCGGCCGTCCTCGTGCGGGTGTCGCGAGGTGGCTTCGACAGGCTCAGCCGTCGTCTCGGTCGTCAGGCCGTCGTCTCGGTCCTCACGGCCGTCGTCTCCGCCCTCACGCCGTCGGGGGCGCGATGCCGCGTGCGGCGTCGCGGGCACGCTTGTCGCGGCGCCAGAGGCAGTACACGGTGGCCACGATGCCGACGGCCAGGCCCGTGAGCGTCGTGGCCAGCCAGACGTCAGCGACGCCCAGAGTGCGGCGTCCCACCAGCAGGATCAGGGACGCCAGCGCGAATCCGGCGGTGCCGATGGCGAACACGTTCACCCCGTCCTCGTGCAGGGGCGGGAAAGGGGCCTGACGCAGCCCGGTCGTGCCTCGTGCGGGCAGTTGGTCCGGGGACTCGCTCATGGGACCAATCCTATGGGGGCATCGCAATCCCTTACCATGTCGGCCATGAGTGCGATTTCCCCGAGCGGGACACAGTCTGGGGCCGCCGACGGCGACCTCAGCGGTTTGGACAAGTGGTTCGAGATCACCAAGCGGGGCTCGAGCGTGGCCCGCGAGGTGCGTGGTGGGCTGGTGACGTTCTTCACCATGGCCTACATCATTGCGCTGAATCCCCTCATCATCGGCACAGCCGTCGACAAGAACGGCAACCTCGTGTCGGGGGCGCCGAAGTTCACGGACGCGGCGATGACGGTCGTCGACGGTGCTGCGGTGGGACAGTCCATCGCCATGGTCGCCGCCGTGACGGCGCTCATCGCCGGAATCATGACCATCCTCATGGGTGTGGTCGGGCGCTTCCCGATCGGCCTGGCCACCGGGCTGGGGCTGAACGCGATGCTCGCCTACGTCATCGCCCCCACCATGACCTGGCCGCAGGCGATGGGCCTGGTGGTCTGCGAGGGCATCGTGATCACCATCCTGGTCCTCACGGGCTTCCGGGAGGCGGTCTTCCGCGCGGTGCCGCCCACCCTGCGTATCGCCATCAGCGTGGGCATCGGCCTGTTCATCACGCTGGTCGGCCTGGCCGACGCCGGCATCATCCGGGCGGGTGATCCCCTGGTGCAACTCGGCATCGGAGGCTCGCTGACGGGCTGGCCCATCTTCGTCTTCGTCGTCACTCTCTTCGTGCTGCTGTTCCTCTATCAGCGCAAGGTGAAGGGCGCCATGCTGTGGGCGATCGCCGCGGGCACCGTGCTGGCGGTCATCCTCGAGGTGGCCACGTCGATCGGTGCGCAGAGCGACGACAACGTCACGGGCTGGGCTCTCAACGTGCCCGCCTTCCCGGGCTGGGACGCGTTCGCCGCACCCAACCTGGGCCTGCTGGGCCGTGTGGACGTCTTCGGCGGCTTCGCTCCCGACGGGCATGCGACCCTCGGCACCGTGCTGACCGGCGTCATGCTCGTCTTCAGCCTGCTGCTCGCCGACTTCTTCGACACCATGGGCACCGTGGTGGCCATCGGAGCCGAGGGCAACCTGCTGAACGAGTCCGGCGAGCCCCCGCACCTGCGTGAGATCCTGCTCGTCGACTCGCTCGCCGCGCTCGCGGGTGGCGCGGGGTCCGTGTCCAGCAACACCAGCTACATCGAGTCGACCGCAGGTGTCGCGGAAGGCGCCCGGACCGGCCTGGCATCGGTGGTCACCGGTGCGGCCTTCGTCCTCGCACTGTTCGTGACGCCGGTGGTCAACATGGTGCCGTCCGAGGCGGTGGCCCCGGTGCTCGTCCTGGTGGGCTTCCTCATGATGATGCAGGTGGGGCAGATCGACTGGCCCGACCTCGAGATCTCCGTCCCGGCGTTCGTCACGATCGTCCTCATGCCCTTCTCGTACTCGATCACGGTCGGGATCGGCGCCGGCTTCATCACCTACGTCGCGATGAAGATCTTCGCCGGCAAGGCGGGCAAGGTGCACGTGCTCATGTGGGTGGTCTCGGCGTTGTTCGTGATCTACTTCGCCCAGTCGCTCATCTCGGGATGGTTCTCCTGAGCCTCACGCGAACCAACTGACGACCAGATCCGGGTCGGGGCGACGAGCGTCCCCGGCCCGGATCGTCCATTCGGGGTAGTGGTTGAGGAACTCGAGCACGGCGCCCGCGAACGGTGCCGATGCCTGTCCGACATCACCGATCACGGCGGTGAGGGCCTGGCGGGTGGCCTCGGCCTGCTCGTGTTTGGCGTACCCGAACACCTGGCCGGTCATCGTGGGCAGGGGGAGCTGCGGGCTGCCCTGCATGAGGCGCTCGATCGACAGTCGGCTCGGCAGTCCCGCTGTGGCCAGGTCGAACTCGATGGAACTCATCGTCCTGGCGTCGGCGTCGAGGTCGGTTCGTCCCCATGACAGGTCGTCCAGCCAGGCCATCGCTATCTGCCAGGCGAACCCGAGCCGGTCGGGCGGGACGGAATGCCCGGCCAGGAGGATCTCGACGTCCTGTCCGGTCGGACGCGCGGGCGCGCGTGGGGGATCGACGGGCCGCTTGAGCACCGGGCCCACACGGTTCAGCAACGAGCCGCGACCGTGCCGTGCCGTGGTGGGGACGCGGAACCTGTCCTCGGCCACGACGCGCAGTCTGTCGGCGAGATCGGGAGAAGCGCCGAACATGTCACGCACCTCGGTGATGCCGATGGCAAACAGCGTCAACTGTCCCATGACCCAACGGTAGCTGTTGCATCGTGTGGCCGTGGACGCCGAGTCGCTACACTGGGCACCTGTTGTTGCATGGAGGGAGGCGGCATGGCTGCAGCACCACGACGTTGGGCCGCTGCGACCGCCATTGTCCTCCCGTTCGTCCTCGTGGCCCCTGCCGCCGCCGCTCCCGGTGACGTGATGGTCATGTCCGACTCCACGCTGACGTCGACCGGTGGACTGGCCGCCGATCCCGCCCGCGGGGTCTACTGGACGATGAACAGCCACGAGGCGTCCGGTGTCGTCCACGCCGTGGCCTCCGGCGGCCAGGTGGTGGGGCAGGTCACCTTCGACGCGGCACCCACGGCGGTCGAGGGTCTGGCGGTGCTCGACAGCCTGATCTATGTCGGCGACATCGGGGATCCCGATCTGACGCGTCAGTCGATCACGGTGTACCGCTTGGAGGGCGTCAGCCTGGGCTCCGACGCCCCCTACTCCCAGTGGACGCTGCACTATCCCGACGGGCCCCACGACGCGGAGACCATGATGGTCTCGCCCCGGGGGAACATCTACATCGTCACCAAGGGTGATCCGGGCGGCGTCTACTACGTCATCGCGCCCGACACCTACGAGGCCGACCTGACGATGGAGCGGCTGGGAGACGCCCCGGCGTGGGTGACCGACGGCGCCTTCCTGGACTCGGAGACGGCGGTCGTGCGCACCTACACCAGCGTGCTCGTGATGAACATGTTCGACTTCACGGTGTCGGCCAGCGCCGCCACGCCCAGCCAGCCCGCCGGGGAGTCCCTGTCGACCACGCTGGACGGTTCCGGGCTGCTGCTCGGGAGCAAGGACGATCTGAGCCTGGTGGAGGCCGCGTTGCCCACGTCCCTGGCCTCGTTGCCGGCAGCGCCGTCCACGCCGCCGGGGCAGGCCGCCGAGCCCAGTTCGGTGGAGACGACATCGGCACCGGACAGCCCGGCCGACACGGGTTCCGCGGCGTCCCCGTCGACCGGGACGACGTCCGCCGACAACCCGTCCTCGCTGACCCGCCGCCTGACCTCGACCAAGACGCTGGCCGCGCTCGCGTCCGCGGTCGTGGTGTCGATCGGCGCGGGCGCGCTCGCCTACTGGTGGCGTGGCCGCCGGTAGCGGCTCAGGCCTCGCCGTCGGAGGGCACCGCGACGGCTGCGGCGTCCAGTTCGACGGGGACGCGCCGAGCCTGCCGCACACACTCGTACAGCACTGCCAGACGCGCGTCCGGCACGGGCAGCACAGGATGACGCCGGGGCAGCCCGCGAAGGCCCTCCAGGCGTGGATCCGCCAGCACGGTGTCCACGCCCACCCGGTCTCCGCCGGTCACCAGCGCGTCGAGGTCGGCACGATGCGGGACGACGACCTCGAAGGCGTCCCTCGCGGCCTCGTCGTAGGCCCGGGTCGCTTGGTTGCCCCGCCGCCTGGCGTACCGCTGCTGCGACCAGCCGCCTGCTTTCGTCCGCCCCTGCACGTAGTGAACCGAGGTGCGATGAGCCACCAGGTCGGTGCCCTGCGCGACACCGACGGCGTCGGCGCCCTTGCGGACGAGCAGGAACCCCACCCGGCGATCCCGCAGCACGTGCTCGGTGAACTCGGCGACCCCCGTGCCCACGAAGGGCTCCCACCGGTTGATCAGGCGCGCGGTGGCCCCGTCGGCGGCCGTCAGTACCAGCGCGTCGTCCGATGCGGTGGACGCGATCGCGCCGTGGCGGGCCTCGAATCGGGCGACCCACCCATATAGGCGCTCGGGGTCCACGTGCGCGGTACGTGCCACTTCCATCGTGGTTCCGATGGTAGGCCGGGAATGCCCGATAGGCTTCATGCGTTGGGAGGGGCGATATGAGTGAGTTGATCGATACCACCGAGATGTATCTGCGAACGATCCTCGAATTGCACGAGGAGGGGATCGAGCCCCTTCGCGCGCGCATCGTCGAGCGGCTGCACCAGTCGGGGCCGACTGTCAGCCAGACGGTAGCCAGGCTCGAGCGTGACGGCCTGCTGTGGGTGCGCGACGATCGGAGGATCGAGTTGAGCGAGTTGGGCTGGCATCGCGCCAACTCGGTGATGCGCAAGCACCGTCTTGCGGAGTGCATGTTGTCGGACATCATCGGCATGGAGTGGGTCGACGTGCACGAGGAGGCCTGCAAGCTCGAGCACGTCATCAGCGATCTCATGGAGGAGCGGCTGGCGGTCCTGCTGGACGAGCCGGCGCTGTCGCCCTACGGCTGTCCGGTCCCCCGTCCCGAGGGATCGCCGCCCGCGGACTTCCGCAAGGGCGTCCTCCCACTCGACGACGTGCTGGGCGACAAGCCCCTCACGGTCACGCTCAGGCGCTTCAGCGAGCAGGTGCAGGCCGATGCCCCCGCGCTGACCGGGCTGGACGACGTGGGCCTGCGTCCCGGCGTCGAGTTCGAGGCCGTGAGGGTCGGTGACGCACTGGAGATCCGGACATCCGAGGGACGCGTCCGCGTCGACGGCGGGCTCGCCTCGGGGCTGTGGATCGATCCCATAGACAGCTGACCGGCGTGGGCGGTTTCGGGGGCCTGCTCGCCGAGATGGTGCGAGCGGGGTGGCCGGACGCGGTCGACTCGTTGCTGGCGGAGCACGCGGACCTGGTCGAGCAGGACGCGCATCTGGCCCGTGCGGCGCGGCTCGCTCGTGCCGCACGTCGCGTGCTGGCGCTGGACGCCGAGGACTTCGGGCAATTGTCCCGCGAGTTCGCCGACCGCCCGTGGAGCGGCGAGATCCGCCTGGCGTCCTTCCCGCGCAATCCACGTGATCGGTGCCGCGGGGCCTTCGACTCGCTCGTCCCGTTGTTCGAACTGATGCTGGAGGTCTGCCATCTGCGCGCACGGCGCAGCGAGACGGTCAACCTCGTCGTCACGCTGCACCTGATGTCGGAGTACGTGTGCCAGTTGGCCTGGGGATCCGTGCTCGGGCACGCGGGTGATCCGCTGCGCATGGGCTCGTTCGTCGCGGAACGCTGGGGGACGCGCGACACCACCTGCCCGCATTCGTCCGTGCTCCGCGCCACTGCGAGGCGTTCGCTCAACGCGTGCTCGGGCGACCAGGCCGGGTACGACACCTACCTCGACAACTTCCATTCCCGCCTCGGGCTGGCGCTCGCCCAGTGCGCGATGAACCACGAGACGATCGCGGCGGGCGAGCGTCCCGACGTCGGGCCGATGTGCCACCGCCCGTGTGGGTGGGCGGTCGGCTGGGGGACCCTCGCCGAACGGAAGGCCCTGGACGCGCGGTTGCGACTGGCCCTCATCTTCGCCGACAGCCCCGTGGTGGCGCTGCGTCACCATTCACCGGTCGGGCATTTCTTCGGCGCCCCTTCGAGCGCCGAGGTCGCCGACAGCTGGGTGCGCACCTGGGATCGGCTGACGCTACCGTGGGCGGACGGCCGCAACCCACTGACCGGGAGGACCGGTGCGGATCCGGACGAGGCATTGCCGGGGCTGGGGCTGTTGATGTCGACCATCGCCGACCGGCCGATAGAAACGGGAACCCTGCTGCGTCGTATCTGCGGTGACCTCGCCGGGGAGCTCGAATCGTCCACGAGGTGAATGCGGGGGCCCGCGGTAGTCTGGAGGCATGTCGCGCCGTCTCACCCCGACCGGGTGGGCCGATTTCATCGCCGACTTCCATCAGCGCAATCCGGGGATCGCCGAGGAGGTGCTCTCTCGCGCGCTCTCGGGCCGCCAGAACCCCTACCAGTGGATGGCGCGCGCGGTGTCGTCGGGCGCCAGGGTCGTGCTCGACATCGGGTGCGGCTCCGGACGCGTCTCGCGTGAGCTCTCGGCACCCGATCGTGTGGTCGTGGGACTCGACCTGTCGCGAAACGAGCTTCGCTTGGCCGCCGAGCGGTCGTCCGGCCCCTGGGTGCAGGCGGATGCGAGAAGGCTTCCCTTCGCCGACGGCAGTCTGGACGCCGTGACGACGGTGATGGGACTGGCGGTCATCCGGCCGATCAGCGAGGTGCTGGACGAGGTGGCCCGGGTGTTGCGTCCGGGCGGCGTATTCGTCTCGGTCGCTCCGACGATCCGTCCCCAACGTACTCGCGACGTGCGGGTGGCCGCGCGCGTCACACAGTTGCTTCGGGGGACGCCCCGGTTCCCGAGGTCGCCGGAGGTCGCCGTCGGGCGGCTCATGGAGGGCAGCGGCCTGATGGTGGCCGAGGACCGGCGGGAGCGGTACGGCTACCGCGTCACCGGGAGGGACGACGCGGAGCGCCTCCTCGGCGCGCTGTACCTGCCGGGAACCAGCCCGGAACGGATGGAACTCGCCGTCGACTACCTGACGGAGCGGGCGGGCGACGGCTTCGTCGAGATACCGATCCCGATGCGGAGGATCGTCGCGGTCAAATGAGCTTGTCGCGTCGAGTGAGTGCGTCGCATGGAAGGCCCTGGCTGTACCGAGGGTTCTGCGGGCATAGGGAAAGCGGCTGCTAGTCGAGGGGCCGAAGCCGTCTACCCACCCCCAGGAGACAAATCATCGACATAGCAGCCGCTTTCGTGACTAGATACTAGACCAGATCCGTGTGGATGCAAATGCGAATCGGCGCGGAAGTTTGTGCAATCCCGAGACCAAGGGTGCATCTGTGGAGCCGCACGCCCATTTGGTGCGCTGCGCGGGTCACGAGTAGCGTTGCCTTGGCCCATAGAGTGAGACGGTACCGCCGGGCCCCATAGCTCAGGGGATAGAGCAGAGGTTTCCTAAACCTTGTGTCGCAGGTTCGAATCCTGCTGGGGCCGCCTTTCGGCAGACGTCCGTGGACAGTCCCTGCTTCCACAGGACACGGGGGACGATCAACTGGGTCCTACCTCCGTCTGGCCGACCAAGCGGTTCGTGCAGCCTGCTCCTCAGCGGTCATCGCCGCGACGACCCGAACGCTGGTGCCCTCCGGAAAGTAGGACCGGCGCAACGCTCCAGGACGACACGGCGCGGCTCGAACTTGAAGCGCCGCCACACGTCACGTCTCGCGAACAGGCCCGGGCCACGACCCGGCATCGGCCAGGACACGAACACGATGAGCAGAATCAGCGGTATCAGATATGGCAGGACGGGCTGCATGCCCTGGAAGAGGTCACCGAGCATTGTTTGCCAGTCGAGTTTCATTCGTCCAGGTTTCTCGTCGCACCGTTCGATTCCTGTGATGATGCGGCAGGAACCTCGATGGCCACCCTACTGTGCGCCTGCATCGTCACCAGGCTCACCGACAGATGCTGGGCGAGAGGGTCGCGGTGAGCGGGCGCCGTGCCCGGGCGGGTGTCCGCTGGGGGTGAGCGGGTTCGCCTTCTGACGCGGCACATGTGGGGAGCTTGTCGTCCACGAGGGCGTCCACCCTGGTTTCTGCGCACCAGTGGCTCGGGGAGGCGGTGGAAAGCGCTTGCTCTGGCGTGTCGATGTGCGTTGACCAGGGTCGGGCCCTGCCACTGGGCCGAACCAGGCGGGTGCCGGAACTCGGGCGTACCGAAACGGTCGGGCATCGACTCGGTCGCCGTGCTGCCCTACCGTGGTCACAGTGCTCGCCGCGTCACCTCTCGTCGTCTCGTGGTGCCCGGCCACGCCTCGGGACGCCCCAGGCCTGCACGCACGAACCCTCGCGGACGCGCACCGACCCGGCGTCCCGCCCACCAGAACGAACCGGAGCAGACCTGTGACGAACGCCGACCAGACCGATTCCCGACTGCTCGTCGCGCTGGTGTCGTGGGCGCTCACGGGTGAGGAGGCGCCGGGTGAGGACGCCACGCCCGCGGGGATCGTCGCCGCACTGGCGCGTTCGGGGTGGGACGCCGCACGCATCACGGGTGACCGTGACGAGCAGCGCGCCGCCGGCCAGGCATGGCCTCGGCTGCCGGACGCGAATCGCCGCGCTGGTGTCGGGAGTGCGCAGCTGCACACCGTGGCGCAGGCCGTGTGCCACGAACTGGGCCTTGACGCGCGGCCTCGCGTCCGGGATTGGACCATGCCGCTGTCGCAGCACGACCGGGCATTGCTGGCGGAGCGCCCTCCCCACCACGGCAGCGTGGGCTGAGACGGGCGCTCCGACGAGAATCGGGACGCGGAATTCGAGGCTCGCGGAGTGTCGGGACGACACGCCGTCGGGGTGAGGATCGAGATCCCAGTTCTCGTCGGCAACCCCCGAACGGGACTACCGGCCCGCGCCCGGGGTCTGCCGCGCGATCGCCTCCCACAGCGACAGCACGGAGTACAGGAGTTCGTGACGTGGCACGGGGACGCCGGTCTCGCGTCCTGATCGGACGATGTCGCCTCCGAGCGCCTCGAGTTCGGAGGGACGGCCCTCCAGCAGGTCACGCTGCATCGAGGAGGTCGCCTGGGCCGGCATCGAGTCGGCGAACCCCAGCGTCCGCTCGACGACATCGCCGGACAGCGCGACGCCGCGGGCCCGTCCCACCGCGGCGACCTCCGCCATGGTCGCCGCGAACTCGGCACGCAGCGTCGTGCGCAGCCCGCCGACGGGCAGGCCCGACAGTGCGCCGAGGAGCCCGTAGGGGATCATGTAGACCGCCTTCTCCCACAGATCGACCCAGATGTCGTCCACTCGCGGGCTGCCGATCCCGGAGGCCTCGAAGGCGGCTCGCACCGCCTCGATCTGCGGAGTGCCGGTGGTGTCCCAGGTGCTGGTGGTGACGGTGCCGGGCCCACCCATGTGGTCGATGCGCCCGGGACGATCGATCTTCGCGTACACCCGGACGATGGCCGGGGCGACGTGCTCGCGTCCGACCAGTTCCGCCACCTGTTCCGGCGTCCGGATTCCGTTCTGCATGGTCAGGACGAGGGTCGAGGGCCCGACGAGCCGGTCGAGGTGGTAGACGACCTCGGGTAGCTGCCACGTCTTGACGGTGAGGAGCACGGCATCGACGGGGCCGATGTCATCGGCGTCGTCCGTGGCGGTCACCGTGGGCAGATCTATCTGTGACTCGCCGATGACATGCAGGCCGCCGGTGCGCAGCGCGCCGAGTGTGCGTCCCCGTACGACGAACCCCACGTCGTGCCCGGCCGCGGCCAGCTTGGCCCCGAAGTAGCCGCCCAGCCCACCGGCTCCGATGATCGCGAACTTCATCGTTCCTCCGTTTCCGACCGGCAGCCGCTGCACGGCCATTCCGACTGGGGAAACCTTACTTCGAGTCGGCCGAGTCGAGCGACGGGGTCTGGACAAAGGCGTCGTCCCGGGTTCATCATGAGATGGAAACGTTCTCGGAAACGATCTCCGTAACGTTCCCTAAAGACGCGAGGGATACGGCCAACCTTTTGCCGAACTCCTCGTCCGTCGACTGATCAGGCGACAGCGCAGTCACCTCCGCCCGGATGGCGGAGCCGAAGAAGGATGGTCCCATGAGCGAAATCACGGCGAAGGCGCCCACCGCGCCCACGCCGAAGCAGACTCCACAGAAGAACAAGGCGCTGAGAATGCTGGCCCTGATGGGGCCGGGCTTCGTCGTCGGCGCCTGGCAGTTCGGCCCGGGCAACCTGGTCTCGGCGATCCAGGCCGGCAGCCGCTACAACTACGGTCTGGTCTGGGTGATCGCCGTGTCGGTCGTGTTGATGCTCACTTTCGCCGACATGAGCATCCGCGTCGGCGTCAGGTCGTCGGGCTCCGTGGTCCAGACGATCAAGGAGACGCTGGGTAAGCCGTTCGGTGTGGCCGCTGGCCTGGGTGTCTTCGGCATCACGTTGTGCTTCTCCGTCGGCAACGCCATCGGAGCGGGCCAGGCGATCTCGCTGATCGGTTCCTCCCTCGGGATCGACACCTCGGGGAGGAGCGGCCCGTTCACGGTCGCGGTCGTCGGGACGATCGTCTGTACAGCGGTCGTCGTGGCTATCGTCTTCTTCCGCTCGGCCTACAAGGTGATCGAGAAGCTCATACTCGTGATCGTCGCCGTGATGGCCACATCGTTCGTCATCACCGCCGTCGTGGTCAAACCCGACTGGGGCGCCGCCGCAGCCGGCCTCGTCCCGTCGGTCCCGGCCAGTGCCGGTCTGCTGCTCATCGCGCTGGTGGGCACGAACTTCTCCCTCAATGCGGCCTTCTATGCCGGCTACGCATCCAAGGAGCGGGGCCTGAGACGCGATCAGTACGAGGAGACCACGCTCGCCGACACCGTCCCGGGCATCGTGGCCCCCGGCATCATGACGGCGCTGGTCATCTGCGCCGCAGCGGCCGTCTTCTACGGGACGGAGATCAAGTCGGGGACGGAGATCGCATCCCTGGCCAAGGTCATCAGTTTCCCCGGTGGGCCGCTCATCTTCTCACTGGGCTTCTTCGGGGCGGCATTCTCGGCCATGGTGGCCAACGCCACCGCCGGTGGGACCCTGCTGTCGGACGGCCTTGGCAAAGGCAACAAGGTCTCGTCCACCTCCGTCAGGATCGGCGTGCTCATCGTCCTCGCCGTCGGTGTCGCGGTCACCATCGCCACCAGCGGGAAGAACCCGGTGCAGATGATCATCCTCGCCCAGGCCCTCACGGTGTTGATCGCGCCTCTGCTGGGCGTCTTGCTCTTCATCCTGGGCAACAACGCCCGGTTGATGGGCGATCTGAAGAACACGTGGTGGCAGAACGTGCTCGGCGTGATCGGCCTGGTGGTGATCCTCCTCATGGACTACCAGCTGATCACGCAGGAGATCCTTGCGAAGCTGTAGGAAGTCGTCCTCGATGAAGAAGTGGCCCGGACGGCATCTCCGCCGCCCGGGCCACTTCTGTCGGAAGGGGTCGGATCTCGACAACTCAGACGGTCGCCGGGATCCTGGCCAGACCGAGACCAGCCTTGTCGAGCGCGGCGGCGATCTCGTCGTGTGCCCCCGGAGCCAACGGCAGGAGCGGCGAGCGGACCGTGGCGTGTTCCAGGACACCGCGATGGACCAGCGCCTCCTTCAGGCACACGGTGCCCTCCATGTGGGAGCCGCGGTGGTACACGTTCTGCGTCACCGGGAACATCCGGTTGTGGACGGCTTTCGCCGCGGGCCAGTCCTGGGCCCTGCCCGCGGCGATCAACTCCAGCAGGAGCTCGGGGGCGATGTTGCCGTAGCCGACGAGCAGGCCGTCGACGTCCATGATCGTATGGAGCAGGTATTCGTCATGGCACGACAGGATGGTGAGGTCGGGGTAGGCCTCGCGCAGGGCCGGGATCTCGGTGTCCCATCGCTTCATGTTGCGCACGCCGTTCTTCGTCCAGAAGACACCCTCCTGGCCGGCGATCTCGAGCTGAGTGTCGAGGTCGTAGGAGCACTTCGTCACATCGGGGTACTGGAACAGGATGCAGTCGAGGCCGGCCTCCTGGTAGATCGCCTTGTATCGATCCTGCGGGGCGCCCTTCTGGAAGCCGAATCGCAGCCAGCCGTGCGAGGGGTAGATGAGTCCGGCCTTGGCGCCGGCGGCCACGGCGCGGCGGGCCTCCGCGACCGCCACCTTGGTGCCCTCGCCCGTGATGCCGGCGATGACGGGAACCCGTCCGTTGGTCGAGGCTACGTACTCCTCGATCACCTGGACCTGTTCGTCGGCGGTGCAGAATGTCCCCTCACCGGCGTGGCCCAGGACGACCAGGCCCTTGACTCCGTCGAAGGAGCCCAGCCAGGAGCCGAGGCGGTGGATGGCGGCGATATCGATGTCACCGTCGCGTGTGAACGGGGTTACGGGGGCAGGAACCAGGCCTTTGAGATCAATGGGCATTGCGGTCTCCTCGTCGAGTGGTGGAACCTCATGGAATCGTTCCCGGGAACGATTCCAACTGTGGATCACACCGCTCCGAATGTCAAGACCGGACAGGGACGAACGTGTCCGTCCCTGCGCGGTCGGGCCGGGGGTGCCAAGATGGCTAGGGCTCAGGTCGACGGGAGGCGGACATGGCATCGGAGCAGGCTCGGCGAGTCACGTTGCGCGACGTCGCGGATGCCGCAGGGGTGTCACTGTCGACGGCCAGCCGCGTCCTGGACGATCGCGGCAGGGCATCCCACACGCCCACCGCCCAGCGGGTGCGTGAGACGGCCGACCAGCTGGGGTACCGGCGCAACGCCATGGCCGCGGGCTTGAGGCGGGGGGAGACATCGACGATCGGGGTCCTCGTCCCGCGTCTCACGGACACGGTGATGGCCGCGATGTTCGAGGCGATCGAGCGTACGGCGCGTCAGCGCGGGCAATTCGCTGTGGTGGCGATCAGCGGCGACGACCCCGAGCAGGAGCACGCCGCCACCCAGCGACTCCTCGATCGCGACGTGGACGGAGTGATCCTCGCCACGGCCCGGGTCGATGACACCTTGCCCGCATCCCTCAGGGAACGCGCGATCGCTCACGTGCTCGTCCTGCGCACCGACGGAGTCAGCGCCTCGGTGCTCGGCGACGACGACTACGGCGGCTATGCGGCTGTCCGCCATCTCGTCGATCTCGGGCATCGGCGGATAGGCCTAGTCTTCGGTCCGAAGTTCACCTCTACCGCCAACGATCGGCTTGCCGGGGCCAAGAGGGCCCTGGACGAGGCGGGAATCGACATCGACCCGCGTCTTGTCGTGTTTGGCGGATACGGGATCGACAGCGGTGTGTCCGGTGGCGAGGCGCTTCTTGCCCTGGACGCGGCGTCTCGTCCTACGGCGATCTTCGCTGCGAACGACAACTTGGCGGTCGGCGTGATGTCGGCCGGCTACAGGGCGGGGCTGACGCCCGGACGCGACTTCTCCCTCGTCGGCTATAACGACATCCCGCTCGCGCAACGCCTTCCGGTTCCGCTGACATCCGTCCGCGTCCCGTTCGACCAGATCGCCGCGACTGCTCTGGACGTGCTGTCGGGGCGCCGCGAGCAGGGGATCCATCGCATTCTGCCCAGTCTGATTCCTCGCGCGTCCAGCGCACACACCACAGATTGACCCGGGCCCTCCCGCGCGGGGAGACACCGCTGCGTCCGCCCCCTTCTACCGTTGGGCCGTCAGGGTCGTCGCGACGCGCGGGTAGCGTCCCGACGCGTCGACCACCACGAGGTCGGCGCGCAGCCCCTCGGCCAGCCGTCCCCGGTCGTCCAGCCCGGCGAGCCGCGCCGGGCCGCTGGTGACCAGGCCGATCGCGTGTGGCAGGTCGGTGATCTGGTCGTCGGCAGCGCGGAACGCCGCGGCGAGCAGCGCGGAAGGCAGGTAGTCGGACGACAGCACGTCGAGCAGGCCCTCGCGCAGCAGATCGGCGGCGGCGACGTTGTTGGTGTGGGAGCCGCCGCGCAGCAGGTTCGGGGCGCCACCGACGATCAGCAGACCCGCCGCGCGTGCCGCCCGCGCGGCCTCCAGGTTCACCGGGAACTCCGCCGCCACGCAGTGGAGCGAGACGAGGTGGGCGATCATCTCGGCCGAGTCGGGATCGTGGCCGAGCAACCGGATCCGGCCGTCGGTGGCCAGGCCGCCGAGCCAGGCCGTGTTCGCCTCAGCCGTCGGGGCGAACTTCTCGGCGCGTTCCATCAGCTGGGCGATCCGGGCGTCGGCCTCCTCGGCGGAGACCGCCTCCATGCCCACCCAGTACGACTTGAGCGGCTCGGGGTCGGTGTACTGGCCCTGCCCCGGGGTGTGGTCCTCGAAGCTGACCAGCGGCGCGGGCGAGGCGTCCGCGAGGGATTCGAGCCGTCGTCCCAGCGCGGCCGCGCCCTCGTCCGAGAGGATGTCGAGCCGGTGGAGGACGCGGTGATCGATGCGCTGCGCGGGGGCGGCGTCCACCACCCCGGCAAGCTCCAGGGCACGGCCTGGGGTGCGGGTGACCTTGTGGCTCTCCTTGTTCTGGAAGCCCGCCCCGTGGAACATCGTGGTGACCCCCGCCCCGACGGCGCGTCCCTCCAGTGAGACGATCGCGAACTCCCACGGCAGTTCGGCCGTGGGGCGGGGACGCTTCTCGCGCTCCAGCGCGTCCGAGTGCGTGTCGATGAGCCCGGGCGCGACGAACAGGCCGTGCCCGCGCAGCCGGGGCACGCGAGTCGTCCCGGGGACCCGTCCAACCGCGGCGAAGGCGGCGGACATGGGCTCGACGGCGGCGATCCGGCCGTCGCGGACGATGACGCGAGCGTTCTCCAGGACGCGGTCGCCGAGGACGGCTCGCACGTCCAGGAGGTCGTAGTCGGCCGGGTTCGAATCGAGGGGCCAGGGTTCGCTCATGCGGGGGTCTCCTCCAGCAGGTGCTCGGTGAGAGCGGCGTGGTGCGCGGCCAGCACGTTGTGGGGCGAGTCGTCGGCGACGATGCGGCCGTCGGCCATCACGAGGACGCGGCTGGCGAGTCGGGCGATGATCGTCATGTCATGGTAGACCGCCAGCACGGAGACGTCCTGGCTCCGGAGCTCCTCGATGAGGAGCAGGGCCTTCTCGCGGTTGGCCGGATCGAGCGCCGAGACGGGCTCGTCCAGCAGCAGCAGCCGGGGTGGGCTCACGGTGCCGGCCGCGAGGTTCACGCGCTGGCGCTCGCCACCCGACAGCACGTGGCAGTCGATGTCCCACAGGTTCTCGGCCAGGCCGAGTTTGTGCAGCGAGGCGGCGGCGGCGTCCGTGGCGTCCGGGCCGTCGAGCCCCCGGCGCTTCGCCGCGGTTGTCACGAGCTGGAGCGGCCCCGTGCGGGGTGGGGCGGCCAGGAACTGCGAGACGTAGCCGAGCTCTCGTCCCCGGATCGCGGCCATGCGCCGATCCGACAGGGACGTCAGCTCCACCGGGCCGGTGCTGGTGTGCAGCCGGACGACGCCGGCGTCGGGCAGGTAGGTGCGGTAGATGCACCGCAGCAGGCTCGACTTGCCCGCGCCGGACGCGCCGGCGAGCGCCACGTGCTCACCGCGGTCGACGTGCAGGCCGACATCGGCGAGCGACACGACCCGGCGTCCCCCCACCGCGTGCAGCGTGAAGGACTTGTGGAGGTGTTCCACCTCGAGGATCGGGGTCACATGTTCTCCTCAGTGGGTGGCGGCCGCGACGAGCCGCTGGGTGTACGGGTGGTGCGGGTCGGCGAACAGCTGGTCGGTCAGGCCGGTCTCGATGGTCTCGCCCTGGTGCATGACGATCGCCCGGTCGGTCAGCGCGCTGATCACCGCGAAGTCGTGCGACACCACGACCACGGCGATGCTCCGCTCGGCGACCAGCTCGCGCAGCAGGTCGAGGACGCCGGCCGCCACCGACGCGTCCAGGCCGGTCGTCGGTTCGTCCAGCAGCAGCACGTCAGGATCGTTGGCCAATGCCTTGGCGATCTGGACGCGCTGGCGCATGCCACCCGAGAACTGGCGCACCACGTCGTCCATTCGTCCCATCGGCACCTCGACCCGGTCGAGCAGGGCGGCCGCCCGGCGCCGGATGTCGTGGTACGACCGCCACCCGGCCGCGGTCAGCGCGTCCGCGATGTTTCCACCGGCCGAGATGCGCAGGTCGAGGCCCATCGCGGGGTCCTGGTGGACGACCGACAGCGTGCTGATGCGCAACTGGCGGCGCGCGGAGGCGTCCAACCCGAGCACGTTCGTGCGGCCCTGGTCCATCGCGGCCAGCCGGACGACACCGGTGGCGTCGACCTCCTCGCCGATGATGCACTTCATGACCGTCGACTTGCCCGAGCCCGATTCACCGATGACACCCAGAGCCTCGCCGGGTGCGACGTCGAAACTGACGTCGTGCACCGCCCGCACGGCTGTGGAACCGGGACGCGCGGGGTAGACCTTGCCCAGGTGCTCGACCGCCAGCGTCCACTCCTCGCCCGGCGCGGTCGCCGACGCGGCTGCCCCGTGGGCGAGGTCGTCGCGGCCCCGCAACGCGGTGGCGGTCGCCCGGACGCGGCGGGAGGGATCGGGATACCAGCGCGTGGGGGCGAGCGCCCGGTGATCGGCGGTGTCCACGTCGCCGGTGCGCACCCGGTTGCACCACTCGGTGTCGGAGCACAGGAACGATCCGTCGCGGGTCTGCACCATGTACGTGTCGGTCGACCCGCACAGGATGCAGGTCTCACCCGTGTGTTCCACCTCGAACGGGACGTCGTCGAACGTGACCGGCTCGACGGGGGTGTGTGGCGGGACGGCGTACAGCTTCTTGTCGCGGCCGTGACACAGGATGGTGAGCTGGTCGCCGCCCAGACGCGGGATGTCCCAGCGGGGGATCGGTGAGGGCGCCATGAGGTAACGGCCGCCTACCATCACGGGGTAGCCCGCGGCGGCGTTGACGACCCCGCCGGTGACCAGGTCCTCGTACATGCCGACCCAGATGCGCGAGTAGTCGGCCTCGGCATGCATCCGGTTGCACTCGGTGATGGAGCGTTCCACCGGGCGCAGCGGCTCCGATTGCGGAACCTGCAACACCATGATCTGGTCGGGGCGCAGCCGGTCCTCGGGGATGCGGTGGCGCGACTGGATGATCGTCGCCTCCCGGGTGTCGCCGGACGAGGCGCACCCCAGGGTGCCGACGATGAGGCGGCGCAGGTTGACCGCGTTCACGCCCTCCTCGTCGCCCTGGTCGATCACCTTGACGGTGTCGTCCTGCCCGCCGATGGAGACGGTGACCTGCAACCCGCCCGACCCCCAGCCGCGGGCGACCGGCATCTCGCGCGAGCCGAACGGCACCTGGAACCCGGGGACGCACACCGCGCTCAGCGCGGCTCGCCGCACCTCGCGCTTGCCCTGCTCGTCCAGGACGACCGGGCGCGTGGGCTGCGCGGCGGTGGCCCGGCTCAGCAGGCCGTCGATGTCAAGCATGTGAATGCTCCTTGGGTTCGCCGGCCGCATGGACGCGGATCGGGGTCGCGGTGGGCCCGGGTGCGGTGGGCGCCGCGAGTGAGGGGGCGGTGCGGTGGCCCGTCTGCACCTCGCGGGCGGCCTCCGCTCGGTCGAGCATCGACCGGAAGGTGACGTAGTGCGGCAGCTTGAGATGTTCGAGGAACCCGTTGGACGCGAGGCCGTCGGTGGTGTGCATGAGCAACTGCTGAAGGTCGGTGCCCTCTTCGGTGTCATGCAGCCGGTGCGCGGCCAGGTCCATGGCCGACATCGAGATCGCTTTGCGCTCGTTGTGCCCGAGGACGAGCCCGTAGCCGGCCTCGAACCGGGAGGGATCCTCGCCGCGCTCGTCCAGGTGGGCGACGGTCTCGCACTCGGTGAACCGCAGTTCGCCGATGTCGGTCGGCTCGCCGGTGACCGGGTGGGTCACCTCGATCGACGTCCGCACGTGGCGCACCTCGCCCAGGGTGATCGACTCGTCCGAGTAGCCGTCGGGGCCCAGGATCGAGCGGTACCACAGGTTCACCAGGCCGCCGGTCTCGCCGAGCGCCATCGCCGAGAGCATCGCTGAACGACCGGCGGGCAACCGGATCGGGTTGAGGGCCAGGTCGTAGGGCTCGGGGTCGTCGGGGTCCGACGGGCGCTCGGCCAGCAGGTCCCTGGCCCGCAGGTATTCGGTGTAGCGCTGCGGCATGCGATCGGGCTCCTCGGAGGTGGGAAGCGGGTTCGCGTCGGCGGGCGCGTCGAACGGGAGCAGGGGGGCGCTCCCGTCGCGGCGCAGCAGCCGGGCCGTGTAGTCGGGGGTCGCTCCGAGCAGCTGCGGCCCGTCCGGGCTGCGGTGCGCCGAGACGATGCGGCGCAGAAGCTGGCCGTGATCGGGGTCGACCGGCACGCTGAAGGCGAGACGCGGCAGCGTCGAGCGATGGGCGCGCAACAGATGGACGGCCTCGGGCAGGTCGCCGCCCGCCTGCAGGAAGGCGATGGCCGCGGTGCGGGCGTCCCACAGGCCCGCCTCGCCCTGCAGGCGGTCGAGCATCGGCGCGAACTGGGCGATCACCTGCTCGGGCGTCACCGGCTCACCGGGATCGTCGACCGCGGGGAAGGCGGGGTCGTCGAGCAGCCGCTCGGCGGCCACGATGGCCGAGGTCCCTCCCTTGTTGGTGCCTGCGTAGGTCATGCCGATGCTCCTTCCGGGACGGACCCGACCGATGCGTGCGATGTGCGTGGGAGCCCGGCGACGCGTCCCGCATCGTCGACCAGCAGGACGTCGATGCCCCGGGGGAAAGCGGCGCACAGTTCGGCGCGAGCGCTCCACCACTGTGGGTCGAGGCCGGCCGACATCGTGACGGAACCGTCGATCCCGGGACCGGACAGCCATACGGGAAGGCCGGCGTCCAGCGTCGTCGTCCGCTGGACGAGCAGGGCGCCTTCGTGTGGGCTCAGCGAGGTGCCGACCGGCAGGCCTCGCATGGCGGCCGGATCTGTCTCGTCGGCCAGGACGAACCGTGCTCGGCCCACGTCGCCTACGCGTGCACCGGTGAGCGCCGCGATGCCGTGAACCGCGTCCCGCGACGCAGCGGTGAGCGGTGCGACCGAGACCATCAGGTCGGTGAGCGCGAGCAGCGGCAGGTGCGTCGCGGGACGGTCGGGGGCCAGGGACCCCATGCCCAGGATCGTCCCGGGATGAGCCAAGGCCTCCAGGCAACGGCGGAACACCCGTTGTGCGGTGTCGGGGGTGAGCTCGACGGCGGTCATCACAACACCTCCTCGAATTGGACGATGGTGGGTCGTAGCCGTTCCCATTCGGCCGCACGAGCGCGCGTCAGCTCGTCGCGGCGGTCGTCGAGCAGGTGGGCGATCTCGGCTTCCAGGTCGCCCTGACGCGTCAGCTCGGCCTCGCAGACCGCCTGGGCGAGTGCCCCGCGAGGGTCCTCGCCGAGCCGTATGCCCCAGCCCCGGGCCTGGTCGAGGTGCACTTCGCAACTGGTCGCCACCGCATCGGCGAGGATGAACCGGTCGCCGGCGAGGGGCTCGCGCACCTGTACGACGATCGTTCCGACGCGAGGCGGCCTGACGATCACCAGGCCGTCGGGGCCGGCGGAGGCGAGGATGCGGTCGGCCAGGGGCGCCAGCACCTTCGCGGGGGTTCGGGCCAGGAGACCGGCGGCGACATGTCGTGGCAGGGCAATCACGTGATCCACTTAAGCCTCCGCGCGGGAAACCCCCCTTTCCCGGTGGTGAACGGGCCGTGAACAGGTGCCGAACCCCCGAACCGGTTGTCACTGTGCCGGGCCGCCGGTACGCATCATGTGAGGTCCGGTTGCTTGAGGCGACGGGAAACCACGAGAGAATCTGACGCCGGATGCCGTTGTGGGCGATTCAGTGGCGGAATATGCGAACTGGCGTCAGATTCTCTCGGAGATCAGGCGAGTCTGCAGACGATGCGCACCATGTCCATGCGTGACCACACGCGGCTGAACCACAGGGGACGGCCGGATCCGGCCTCGATGGTGAGCGACTCCACGAGCCAGGTCTGCTGCTCGGGACGCAGATCGAGCCGATCGCGAGCGGCGTAGGGGGGTTGGTCGACGGTCATGCGACACCAGGTGCGCCGCGGCTGCCATCCGGCCGCCAATGCGACTTCGGCCAGCGACTCGATGATGTGCATGCCGGGCACGCTCACCTGGTCGAGGTCGGGATCGAGGTACTCCTCGAGGTACACGCTCGGCACGTCGTCGATGTAGCCGAGGCGGGTCATGAGGTGCACGGACGTGTCCGCGGGGAGCTCCAGCGCGGCCGCCACCTCGGGGTCGTGGGTGGTGGTGTGCCCCAGCGAGAAGGTTCGCGCTGTCGACCCCTGCTCCTCGACGGTCGCGTGCAGAGAGGGGAGCTGATCGGAGGAGATCAGGTAGTCGATGCGCTTGTGAACGAAGGTGCCGTTGCCCTGCAACCGCCGGATGAGGTATTGGCGCTCGAGGATGGCCAGCGCGCGGCGGACCATCGCGCGCGTGGTGCCCCAGGTGGCCGCCAGTTCGTGTTCGGACGGCAGCCGGGTGCCCGGCTGCAGACAGGCGATCGACGAGGCGAGCGAGTCGGCGAGGCTTTCGGGGGTGGAAGCCATCATCACCTCACCATTCGCCGTACCCAGATGCTCAGAGCCTCCACGAGCAGCACGACCAGCAGGATGGCGAGCACGATCGTGGTCACCACGTCGAACCGGATCACGCGGCTGGCATTGAGCAGGAGGTAGCCGACGCCCCCGGCCCCGACGATGCCCAGCAGCGTCGCGGACCTGATGTTGACGTCGAGCAGATACAGGATGTGCGCGACGAACGCGGGCAGCGCCTGGCGAAGCGTTGCCGCGAAGAACACCTGGGCGCCGGTCGCGCCGTTGGCGCGGATCGCGTCCTGCACCCCGGTGTCGGTCTCCTCCAGGGAGTCGGCGACGAGCTTGGACAGCAGCCCGACGGCACCGATCGACAGTGCGAGGGTGCCCGCCACACCGCCGAGACCCGAGATGACGACGAAGATGATCGCCAGGATGAGTTCGGGTATGCCACGGACGACGACGATGACGACCCGGAAGAACGTGTGGAGGGCCTTGTTGGCGACCACGTTCCGAGCGGCCAGGACACCGATCGGGAGCGCGAGGACCGATCCGAGCAGCGTGGCCGCCAGACCGATCTGCACCGTCACGACCATCTGCCCGGCGACCGCGGCGACGATGTCGGGCTCGAGGTTGGGCGGGAAGAACTGGCCGAGTGTGTTGGGAAGCTTGGACAGGCCGACCCGCACGGCCTGCCACGACACGTTCACCTCGAGGGTGGACGCCGCGATGACCAGCATGACCAGCGCGAGGTTCGCGAAGCGGAGGATCCGGGCGCCGTTCCAGGGAGGATCCAGGCGGCCGGGGGAGGGATCGCGGTGGGCCAGGGAGTCGAGGAACCGCTCCCCGAACCCACGCTTGCCGGCCCCCGAGTTCATCAGGGCAGCCCGGATGGCCCCCGAGACCAGCTCGGTCGCGATGCACAACAGAAGGACCAGGAGGGCGAGCGCCATGCCGCGTTTGAAGTTCAGCGTGTTGAGGGCGTCCGACATCGCCAGGCCGATGCCCCCGACCCCGACGTACCCGAGGAGCACCGAGGTGCGCAGGTTGATGTCGAAGCGGTGCAGCGCGGTGGCGATGATCTGGGGCATGAGCTGCGGGATGACGGCGGTGAAGATGCCTTGCCAGCGGCTGCCACCGGCCGAACGGACGGCTTCCTGGGGGCCGTTGTCGAGCGATTCGATGGCGTCCGCGTAGAGCTTGCCGACCATGCCCACGGAGTGGATGCCCATGGCGAGGATGCCCGGGACGGCGCCGAGCCCGAAGACACGGAAGAAGAAGATCGCGAGCACGAGGTCGGGCACGGCACGGGCGAGGACGATGATGGCGCGCGCGGTGCCGCGGGCGAATCGTCCCGTGGTGGTGTTCCAGGCGGCGAACAGTGCGACCGGCAGCGACAGCACGACAGCCAGCACCGTCGCCAGCAGGACGATGGCCAGCGTCTCCAGGACGAGGGAGACCAGGTCGCCCAGCGGCGGGAAGCTGAGGGGGAACATGCGGCCCACGAACCGCTGGGCGTTGTCGAGCGACTGGGCCATGGACGTGGGGTCGATGCCGAGGGAGACGACCGACCAGATCGACGCGATCAACAGGACCACCATGATCGTGCTCGTGGCGATCTGGTTCACCGATGGGCGGGGGGCTTGGGGAAGCTCGGCCCGATAGGTGGCCGGCAGGGTGCTGATGGCGGTGGTCATCAGGCGTTGGCCACCGTGGGCGTGGTCTGGGAGGCGGTTCCGGTGGCGGCTGGTTCCTCGTCGTCGGAGACCGCGGCGACCCGGTCGTAGACGTGGAGGGCGTCCTCGCTGGTCATGTTGTCTCCCGGCCGGTCGAGCACCTTGCGTCCGGACTGCAGGCCGATGATGTGGTCGGCGACCTCGACGGCCGTCTGCACCTGGTGCAGCGAGCAGATGACGGTCAGGTGTTCCTCGCGGGCGATGCGGGTGATGAGCTCGAGAACCTGGGCGGACGACACGGGGTCGAGCGAGGCGACGGGCTCGTCGGCGAGCAGGATCTTGGGCTGCTGGATCAGCGCCCGGGCGATGGCGACCCGCTGCTGCTGGCCGCCCGACAGGGTGTCGGCGCGCTGGAACGCCCGGTCTGCCAGCCCGACGCGTTCCAGTTGCTCCATCGCGGTGCTCTTCACCGCCCGGGGATAGGTGAGCAGCGAGAACCGGGGGCCACGGAGCGAGCCCAGGCGTCCCGAGCACACGTTCTCGAGCACCGACATGGGGCCGACCAGATGGAAGTGCTGGAAGATGAAGCCGATCTGCTTGCGCAAGTCGCGCAGCTCACGCTCCGAGGCGGAGCCGACATCGGTGCCCAGGACGCGCACGGTGCCCGAGGTCGGGCGATGCAATCCGTTGATGTGACGCAGCATCGTGGATTTCCCCGAACCCGACAGGCCGAGCAGCACCGTCGTCCGCCCCCTCTCGAACCGCGCGTCCACGTGGTCGAGACCGAACACGGTCTCGGAGAACTGCTTGGTCACCTGGTTGAAGACGACGGGGAAATCGTCGGGCGTGGGTAGCTCGGAGATCTGCTGCGTCATGGATTGCTTGCTCCTTCGTGTAGGCGTGCCGGGGGTGGGATCGGTGCGACCCCACCCCCGGCACGGGGGATCCTGGTACGTCAGGCTGCTTCGCAGGCCTCGGACTTGGTCAGGTCGCAGACCTTGCGGATGCCGTCGTAGTCGGCGTCCGTGACCTTGGCGAAGCCCCACTTGTCCTCGGGGAGCTGACAGCTGTCGGCGTCGGTGCAATACCCCTGCTCGACCATCGAGTCGACGTTGGTGTCGAGGATGGCGGCGCTGATCTTCTCCTGCTGGTCGGCGCTCAGGGTCTCGGTGTTGATGGCCACCGGGGAGCCCATGATCATCTCCGACTCCCAGATCTTGGTGTAGTCGGCCTCGTTGAGGCTGCCCTTGTCGGACAGCGTGCTCATCATGGTGTCGTACGCGAAGGCCGCGTCGCAGCCGCCCTGGCTCAGGGTCAGCAGGGAGCCGTCGTGGCTGCCGGCCATCACCGGGGTGATGTCGGCCTCGGGGTCGATGCCGACTTCGAGCAGGCCGGCGCTCGGGTAGAGGTACCCGGAGGTGGAGGCCTTGTCGACGAAGCAGACCGTCTTGCCCTTGACATCGTCGATCGTGGTGATGCCGGAGCCGCTCTTCGTCCACAGGTACGAGGAGTAGCCGGGCTCGGCGCCTTCCTTGCTGACCATGGAGCCGACGGGCTCGATGGTCGCGCCGCTGTCCTTGGCGATCTTGTAGGAGAACGGGCCGTAGCCGGCGATGTCGATCTGACCGGAGCGCTGGCCCTCGATGACGGCCGCGTAGTTCGTGGCCTCCTGGAACTCGATGGTGACGCCGGCGTCCTTCTCGATCTTCTGCAGGAGGACGTCGTACTGAGCCTGCAGGCTCGACGACTCCTCGGAGGGCACGGCGGCGAACACGATGGTGGTCTTCTCGGCGGGGGCGTCGGACGAACCGGAGCCGGTGGAATTCGAGTCGCTACCACAACCCGCGATCGCGAGGGCCGCAAGGCCTGCGACCGCCGCAGCGGCGATTCGGGTGACAGAACGCATCTGGATTCTCCCTTGCATATCTCTTGCGCTTGGATCCCAATCAACACGTCGGGACCGACGGGGTCGTTTCATGCAGGTGAACGCCGGGCGAGTTCTGGCCGACGAGATGGGGGTATGGATAACGAAATGGTTACGCATCCTCCCGTCGTCCTGGCGCGCCCGGGCGCTAGGGTCTATGGCCAGACGCGGATGGAACCAGTGAGGGAGCGTGGCGTGCGGGCGAAGCCGGGACTCGTGGCGGTCTGTTGTGCGACCACGCTCGTGAGCGCTTGTTCGCTCACCGGCGACCCGACCGAGCGGGCGCTCGACCGCATCGTCGAGGACGCGGGAGGCCGGCTCGTCACCGCGGTGAGCCTCGGGGACGGTGCACAGGACGTGGGTGCCGTCGTCCGGCTACCGGGCGGCGACGTGGCCGTCGACGCGGAAGGACGTAGCGACCCGGCGGTGGACGGCCAACTTCGCCCGTCCGGTGCGAGTCTGGTGGACGATCTCGACCTGGACGCGCTGACCGCGCGACTCGACGCCGTGCGGGCCTCGTGCGATGCGGAACCAGGGGTGGAGGCCCAGCTCAGCCCGGCCGGGGCGTTGTTCGTGTATTCGACCTGCGCGGGTGAGCCCGGGCCCACGGTGTCGGTCGCCGGGGTCGAGGGAGCCACCGAGCTCGACTTCACCACGATCGACGGCGTGGCACAGCTGCTGCGGGAGGCTGCCGTCGCGGTGCCGGGTGCCGCCGCGTGGCAGGTGTCCATCCCAGGGCCCAGTTCGCCGCGCGGGGCGACGGCGCGGGCCGAGGGCGGGCTGTGGGGACTGCCCGACGGTTCGTCGTGTCAGGTGGTGTACGAACGGCTCGAGCGTCCGCAGTCGGGCGAGGCGCCCTGGCGCTACCGATGCGACGGCTACGGCCAGCAGAGGAGCACCAGCAGCGACGTCCAGCAGCAGTTCGTGCCGACGACGGTCGACGCGCAGGCCGTGGTGGACGCGATGGCACTCGCCGTCCAGCGCGGCGGGTTCACGCACGACGAGGTGATGTACTACGTCGTCACGGACATGCTGGTGGACGGCCCGGTGGTCATCGCGATGACCACCGACCGCTCCAGCACCGTGGCCCTGGCGTAGACGGAGCGGGCGAGGGTCAGTTCTGCTTGCTCGCGAGCAGGTCGCGGATCTCGGACAGGAGCTCCGTCTCGGTCGCCGCGGCTTCCTCGGCCTCTTCGGGCTTGCTGGTGAGTTCCTTGTATTTGTTGATCGGCAGGATGATGCCGAAGTAGATGACGACCGCGAGAAGCAGGAAGCTCACGGTCACGGTCAGGAAGGGGCCGACGGGCACCCCGCCGGGCGCGAAGTTGTCGAAGTTGGGCTCGCCGCCCAGCACCTTGGAGACCAGGCTGAGGATGATGTTGGTGAACGCCTCCACGACCTTGCCGAATGCGGTGCCCATGATGAACGCGACGGCCATCTCGATGAGGTTGCCGCGCATGACGAATTCTTTGAAGCCCTTCATGATTCTCTCCTCGTGGGGTGGAGCGCGCCCATGGGGCGCGTCAGCTGGTTGGGGCAGTACGCGCCACCCAATACACCTTGCGACGACGACCATGTCAATAGCGCCACTCAACGCAGGACGATGCTCATGCGCATCTGGCTGGCGGCAGCGGCGAGGGTCGCGGCGGTGCCGGGATCGGTGGCGACCACCACCAGCGCACCGGATTCCCCTGTGGTGAAGTCGTCGTCCGCGCTTGCGGGGAGGGCTGCCACGCGCACGTCGGTGGCCAGGTCGACGGGCCCGCCGTCGCTCGTCGACCCGACCACACTGATCCGGTCACCGACGTGGAGGAGCGCGGCGACCCCGGCATCGGTGATGCGGAAGGGCACGAGCCGCTCGTCGGCCGACGCGTCGCCGGGTCGAGCGCCCATGAGGGACGCCGCGGTGAGCACGCTGCCGGCGGTCTGGGCGCCGGTCAGTGTGGCGCCGACGGCCTCGTCCAGGCTCGTCAGCGCCGAGGCCGGGACGAACTGGCCGGGAATGTCGATCTCACGCACATCGTCGGCGGAGATCCGGTCACCGGAGGCCAGTTCGTGCGCCGCGACCACGACGGTGACCGAGTCGGGCTGTTGCGGCGCGAGCGCCGAGAGAGTGGCGAACAGGCAGACGACGGCCGAGGCGATCCCGAGCCCGCGGCGGTGCCATCGCACGGCGCGAGCCAGGTGCGCGAAACGGCCGGGACGAGCGGCGGATGCAGGCGAGGAAGAAGAGGAGGAGATCACACCCTGGTTGTGGGTGCGGGACGAGTGAGTCGGTCACTGTCCACAGGCCCGATGGACGCCGGGCCGGGCTCCCGTGGGCTCAGGCGGCGTCCTTGCCCGACGAGGATGCCGAGCCGGAGGAATCCGAGGAGGTCGACGAGGTCGAGGACGAGGAGGCGCCCGACTCCGAGGAGTGCGTCGTCTTCGCCGTCAGATCGGCGGCGGTGGACGACTTGCGGGAGTCGGTGGCGTAGAAGCCGGAGCCCTTGAAGACGATGCCCACCGAGTTGAAGACCTTGCGCAGGGGGCCGCCGCATTCGGGGCAGATGGTCAGTGGGTCGTCGCTGAACTTCTGGAATGCTTCGAGCTCGTTGTGGCAGGTCTGGCAGCGGTATTGGTAGGTGGGCATGGGTCTGCTTTCGCTGGTGTGATCGGTGTGATCGCGGGGAGGGCGGTGGCACTCTCGAGTCCCGATTGCTAATGGTACTCCGCCTCGGTGGGGGGTCCGAATCGCGGATGGCAGCGGACGGTGCGCGTCGGGGTGACGATCCAGTCGATCGGCCGGTCGTGCGGCGCCTGCGGCACGGACTCGATCTCGTCGTCGTTGAGCAGGACGATCACCGGCGTGCCGGCGGCCGCGTGGACGAGCGCCCGGTCGTACCAGCCGCCGCCGGTGCCCAGCCGGCTGCCGTCGGTGCCCGCGCGTAGCGCCGAGGCCACGACGACGATCGCCTGCGACAGGGCATCGGGCCCGAGCCCGTCCGCGGAGGGCTCGGGGATGCCGAACAGGCCGGGCCGCAGATCCTCGCGTCCGGCGTACCAGGCCCAGTCGGGTCCACCACGCCGGGTGCCGTCGGGCAGGGGCCCGAGCCTGGGGACCAGGACGGGATGCCCCGACGCGGCGAGCGCGTCCACCAGGAGCGAGGTGCCGGGCTCGGTGCCGGCCGACAGGTAACAGGAGACGGCCGCGTCCCTGCGACCGGAGGTCAGCCGCTCGACCAGCGCCAGTGCGAGGACGTCGCGGGCGCGGTCGTCGTCGCGCCGCTGTCGCTCGGTGCGCGATGCCCGGCCGCGTGTGCTGCGCTCGCGAATCTCGAGGCGCGCGGTCGGGCAAACAGGGTCGGGGGAAGCCACTCGCTTATCGTAGGGGCATGGGTCTGTTCAAACGTCGCCCCGCGGAGACCACGGTGGTCGAGCCCGTCGAGGTCGCCCCCGCCCCCGTCCTGCCGCCCCCGCCTCCGTCCGATCATGCGGGACGACGCGTGGTCGGCGATCAGCAGAAGTACCTGCTCTCGCTGGTCCAGCCGCTGCCGGCGTTCGGCATGTACCTGCTCGATGCCTGGGGCACGGCGGTGTGCGAGGACATCGTGGCCGACACGTTCCAGCCGATCGACGACCTGGTGGCGGTCGACGGATACGCGGTGAGGTCCAGCGACCTGGAGGGGGCCGATGCGAGCAGCCCCATCACGTTGCGGCTGCGGGACGACGACCGCGTCGCGAAGGTGAGCGCGGCCGTGCGGGTGCGCAGTGGCCAGGTGCTCCCGGAGGGGGCGGACGCCGTCGTCCCCGCCGGCCGGGCGGTCCTGGAGGGCACGGTGCTGACCGTCGAACGGCCGGTGGCGCCGGGCGACTTCGTCCGCAGGGCCGGGTCGGAGGTCAGGGCGGGTGTTCCCCTCATGCGCTCGGGTGAGCGGCTCGATGCCCGCCGCAGCGCCCTGTTGGCGATGGCGGGCGTCGACCGGGTGCTCGCGCGTCCCCGGCCGAGGGTCGTCGTCCTCAGCCTGGCCGACGCGGATTCCGATCCGGCCGACGTCGACTCGCACCTGCTGGCGGCCGCGGCCAAGGCCGACGGGGCACAGGTCTGGCGCGTCGGGCTGGCCACGGGCACCGACCGCGAACTGCACGACCTGATCAGCGACCAGTTGATCCGCGCCGACATCGTGGTCGCCACCGGGGCGCTGGACGGGCAGGCACAGCTTCCGCGGGTGGTGTCCACCATGGGGCCCACCGACATGGCGAGCGTGCTGATGTCGCCGGGTGGGCGCATCGGGTTCGGGTTGATCGGCGAGGACGAGATCCCCATGGTGATGCTCCCGGACGATCCCGTGGCCGCCTACGCCGACTACCAGGTCTTCGTCCGCCCGCTCGTCCGCAAGCTCATGGGCACCCCGGTCGTGCAGCGGGAGCAGGTGAGTTGCCTGGTCGGGGGCGAGCTGTCCAGCTCGCGCGGCCTGTTCGACCTGCGGTTCGGCACCGTGCGGGAGCAGTCGGGCGAGAAGGTCGTCGTCCCGATCGGGCGGCCCGACAACCCGCGTCTGGCCGATCTCGTGGCCGCCGACGCCGTCGTCGTGCTTCCCGAGGCGACGACCTCGGTGGGGTTGGGCGAACGTGTCGGCTGCTGGTTGCTGGCCGACTGACGTGCCGAGTTCCGGATCCGGACCTCACCGGGTTCCCGAGGGCGTCGTCTGGCCCGAGCATCATTCCTGGCCCGTGGTCCTGCGGGCCGGGGCGCTGGTGCTGCGCCCGATCGGCAAGCACGAGGCGATCATCTGGGACGCGTTGCGGGCGTCCAACTACTTCTGGACGCGTGAATGGGATGCCACCATGCCGCCCGCCACGACGACGCGTCCGCTGCCCTTCGACCGCTGGCTACGCCAGACGAACCAACAGGGGCGGGCGGGCACGCTCATCCCCTGGGGGATGGCGATCGATCCCGACTGGCCCTCCGATCCCCGCCCGCCCGACCGGACACGCCTGATGGGGCAGCTGACGGTGGCGAACATCGTCCTCGGATCGGCCCGTTCGGCCACGATCGGCTACTGGATCGACCGGCACTACGCCGGTCGCGGCCTGACCCCGGTGGCGGTCGCCCTGGCCTGCGACTACCTGTGGCAGGTGCTGCGGCTGCACCGTGTCGAGATCGCCATCCGTCCCGAGAACCGGCCCAGCCTGCGCGTGGTCGAGAAACTCGGTTTCCGCGAGGAGGGGCTGCGTCCCGCGTTCCTGCACATCGACGGTGACTGGCGCGATCACCGGATCTTCGCGTTGAACGCGGAGGAGGTGCCCGGCGGGTTGCTCGATCGGTACCTGGACGGACGGCCGCTCCCGGTGATCGGGAGAAGCGGCGGAACGCCGTTCGGCACGGGCGGCGAATTCGCTGCCGGCTGATTGCCCGCCACCGGCGGCGCGCCTGAATCACAACGATGTGGTTCGCCCGTACGTTGAGTGCATGCTTACGGGGGTGATCTTCGGGACGATCGTCGTCGCCTGGATCGCGTACCTGGTTCCCTGGTACCTGGGACGACGTGACCAGGGTGCACAGTTGGACGACGACGCGATCGACGGCTTCGCCGATTCGATGCACGTCGTCCGGCGGGGTAGCGACGGGTTCGGCGGTCAGGGGTTCCTGACCGATTCGGGCGCCGACGTGTCGACCCCGCTCATGCGCCGGGCCGCTCGGTTCGACCATCGACGGGCGATGCAGATCGCCGTGAAGCGCCGTCGCCTGGGTCTGGTCGTGCACCTCTCCCTCGTCGTGATCGGCGCGATCATCCCGTTCTTCGCGCCGCTTCCTCACACGTGGTCGCTCATCCCCGTGGGGCTGTTGTTCGTCTTCCTGATCCTGAGTCGGATCAGCACCGTCACCGTCAACCGGATGATCGCCGAGCGCCGTGCCAGCGTGAGCTGCACCAGCGCCGAGCCGACCGTGCTCATCTCGCCGGGGTCGGACGAGGAGACCACCGCGCTGACGGCCAACGAGACCGAGCGCTCGATCCGGCTGTCGGACTCACCCGACACCATCGGCTCGCTGTGGGACCCGATCCCCGTGACGCCGACGGCCTACACCTCTCGTCCGCTGCTGCCACGGTCGGTGCGGACGATCGACCTCGCCGCGCCGGTGGCCTCCAGCGAGGTGCGCGTCCCCGTGACCGCGGATCAGCAGCCACCCGCGGGCGTCGCGGAGCAGGCCTCGCCACAGGATGCCCAGGACGAGCAGGCGTCTGCCGTCGAGGATCCCGAGGCCCAGCAGGACGAACTGCCCGACATGCCGCGCGCTGTGGGGGAGTGAGGCCGCCCGCCGCTTTTGGCTCGCCGAGCAAGTCGTGTAGCATCAGGTGTTGCCGCACGGCATGGGGCTATAGCGCAGTTGGTAGCGCGTCTCGTTCGCAATGAGAAGGTCGGGGGTTCGAATCCCCCTAGCTCCACAGTTTTCTTAAGTTCCCGTTCGCAAGCAGTGTTACTTACGTTTGCCTGGTGTGAAGGCCTTAGGTGATTTGCTGCGGGGCCTGCTCGCCTGACCTCATGGTGAGTTGCAAAGGTCCCTGTTTCGTATGGAAAATCGCTCTGTCGTCACAAAGCGCGGGCGTAGTAGGTGCGCTGGCCAACGTCGCCGTACCTGCGACGCAGGTACGGCTTTGCGAGGAGGGGTAGTGGTGAAGCTTGAAGGCGACCAACTGCGTCAACAGTTCCTTGAGGCGAGGGCCGCGTATCTGAAGAGCAGGCGCGATCAGCGGGGTCGCGTCGTCGAGGCGTTGCGGGCGGAGGGCTTCGAGGTAAAGAACCGTGGCAACGCTGGGCGCGGTTTGACGAGCTATACGAGTGGTGGACGCCTGGAGCCGTCGTTCGATTTGTCTGGCTGGCTGTGGGTCGAGGCTCGCCGGGGTGATGTGATCGTGGTTGTGAGCCTGCAAACTCTTGATCAGGATCCGAAGTCGAAGAACATCCATGTGCTCATGGACCGGATTGGTGTAGACGTGTTTCGTGACGGCGACCCAGTCGATCCCGCCGATCCGTTGCGCGAGAAGACCACCACCCGGTTTGAGTTGCCGCTGTCCTCGGCCGACCTAGCTGGCCTTGTTGCGCTGGTGAAGCAAAGAGTGGCTGGTCTGGGATAGCTATCGTGTTCTCCCAGCACAGTGGTGGCGGGCCTCAATAGCGCTCCCCGGCTTGCATCGCTAAGTTGGGATGCGGTTGTAGAACCGTGTGCGCGTTGGAGCCATGAAGGAGATCCGCTTACCCATGAGCCAGCTGTCGATGCCCCCATTCGTCACTCTCAGAGTGAGCGCGGTGGCATAGCGATGGCTCTCAAGAAGTCAGATCTGTACAGTTCGCTCTGGGCCGGAGCGGACGAGCTTCGTGGCGGCATGGACGCCAGCCAGTACAAGGACTACGTTCTGACGCTGCTCTTCGTGAAGTACGTCTCTGACAAGGCCAAGGCCGACCCGGACAGCCTCGTCGATGTGCCGGAGGGCGGGTCGTTCGACGACCTCGTTTCGTTCCGGGGCAAGAGCGACATCGGTGACCAGGTTAACAAGGCTATCCGCAGGCTCGCCGACGCCAACGACCTCGTCGGCGTCATCAACAACGCCGACTTCGACGACCCGAACAAGCTTGGTGAAGGCAAGGCATTGGTCGACCGGCTGAGCAAGCTGATCGGCATCTTCCAGGACCTGGACTTCTCGAGTTCCAGAACCGAGGGCGACGACCTACTCGGTGACGCCTACGAGTACTTGATGCGGCACTTCGCGACGGAGTCGGGCAAGAGCAAAGGCCAGTTCTACACGCCAGCTGAGGTCTCGCGCGTGATGGCCCAGCTCGTCGGTATCCAGCCAAGGACGCCGAAGTCGGCAACTGTCTACGACCCGACCTGTGGGTCTGGTTCGTTGCTGCTCAAGGTCGCGGACGCTGCGCCGCACGGCCTGACGATCTATGGCCAGGAGAAGGACAACGCCACCTGGGCGCTGGCCAAGATGAACATGATCCTGCACGGCAACGAGACGGCCGACGTCCGTCAGGGTGACACGCTGGTCGACCCGAAGTTCCGGGACGGCGACCGCCTGGAGACCTTTGACTTCCTCGTCGCCAACCCGCCGTTCAGCGTCAAGAGCTGGACCAACGGTCTGGAGAACGAGTTCGGCCGCTTCGACGGCTACGGCCGCCCGCCGGAGAAGAACGGCGACTACGCGTTCCTGCTGCACATGGTCAAGAGCCTCAAGAGCACCGGCAAGGGTGCGGTGATCTTGCCGCACGGCGTGCTGTTCCGCGGCAACGCGGAGGCGACCATCCGCAAGGCCCTGATCCGCAAGGGCTACATCAAGGGGATCATCGGCCTGCCGGCGAACCTCTTCTACGGCACCGGGATTCCGGCCTGCATCATCGTGCTCGACAAGGAGAACGCCCAGGCCAGGACTGGCATCTTCATGATCGACGCCAGCAAGGGCTTTGTGAAGGACGGCAACAAGAACCGTCTGCGCCCGCGCGACATGCACCAGATCATCGACGTGTTCAACAAGCAGACCGAGGTCGAGCGCTACTCGCGCATGGTCCCGGTCGCTGAGATCGCCGACGCCAAGAACGACTACAACCTCAACATCCCGCGCTACATCGACAGCTCGGAGCCTGAGGACATCCAGGACCTGCACGCCCATCTCAAGGGCGGCATCCCGGACCGTGATCTCGATGCCCTGCAGCGCTACTGGGACGCCTTCCCGAGCCTGCGTGGCACGCTGTTCAAGCCGCTACGCCCTGGTTACTCGGAGCTTGCCGTCGACAAGAGCGAGATCCAGGCAACGATCACCGGCTCACCGGAGTACGAGGCCTTCGCGAGCACCACGACCGGCACGGTGACGCACTGGTGGAACGTCCACCACGACGAGCTGGTCGACATCTCTAGTAGCACCCGCCCGAATGCCCTGATCGCGCTGCTAGGCGACACCCTGCTTGAGCGCTTCCGTCCGAAGCCGCTCATCGACGAGTACGGCGTGTACGAGCAGCTCATGAGCTACTGGAACGAAACCATGCACGACGACGTCGCACTGGTGATGAGCGCGGGCTGGGACGAGGCGGCCAAGCCACGCACCGCGATCGAGAACAAGGAGCGCAAGCTCTCAGAAACACCTGACCTCATCGTCGGAGCTGGCCGAAGCGCTACCAAGTACAAGATGGACCTGATTCCACCGGCCCTGATCGTGGACCGCTACTTCGCCGACGAGAAAGCCAAGCTCGAGGAGCTCAACGCCGCGGCTGAAGCCGCCGGCCAGGCTGTCGAGGAGTTCATCGAGGAGAACTCGGGCGAGGAAGGCTTGCTCGCCGATGCCATGGACGACGACAAGATCAGCAAGGCTCTCGCCGCTGCTCGCCTGCGTATCGCCAAACGTGAGGACCCGAAGAGCGACGAGGTGAAGGCGCTGGTCGAGCTGATCGCGCTCTACGACGCTGAGGCCAACGCGAAGAAGGCGGCCAGGGACGCTCAGGTCAAGCTCGACGAAGTCACCCTCAAGCAGTACGGCAGGCTCTCGACAGGCGAGATCCACACGCTGGTCATCGACGACAAGTGGGGAGCCCGCTTCGTGCGCGGCGCCCAGGCCGAGCTGGACGCCCTAATCCGCCAACTGGTCGACCGACTCGACGTGCTCGGCGATCGCTACGCCGAGACCGTGGGCGACCTTGATGCCGAGGTTGAGCGGCTCAGCGCCAAGGTCGCGGAACACCTGGCTGTGATGGGGGTTAGGTGATGTCTGGGCTTCCTACAGCGAAGCTTGCGAACGTGACTACGCGAATCGGCAGTGGAGTTACGCCTCGCGGTGGCTCAAGTGTCTATCAACCGACTGGCAGGCCATTCATTCGAAGCCAAAATGTCGGCTGGGGGGACTTGCGCCTAGATGACCTTGCCTACATCGACGATGCAACACACGACACCTTCCCGGCAACCGAGGTCCGTGAGGGGGACGTACTCCTGAACATCACTGGTGCATCCATCGGGCGCTCTGCAGTCGCCACGGCACAACTTGATGGAGGCAATGTGAACCAGCATGTGTGCGAGATTCGCGTTCGAGGCGGACTCATGAACCCGCACTTCGTGTGCGCAGTACTGAACTCACGCATTGGACAAGACCAGATCGACTCGTTCCAGGCAGGTGGCAATCGTCAGGGCCTGAACTTTCAGCAGGTTGGGTCGATTGAAATTCCTATGCCGAGAATTGGTGAGCAGGATGCAATTGCTGAGGCGCTGACCGACGCAGATGGTCTGATCTATTCACTTCGTGAACTGATCGCCAAGAAGCGCGCCATCAAGCAGGGCATGATGCAGGAGCTCCTGACTGGTCGCACGCGACTGCCCGGGTTTGCGGGTGCGTGGACGCCGGTCATCTTTGGTGACATTGCGACCCCGTCGAAGGAGCGTTCGGATCCAAGCGTGACGAGCGGGCGTGTGGTCGAACTTGAACACATATCGGCCCGAACAGGTCGTCTGATTGGTGATTCCGATCTCGCTTCGTCAGTATCGCTGAAGACCAGATTCCTGAAGGGCGACGTCCTCTTCGGAAAGCTTCGTGCGTACCTACGCAAATACTGGCTTGCCGACAGGGATGGGTATGCTTCCACGGAGATCTGGGCATTGCGACCACGGACCGGAGTCGCGATTAGCGCGTTCTTGAGGTACGTGGTGGAACAGGATGATTTTATTGAGGCGGCGAGTACTGCCTATGGCACGCACATGCCGCGTTCCGATTGGAAAGTCGTGTCTAGATACGAACTGGAGCTGCCAACTCTCGATGAGCAGGCGGCGATCGGATTGGCTTTACAGAGTTCTGACGCCGAGATCGCGGCCCTCGAGCGTCGCCTCGAAGCCACTCGCGACATCAAGCAGAGCATGATGCAGGAGCTCCTGACCGGTCGCACAAGGCTGGTTCCAACGGAGGCAAGCGCATGAGCACCGTAGGTCAGATCGAGCGCAAGACGCAGGATCGCGTGGTCAAGCTGTTCCGGGAGCAGCTTGGGTACTCGTACCTGGATAAGTGGGAGGACCGCGAGGGTAACTCGAACATCGAGGAGGCTCTGCTTCGTGCCAATCTGCAGGCCCGTGGCGTCGACGACGACCTGATCGGCCGTGCGCTGCACGTGCTGCGCAATGAGGCTGCGGTGGGCAGCAACCGTTCGCTGTACGAAGCGAACCGCAAGGTCTACGAGCTGCTGCGCTACGGCGTGAAGGTCAAGCGTGACGTGCAGTCGAACTTCGAGACTGTCTGGCTGGTCGACTGGGCCGAGCCCGAGGCCAATGACTTCCACATCGCCGAGGAAGTCTCGATCGCGGGCGAGCACAACAAGCGCCCGGACGTCGTGCTGTACGTCAACGGCATTGCCCTGGGTGTGGTGGAGTTCAAGCGCTCGAAGGTGAGTGTCAGCGAGGGTATCCGTCAGAACATCGGCAACCAGCGGGCCGACTTCATCCGTCCATTCTTCTCGACGGTCCAGCTACTGTTCGCCGGCAACGACGTCGAGGGCCTGCGCTACGGCGTGATCGAGACGCCGGAGAAGTACTGGCTGGAGTGGAAGGAGCCACAGGACAGCCCAGTCGGCGCCGACGTCGCTGAGCCACTGGACAAGGCGTTCGTGCAGATGTGCTCGAAGGAGCGCCTTCTTGAGCTGGTCCATGACTTCGTCGTCTTCGACTCGGGTGTGAAGAAGGCCGCCCGGCACAACCAGTACTTCGGGGTGAAGGCTGCGCAGGCCCGGATCGCCAAGCGCGAGGGCGGCATCGTCTGGCACACCCAGGGCTCGGGCAAGAGCCTGACCATGGTCTGGCTGGCCAAGTGGATCCGGGAGCACCAGAAGGCTGCCCGAGTCCTGATCATCACCGACCGCACCGAGCTCGACGAGCAGATCGAGAAGGTCTTCGGCGGTGTCAACGAGGACATCTACCGCACCACCTCGGGTGCGGACCTGCTGAGCGCGATCAACAAGTCCGACCCGTGGCTGATCGGTTCGCTGGTCCACAAGTTCCGTGGCAGTGACGACGACAAGGACCTGGACGACGCTGGCGAGGAATTCATCGCCGAGTTGCACTCGCGGCTGCCGGCGAACTTCAGCCCGAAGGGCAACCTGTACATCTTCGTCGACGAGGCGCACCGTACCCAGTCGGGCAAGATGCACAAGGCGATGAAGGAGCTGCTGCCTGGGGCGATGTTCATCGGCTTCACAGGTACGCCGCTGCTCAAGGCTGACAAGGCGACCAGTATCGAGACGTTTGGCTCGTTCATCCACACCTACAAGTTCGACGAGGCTGTGGCTGACGGAGTCGTGCTCGATCTGCGCTATGAGGCTCGCAACGTCGACCAGGAGCTCAAGGGCGCCGCCCAGATCGACAAGAAGTTCGAGCACTGGACCCAGGGCATGACCGACCTGAGCAAGGCCCGGTTGAAGAAGCGCTGGGGCACCATGCAGAAGGTGTTCAGCGCCAAGAGCCGCGCCGACATGATCGTTCAGAACATCCTGTGGGACTTCGACACCCAGCCGCGCCTGGTCTCCGGGCGGGGTAACGCCATGCTGGTCGGTGAGTCGATCTACCAGGCCTGCAAGTTCTACGAGTTGTTCGTGGCCGCCGGCTTCAAGGGCAAGGTCGCGATCGTGACCAGCTACGTCCCGAACGCCTCCGACATTTCCAAGGAGGACTCGGGTGAGGGCGCGACCGAGAAGCTGCGGCAGTACGACATCTACCGGCAGATGCTGGCCGACTACTTCGGTGAGCCTGCCGACCGTGCCTCGACGCCGGAGAAGGTCGCTCAGTTCGAGAAGGAGGTCAAGGAGAAGTTCATCAAGGAGCCAGGCCAGATGCGTCTGCTCATCGTGGTGGACAAGCTCCTGACCGGCTTCGACGCGCCGAGCGCCACCTACCTGTACATCGACAAGAAGATGCGTGACCACGGCCTGTTTCAGGCCATCTGCCGGGTCAACCGCCTGGACGGTGACGACAAGACCTACGGCTACATCATCGACTACCGCGACCTGTTCAACTCCCTCGAGAACGCCATCACCGACTACACGTCGGGCGCGCTGGACGGCTACGAGAAACAGGACATCGAAGGCCTGCTCAAGGACCGCACGGACCAGGCGAAGAAGGACCTTGACGAGGCCCTCGAGCGGATCCGTGCCCTGTGTGAGCCGGTCGCTCCGCCGAAGGGCACGCTGGAGTACCAGCACTACTTCGTCGCCGACATCCCTGGCGATGCGGAGCAGATCAAGGCCAACGAGAACAAGCGCGTCGAGCTGTACAAGTCGGTCGCCTCACTCGTCCGCACCTACGGCGTGCTGGCCAACGACATGGAGACCGCGGGCTACACCGCCGCCGAGGCGAAGCAGATCAAGGACGAGGTCGCCCACTACGTCGCCGTCCGCGACGAGGTCGAGCTCGGCGCCGGCGAAAACATCGACATGAAGCAGTTCGAGGCCGGTATGCGCTCACTGCTCGACACCTACATCCAGGCCGACCCGGTCGAGGACGTGGCGATCTTCGACAAGGGCTTGGTCGAGCTGATCGTCGAACGAGGCGAGGGCGCACTCGACACCCTGCCGGCCGGGATCCGCAAGAACCCCGAGGCCGCGGCCGAGACGATCATCAACAACGTCCGCAAGACGATCGTCGACGAGCACGCCATGAACCCGAAGTACTACGACTCGATGTCCTCGCTCCTCGATGCCCTGATCCTGCAGGCCAAGCAGGAGGCGCTCGACTACAAGGAGTACCTCGCCCGGCTGCTCGAGCTGGCCACGAAGGTCGGCAAGAAGGAGTCCGACACCGTCTACCCAGCGTGGGCCAGGACTGGGGCGCAGAAGGCGCTGGTCGACTTTGGTTTTGCGCCGCCAGAGCTAGCGATCCAGGTCGACACCACCGTAATGACCTCCAAGCACCACGACTGGGTCGGCAACAAGATGAAGGAGAAGGTCGTCGTCAGGGCGCTGCACAAGATCCTTCCGGACGACTTCGACCGCTTCGATGAACTGTTTGACCTGGTGAGGGCACGCGATGAATACCGCTAACGCCTATCTCACGGTCGCTGGGCTCGGCGTGGATGTCATCTACAAGGACATCAAGAACATGCACATCTCGGTCTACCCGCCGGTAGGCCGGGTTCGTGTGGCCGCACCGCACCGTCTCGACGAGGACGCCATCCGGCTGGCCATAGTGCAGCGCCTGCCCTGGATCAAGAAGCAGCGCGAGCAGTTGCAGAACGCCGATCGTCAGACAGAACGCGAAATGATCTCCGGCGAGACCCACTACGTATGGGGTAGCCGCTACCAGTTGGACGTCTCGCACTCCGGCCGCATCGCCATCGAACCCAAGGGCAACACCCTCTGGCTGTCAGCCCCCGCCGGCACAGACGCCGACAAGCGACGCCGGATCCTCGACAACTGGTACCGGCGTGAGCTCAAGGCTGCGATCCCGGCGCTGCTGGAGAAGTGGCAGCCGGTTGTCGGCGTCAAGGTCGACTCGGTCGTCGTCCGCCACATGAAGACCAAGTGGGGAACCTGCCAGACCGCCTCGCGCGCCATCTGGCTCAACCCCGAGCTAGCCAAGAAGCACCCGCGCTGCCTCGAATACGTCGTGGTCCACGAGCTGGTCCACCTGTACGAACGCAGCCATAACCAACGCTTCACCGACTTGATGGACCGGTTCCTGCCGGACTGGCGCGCACGCCGGGATGAGCTGAACGGGGCCCCACTGGCTGATGAGGTTTGGGACACCGACTGATGCTGAAGAGGATTGACTGGATCAAGAACTGCGGATTCTTCGAGACCTTCCACTGGGATACGTCGCTGCCTGATCTCGCCCGCGGCTGGACGCGCTGTTTGCCGATGACCGGCACGCGGAGATCTAGGCAACGTGGGGTATCCACCAAGATATGATCACCACGTCTCGGGAGAAGGACCGCGGCCTGGGCAGATTCTTCCTCGCGCACACGATCGAGAAGACCAGCGTCGGCATCCCAGAGCAACCCGGATCGAACACCTCCGCGGGACCGCCCTCAGCTTGCGCAACCTCACCCACTATGTCGCGAGATCACTACTCGAAGCCAGAGGCTTCAGACCACATCTACACCCTCGACCGTGAAGAGCCGGATGTGCAAGGGAGCGTCCGGATCGATCGGCAGTTCTGCGGTGATCGTAGCCAGTCCGGGTTTGGTGGCCGGTCCGAGGTGGAGTTGCACCGTGACCGCGACCGCGTCCGAGCCACGTGGTTCGAGGCTCACCTCGTTGCCGCCGCAGCGCTGGCAGGCCGGTTGCGGTCGGCACTCGGCGAGCACGGTGGTGATGTGTTTGGCCAGTGCGTCGCCGGAGGCTGGCGGGCTGTCGGCGTACGTGGCGAAGAGGAAATACCCGGCGTCGTCCTCGTCGGTCATGCGGGTGGCATTGGCGTCGGGCCGGGGTGGTCAGCGCTTCTGCTCAGTAGCGCTCGAGTGGGTGCGTTTCGGTCGGCGGTGAGTACAACGACGCGGTCCCTTCGCAGCTATCACACGGCGTCGAGGTAGTACCAGCGTCCGTTCTCGTGGACGAATCGCGATCGCTCGTGCTGTACGCCGATACCCCCTCCGGGGATGAGGTAGGTGGCGCGGAACTCGACGATGCCCGTGTCGTCGTCCGGGCCGCCGTCCACGGTGTCGATGATCTGGAGGCCACGCCACTGAGGGTTGTCGGTGAGGTCGATCGTGGCTGGTCGGGTGGAGGAGTGCCAGGACGCGAGGAGCCAGTCGGCGTCACCGTCGCGGAACGCGGCGAAGCGTGAGCGCATGAGCGCCTCGGCGGTCCCGGGCCACGAGTCGAACTGCGAGCTGGCCATGAGGCGACCTTATCCGCAGCAGTGAGGCATGAGTGGACGATTTCGGCGACCTCGGGTGGGCCGACTTCTCCGGCAATGGTTGAACCTGTTGTCGGTGGTCGACGCTGACAGCATATTTGTCGTAGACTGTGTAGATAATTATCTAGAAAGGACACGACTAGCATGGCCAGCACCATCAGCATCGGCGAACTCCGCCAGAATCCCACGCGCATGCTTCGTGAGGTCAAGACCGGCGCCACTTACACCATCACCGATCATGGCGAGCCGGTGGCGGAGGTCACGGGTGTCCGTCGTCAGCGTTGGGTGCCGAGCGGCGAGGTCGACGCGGTGCTCCGGCAGCTGGGCGCGGATGGCGCTTGGGCCCGTGAGATCGCTGCCGACCGTGCGGCGGAGGGCATGACTGACCCGTGGGCGCACACCGCATGAAGGCGATCCTCGACACCAACCTTTTAGTGGCGGAGTCGCTCTCGCATCCTGGTTATGAGGTCGCTGTCTCGTCGCTGTCGTGGGCCGAACTCGGATACGGCATTCGCAAGACCGCGGACCCGGTCGAACGTGCACGCCGCGAGGCACGGATCGCCCGGCTTCGCACAGTTCTCGGCCCCGGCGTCCCGTTCGACGACTCCGCGGCGACCGCGTACGAGACCGTGTGCGGGCTCGTCCTTGCCGGGGGACGTGAGGTCCGTGGCCGTGCCATCGACCTCATGATCGCGGCGACAGCGGCCGCGCACGGTGCCGCTGTCATCACCCGGAACACCGACGACTTCGCCGGACTCGAAGGTTTCGTCGCGGTCGTCGCGGCCTGATCAGGCGAGATCCGCTAGCAGCGCGCAGCGTCCGGCTCGTGCCTCTCGTCCACCGTCGTGGCGACTTCGTCCTTGCCTGTGTCGCGCCGCAACCGGGGGAGCCCGACGAGCATGAGCACCGCCATGACCCACGCGAACACCACGACGACGAGGAAGCCGCCGTGCGCGCCCTGCGCGTCGATCGCGCGTCCGCCCAGGAACGACCCCGCGGACGCACCGAGGTTCATCGCCGTCGACATCCAGGTGAGGCCCTCTGTGAGCTGAACCCGGGGCACGACCTTCGAGATGATCGTATTGACGTTGGTCATCGTCGGGGCGATAGTCAGGCCCGTGATCCACATGATGATGCCGAGCATCACCAGCGAGCGGGCCAGCAGAAACGTGGACGCCCCGAGTGCCAGCAGGACGACGCCGATCGCGAACAGCTTCCACAAGGGCTGACGCCACGTCCGCGCACCGTAGATCAGGGCGGCTGTGAAGGAGCCCAGCGCGAAGAACGCCAGGAGCAATCCGGCCAGTTGGGGTGCGCCGTGTTCCTCGGTGAAGGCGACGACGGCGACGTCGTTCGCGCCGAACATTGTTCCGGCCCCGATGTAGGTGAGGGCGAGGACGACGACGACCGGGTTGAGCAGGACGGTCGGGCGCTTCTCGCCGTGCACGCGTGCGACGACGGGCGGTTCGGTCGCGCGCTGGCCGAGGAAGGCGACGCCTCCGATCGTCAGGCAGACGATCGCCAACACGAGCCCGGACGCCGGGTGGATCGCCGTGCCGAGGGTGGTGGCGAGGATCGGCCCGACGATGAAGACGAACTCGTCGATGGCGGCCTCGAGCGCGTAGGCGGTGTTGAGCTGCCGGGGTGAGGTCGCCACCAGCGACCAGCGCGATCGGACGAGCGCGCCCGGTGATCCCCAGGAGGCGCCGGACACGGCGGCTGCAATGAAGAGGACCGGGATCGGCGCGTGGCTGACGGCGGTGACGACCAAGCCGGCCAGTGCCAGCGTCGAGATCGTGAGCGCCGGGCCCATGACGCGGCGTTGCCCGTGGGCGTCGACGAGGCGCGCCAGGATCGGCGCCCCGACGACCACGCCGATCACGGAGACCGCGCTGACCGCGCCGGCCGTCGTGTAGTTCCCGTACATGGCCTTGATCAGCAGGATCGTCGAGATCCCCACCAGCGACATCGGGATGCGCAGGATGAATCCGGCCAGTGAGAAGGTCCATGCTCCGGGGAGGCGCAAGATTTCCGCGTAGTTCGAGAGCACGACTCCTAACCGTATCGACCGCGTGGCCGACCTGGCAATTTCTTGCGGTGACGGCTGGATCCTTGCAGGACGTCTCCGGCTTCACCACCATCGAGTCGAGCCCTTCGTCCATCTAGTAAGAAAAACTGGTCAGTTTAACTGATTAGTTGCTACCCTTGTGCGCATGAGTGACGAGGAAGACACGCTGCGCACCGCGCAGCGGCTGCGACTGGTCGTGGATCGCCTTCGCCGCGTGGTGCGCCAGGCCGGGCTCGTCGAGGGACTGTCTCGCACCGAGGAGGCGACGCTCAGCAGACTGGAGCGCGTCGGGCCGTTGACAACGGCCGAGCTCGCGGATCGAGAGAGGCTGCGGTCCCAGACGATGAGCACCGTGGTGCGGTCGCTGGTCGGCCGGGGGCTCGTCCGGAAGACCTCGGACCCGTCCGATCGGCGGCGTGAGAACGTCCACATCACACAGGCGGGTCTGGCCATGATGGCTTCGGTCAACGAACTGCGCGATCGGGACCTGGCGATTCTGCTGGAACGTGAACTCTCGGCGCGCCAGCGTGAGCAGATGGCGGAGACGCTGTCGTGGCTGGAGGATCTGGGTAACCGCAGATGACTTCCGAAGAACCGCAGCGTTCGGGGTTCGGCGGCCGGTTCGCGGCCCCCGTGCTGATCGGCCCGGCGTTGAACCCGATCAACACCACGATGATCTCCGTCGCACTCGTACCGATCTCGCAGGCCACCGGCGCGCCGGCCTCGGTGGTCATCTGGCTCGTCGCGGGCCTCTACCTTGTCAGCGCGATCTTCCAGCCCACGATGGGCAAGCTCGCAGACCTGTTCGGGCCGCGAAAGGTCTACATCACCGGGTTGGCCATCGCAGGGCTCGGCGGCCTGATCCCCCTGATCTCGCCCACCTTCACCGGCGCGCTCGTCTCACGGCTGGCGATCGGCATCGGCACCTCGTCGGCGTATCCGTCCGCGATGACGCTCATCAAGGACCAGTCCCTTCGCCTCGGTGTCGAGACACCGCAGATACTGCTGTCGGGCCTGTCGATATCGAGCCTCGTCACCGCCGCCATCGGCCCCGTCCTCGGCGGGGTACTCATCGAACACTTCGGTTGGCAATCGATCTTCCTCGTCAACGTGCCCTTCGCTCTGGTCGCGATCGTTCTCGTCTGCCTGTGGCTTCCTGCGGACAGCACGCGGGTCGCCGGAAGCAGTCCACGACCCGCGGGCATCCGTGCGCTCGACCTGCCGGGTATCGCATGTTTCGCGATCGCCGTCACATCGGCGTTGTTCTTCCTCCTCGACCCCGGTGGCAGGCTTTACTGGCTCGTCCCGATCGCGATCGCGGCGGCGGTCATCCTGGTTCTGTGGGAACTGCGACAGCCTGCCCCGTTCCTGGACGTGCGCATGCTCGCCCACAACGCGGCGCTCACGCGCACCTATCTGCGCCTGTTTCTCGTCTACATGTGCATCTACCTCGTCGTCTACGCCTTCACGCAATGGGTGCAGGCCGTCGCCGGGCTCTCCAGTGAGGCCGCCGGGCTCATGCAACTGCCCGCCGCGATCTGCGCGGCCGTGGCGACCGTCCTCGTCTCGCGCAGCTCACGCGTGCGCTGGCCACTCGTGATCGCGGCGGGCACGCCGATACTCGGTGGGATGCTCCTCGCCACCGTCCACGCAGACAGTCCGCTGTGGCTCCTGCTCGTCGTCGTCGCCCTGTTCGGCATCCCGCAGGGGCTCGCCTCGGTCTCCAATCAGGCCGCGCTTTATCGGCAGGCGCCCGGCGCGCAGATGGGCTCCGCGGCAGGCCTGTCCCGCACCTCGGTGCAGATAGGTGCGATCGTGGCGTCCAGCCTCATCGGACGCATCTTCGGGCCCAGCGCGAGCGACCCGGGCCTGCACGTCATCGCCTGGATCATCGTCATCATCGCCGTGGCGGCGCTGATCCTCACGCTCGCCGATCGAGCACTCCGGGACGGCGACAGGGCACCTGCGACGACGCAAGGTCGTTGAGTGAGCCGTCGTTCGGCAGGCGCTGTTCTGCCGCATCTCCCCATGCCCGCCTGGCAGGTTGAGCACTTCGTCCCCGAGCGTCACGGAGGGCGCTCGGACACGCGTTCGGATCGCGTATACGCTCGTCCTGACGATGAATCTTGATGACGCGGTGTGAGGAGGGGCGGTGCAGGACGAGACGGTCAAGTCGTTGGTGAGGGCGTTGTCTGCGGTCGCCTGCTTCGACGCTGAACACCCCACGCACACGATCACCTCGCTCGCGAACCTGGCCGGGCTGTCCCGCCCGACCGCGCGACGGATTCTGCTCACGCTGGTCGAGGAAGGATACGCGGTCGAGGTCGGCGGCGGCTACCGGTTGACTCCGCAGTTGCTGAGTCTCGGCCTGACCAGCTTCGGAGGGACGACGCTCGCGCAGGTGACCGGTCCGCGGTTGCGCACGATCGCGGACGCACTCGGAGAGGTCGCCCTGGCCGCGGTGCGCGTGGGCGGTCATCCCGCCTACCTGGCGCAGGCGGCCCCCCGCAAGATCATCCAGGTCGCACTGCCGGCCGGGCTCGCCCGGGGACGCCATGAGGGTGCTTTCGATCAGGCGCTGGTCTCCCCAGCCGACCCGGGCAGGGTGTGGACGGCGGACGGTGACCCGATCGCCGGGCTGAACTCGGCTGCCGTTCAGGTGCGGGGACGCGGGGGAGTGGTGCAGCTGGCACTGGGCTGTGTGGTGTCGGTGCCGCTGGACGAGGCCCGGCGTGCCCTGATCGGGGAGCACCTGCGTGCGAGCGCATCCGAACTCGAGGCCGACCTGGCGCACCTCGTCCACCTCGATCCCCGAGTGGAAACGGTGGGCCTGTGACCTCGTCCTCGATGCAGACTCTCGCGCGCGGGCTGAGCGTGATCCGCGCGCTCAACGCGTCCGATCAGCCTCAGGCGCTCAGTGAGGTGGCGGACGCGTGCGGCGTCCCCCGGGCGGTGGCGCGACGGATCCTCAGATCGCTGGAGACCATGGGGTTCGCCACCAGCCGGAACCGGCTGTGGTCGCTCACTCCGCGTGCGCTGGCGCTTGCCGACGCATATCTGGAATCGGCGATCCTACCGGGGGTGGCACTGGGGCCGATGCGAAGCCTCGCGGGTGCCACCCACCAGTCGACCTCGCTGGCTGTGAGGGACGGCTTCGAGGCTGTCTACGTGCAGCGCATCCCCGGTCGCAGGATCGTGCACGCGGTCATCAGGATCGGCACTCGCATACCGCTCCACGCCACCGCGATGGGCCGCGTGCTCCTGGCAGGCGAGACGGAAGAAGCGATGCGCAACCTCCTGGAGGAGATGGCTTTGCGGCCTCTCACCGGTGCGACCAGGACGAGTCCGGACGAGATCATGGCAGTGGTGGACGACGTGCGTTCGCAAGGATTCTGCGTCGTCAGAGGCGAATTCGAGCCGGAACTGGTCACCGTGGCCGTGCCGGTCCTCGGCCCTGGCGGAGCTGTGATCGCAGCGCTGAATCTGCCGACTCCGCTGACCGAGTTCGATGAGTCCCAGGTGGCCGAGAAGGTCACCGCCCTGCGGGCGACCGCGTCCGAGATCGGCGAGGCCTATACGGAGCGCGTCACACCTCCAGGATGACCGCCAGTCCCTGACCGACTCCGATGCAGATCGCTGCCATTCCGCGGCCTCCGCCCCGGCGCTTGAGCGCGTGTGCCAGGTGGCCGAGAATTCGAGCTCCGGAAGCGCCCAGCGGATGCCCGATGGCGATCGCGCCGCCGTCGACATTGACCTTCTCCGGATCGAGGCCCGGCCACAACCTGAGGCAGGCGAGCGACTGTGCGGCGAACGCCTCGTTGAGTTCGACGAGGTCGAGATCGTCCCAACCGAGGTTTGCACGGTGCAGCGCCTGCTCGGCCGCCTCCACCGGACCGATCCCGAACACCTCGGGTGAGACTCCGGCGGCTCCACGGGAGACGATCCTCGCCAGCGGGTCACCCAGGCTGTCGGCTGCATCTTCGTCACCGATGAGGACGGCGGCCGCGCCGTCGTTGAGAGGGGAACTGTTACCCGCTGTGACGGTGCCGCGCTCCGATCGAAAGGCCGGCCGGAGCCGTGCGAGGGCCTCGGCGGAGGTGTCCGGCCGGATTCCCTCGTCGCGGGCGAGTTCTGCTCCCGGCACCTGGACGATCTCGTCGTCGTACCGCCCTTCGTCCCAGGCCGCGGCGGCCAGTTGATGGGAGCGCAGCGCGAAGGCATCCTGCTCCTCGCGACTGATCGCGTACTGGTCAGCCAGGATCTCGGCTCCCTCTCCGAGGGCGACGGTGTAGGTCGTCGGCATGAGTGGGTTGGTGAGCCGCCACCCGATCGAGGTCGACTCCAGGCGGGCAGGCCCCACCGGGTATGGACGCTCGGGCTTCAACATGACCCACGGTGCGCGCGACATGGACTCGACCCCACCCGCGACGACCACCGACGCATCCCCGGCTTCGACCAGGCGGGCCGCTTGGATGCACGCCTCCAGCCCGGAGCCACAGAGCCGGTTGACGGTCGCACCAGGCACCGTCACCGGCAGACCTGCCAGCAGCCATGCCATCCTGGCGACATCCCTGTTCTCTTCCCCAGCGCCGTTGGCGTTGCCCATGAGGACGTCCTCGACATCCGCGGGGTCGAGCGAGTCGTGGCGGGCCAGAAGTTGGGTGATCGTGGTGGACAGGAGGTCGTCCGGCCGGATCGCGGCCAAGCCCTTGCCATAGCGCCCGAAGGGGGTGCGGACAGCGTCGTAGAGGTATGCGCTCATGTCACTCCTTGTTCGTGGGGACGGAGTTCGCTCGGGCGTCGACGAGGTCGAGACCGGTACGGGCGAGGAGTTCGGCGAAGTCGATGCCGTGGATGTCCACGACGTGTGCGCGTCCGTCGACCAGATGGAAGGTCGCGACGTCGGTGTAAACCCGGTTGACGCAGGCCAGCCCGGTGATGGGGTAGGTCAGCTCGGCGACCAGCTTCGGTCGGCCGTCCCGGGTGAAGAGAGTCATCATCACGTACACCTCGCGGGCACCGATGGCGAGATCCATGGCGCCACCGACGGCCGGGATCGCTCCCGGTTTGCCGGTGTGCCAGTTGGCGAGGTCTCCTGTCACCGACACCTGGTAGGCACCCATGACGCACAGGTCGAGGTGGCCGCCACGCATCATCGCGAACGAGTCGGCGTGATGGAAATAGGACGCTCCCGGCAGTTCGGTGACGGGGATCTTGCCGGCGTTGATCAAGTCGTCGTCGATCTCGCCGTCGTGCGCCTCGGGGCCCATTCCGAGCATGCCGTTCTCGGTGTGGAGGGTGACACGGCGGTCCGCGTCCAGATAGTCGGAGACCTTCGTCGGCATGCCGATGCCGAGGTTGACGAAGGAACCGACGGTGACGTCCGCCGCGACTCGTTGTGCCAACTGGTCGCGGCTCAGTGGGGTGGAGTTGCTCATGCGGTGGCCTCTGCGGTGACGACGATCCGGTTCACGTAGATCCCGGGAGTGACGACGGCCTCAGGGTCGATCCCGCCGATGTCGACCAGGTCGGCGACCTGGACGATGGTGGTGCGCGCCGCAGTGGCCATGATGGGGCCGAAGTTGCGTGCGGTCTTGCGATACACGAGATTGCCGGCGCGATCGGCCCGGGCCGCTTTGATGAGAGCGATGTCGGCTTTGATCGGGTATTCGAGAACCTGACCGCGTCCGTCGATGATCCGAGTCTCCTTGCCCTCGGCCAACAGCGTCCCGTAGCCGGTCGGAGTGAAGAAGGCACCGATGCCGGCCCCTCCGGCCCTGATCCGTTCAGCGAGGTTTCCTTGTGGAACAACCTCCAGTTCGATCTCGCCGGCGAGATATCTGGCGTCGAAGTGCCAGGAGTCGGACTGCCGGGGAAACGAACAGATGATCCTGCGGACCCGGCCGAGCCGGATGAGTTCCGCGAGTCCGACGTCGCCGTTTCCGGCGTTGTTGTTCACCACGGTGAGTTCTGTGGCGCCCTGTTCGATCAGGGCATCGATGAGTTCAACGGGCTGCCCGGCGGTGCCGAACCCACCGATCATGACGGTGGCCCCGTTGCCGATGTCCTCCACAGCCGCCCTTGCGGTCGGCATGACCTCCAGCAAGTCCTTCTCCTTCCAGCGCTCGGTGGATCTACTTGATCGAGTTCGGGTGCTTGCACAACGGGGTCGTCACGATGTCCATGTAGGGGAACATCGGGAACCCGGACAAGATCTCGTGCAGCCGGTCGTTGGATTCCACCTCGAAGATGGAGACGTTGGCATACCTGCCGGCGACCCGGTAGATCGCCTCGAACTCGCCCGCACGCTGCAGCGCCTGCGAGTACTCCTTCTCCTGGGCCTGGTAGTCGGCTTTCGTCTCGGGCGACATGGACTCCGGGAACGTGATCGACATCTGGCACATGAACTTCATCGTCTTCTCCTTCTTGTCGTTTGTTGTTCAGGAATTGAGGTGGGCGAGAACTGCTCGTCCGTACTCGTTCGGGGACTCTTGGACACTCAGATGAGCGCCAGGTATCGCGACGAACCCGGCCCCCGGGATCGCCTCGGCGATCTGCCCGGTGAGCGCCGGAGGCGTGGGCAGGTCACCAGTGGCGCCGATCACCAGGGTGGGTGCGGTGATCCGTCCCAGGGAATCGCGAAGGTCGCCATGGGCAAGGGCGTAGCAGGTGGCTGCGTAGCCTTCGGCGTCGTTGGCCAAGAACCACTCCCGCATCCGCGCGTGTAGCTCGGGATGGACGGCGGCGAAGCCCGGGGTGAGCCAACCGGCGACCACCTTGTCGACGATCGATCCCAGACCTTCGCCCCGTACTGTGGCGGCTCGATCGGACCACGACTCGGCTGTACCGATCTTCGCTCCTGTGTTCGACACCACCAGGCGGTCGAGCCGGTCGGGGTGCTCAAGGGCGAAAGTGAGCCCGATCTGCCCCCCGATCGACAGCCCCACGAGGCTCGTCCGAGCGATGCCCAGGATGTCGAGCAGGCCCACGATGTCGTCGGCGAGAGCGGACAGGGTGTAGTCACCGACAGGAGTGCTGGAGTTGCGGTGTCCCCGGGCATCGAAGCTGATGACGTGGTGGGTCGCGACCAGTTGGGTGACGAGCGGTTCCCAGAGATCAGCGTTGGTGCCGATGGAATTCGACAGGACGACTGCCGGGTTGGTTGGGTCGCCGTGGGTCTCGTAGTAGAGACTCACCGCGGGAAGTTGTGCGACGGGCATGCGATTCTCCTAGAGGTAGCACTCGCCGGCGACGTATGCCTTGCGCCAGCGGGTGATGTAGATGCGCTCGAAGAGGCTCGCCTTCGAGAACGGATCCTGGGCGATGAAGGTCTCTGCCTCGGTCCGGGACTCCACGTCCAGCAGATAGATCCCACCGGAGGCGCCGGTGCCGTCGTCGCCGATCTTGGCGCCGCAAGCGAGCAGTAGGTCGGCGTTGGCAGCCAGGAACGCAAGGTGCTCGTCGCGGGTCGCCGTCCGCAGACCGAATGAATCGGGTTTGTCGTAGGTCTCGATCAGGTAGGGCATGGCAGGTCCTTCGACGATGGTGGATCGGGTCGTTCCGGGTTATACGAGGTTGACGAGCAGCATCGCGCCGCAGTACAGGAACCCGACCCAGACCATGTCGACGACCGTGAAGCCCATGATGTCCTTCAGCTTCAGGCCCGACAGCGCCAGAGCGGGCAGGATCCAGAACGGTTGGACGAGGTCGTTCCAGGCGTTGCCGAGTTGGACCGACATCGCGGTCCAGCCGAGATCCGCGCCGAGAGTGTTGGCGGCCCCGATCATGAACGGGCCTTGAATCACCCAGTGGCCACCTCCTGAAGGGGCGAAGAAATTGATCACGAAGGATGAGACGATGCCCCAGAAGGGCAGTGTCTCCGGAGTGGAGATGCTCACGAACAGTTGTGAGATCGTCTCCACCAGCCCGGATGCGGCCATGATCGCCAGGATTCCCGCGTAGAAGGGGAACTGCAGGATGATTCCCGAGGCCATCTTCGTGCCGGCACCGAAGGCGCCGATGTAGCGCAGCGGGGTGCGCATCAGCACCATGCCCAGGAACAGGATGATGAAGTTGATGATGTTGATGTTGAGTTGCCCGCCGCGGGTGAAGTAAATGATGCCGAACACCAGCGCCATCGCGCAGACCACCCAGATCACGATCCGCGAGTTGTTGGCGCGGTACGCGAACGACTTGTCGAGGTCGACGCCGGCGGCAGGCACCGTGACAGCGGGCTCGACCTCGACGCTCGGGTCGTACTCGGTGACCGGCTTGCCCGGAGCGGGGTGGAGGAAGTAGTTCAGGATCGGCAGGGTGATGACGGTGACTGCCGAGAGGATGAGCATCGGCGGCGAGAAGATGGTCTCGGCCAACGGGATGATCCCCATGCCCTCCTCCAGCGGATGGCCTTTGGCGGAGATCACCACCGGGATCGTGGCCGACAGGCCCAGCCCGTAGAGCGTGAACCCGGAGTAGGCCGATGCGATGATCGCGGGATAGTGGATGCCCTTGATCTGGACGGCCAGTTTCTTGGCCAGCACACCACCGATCATCAGGCCGAAGCCCCAGTTGATGTACGAGCCGACCGCGCCCACGACCGTTGCCAGGGCCACCGCGCCGCGCGGGGTCTTCACCAGCGAGCACAGTTTGTCCAGCAGTTTGTCGGTGATGGGCGCTTTGGCCAGAACGTAGCCCGCGATGAGGATGAAAGCCATCTGCATCGTGAAGGAGAGAATGTCCCAGAACCCGGCGCCCCAGGCGTAGACGATGTCGATCGGGTTGGACTGTTGAACGGTGATGGCGAGGATGAAGGTGAGGACGGTCAGCCCGATGGCGAAGACGATCGGCTCGGGCAGGTACTTCCGCATCAACTCGGTGAAGAACCCGGTTACCTTGTCGAGGCCGGTTGCCTTCGTGACGGTAGGCGGGCTCTGTTCTGCTGTCTGCACGCGCGTGTTCCTTTCAAGACGTCAGTGTCTGTACGCGAAGCGAACAGTGTTCGTGTCGGCGCTTGAAACCTAGGCCAGTAGTCGCCAATCGTCAAGAGGAAGTGTAGAAACGTTCGTATCGCGTACAAAACATGTGATACTGCGGCCGGCCTCGATGCAGTGGTCAGTGCGATGGAGCCACTCTGGTCGACCAGCGGACGAGGGGCAGGCTCAACTGAGCGTCTGTGTCCCGATGACGGAGAGCAGCTGGAGCTTCTCGTGGCTCTCGCTCCCGGGGGCGGCGGTGTAGACGAGCAGGGAATGCGACTGACTCGGGTCGAGCAAGGTCTGGCAGGCCAACTCGAGCGTGCCGAGTTCGGGGTGGACGAAGTGCTTCACCTCGTTGGGGCGGACGCCGACCTCGTGGTCGTTCCAGACGTCACGGAACTCCTCGCTTCGAGCGAGGAGTAGGTCGGCGAGATGCGCCGCTCGAGAGCCGGGGCCTCGCAGCGTGACGGTCTCGCGGAGGCCCGAGACGAACATGCGGGTGAGGAACGGATGGTCGGCGGGTTCGTAGAGTTGCCTGGTGAGGGGGTCGGTGAACCACCGGTAGCCGATGCTGCGAGCCGGGCCGGCGTAGACGGTCAGGTCGCCGGTGAGCGCGACGCTGAGCGCGGTCTGACGCAGGGTCTCGCCGAGTTCGGTGACGATCTCCGCGGGGGTGTCCTGCAGCCGGTCGAAGATGCGCAGCAGACCGGGGCTGATGTGCTCGCTCGCCCCGCCGCGCTCGGGCGGGTTGTGCCCGGCGAGTCGGAACAGATGGTCGCGTTCGTCCAGCGAGAGGTGGAGTCCCTGGGCGATGGAGGCGGTCATCTGCTCGGAGGGCTGCGGGCCGCGTCCCCGCTCGAGCCGGGAGTAGTAGTCGGTCGACATGTGGCAGAGCGAGGCGACTTCTTCCCGGCGCAACCCGCTCGTCCTGCGGCGTTGCCCGCGCGGAAGGCCGACGTCCTCGGGTTGCAGCGATTCCCGGCGGCGCCGGAGGAAATCCGCCAGTCCGGTCCGGTCGATCAGCATGCGTGCCTCCTTCGGTGTCGTGTCCTTTCTAGTGTCCTCGGGCTCTCACATCCACGGCCTGATGATCCCCCCGTCGGCGGGGCGGGCGTCGTCGCGCGGCGCTGCTGTGGCACCTGAGCAGGGGAAGCGACTACCGGGCGGGTACCCGAGCCCTGGACGCGGGCTCGATCGGAGCCTGGCTCTGCGGATCAGTGGATCGAGTGGTCCTTAATCGGGACGCGGTCTTCGGTCACGGTGGAGGAGACAACACCACCGTCAGGAGTGAACACATGCCACACAGATCAATCGACATCACCGTCCCCGACGTGTCCGGTGAGCGCGCGCTCGTCACCGGGGCGAGCGACGGTATCGGCCTCGGGATCGTCATGAGGCTGGCCGCGGCCGGCGCCGAGGTGATCATGCCCGTCCGCAACCGGCGTAAAGGTGAAGCCGCGCTCGCCAGGATCAAGCAGGTGACCCCTGCCGCGAACGTGACGCTCCGTGACCTCGACCTGTCCTCGCTCGGCTCGGTCGCCGCTCTCGGCGAGACGCTGCGGCGGGAGGGCCGGCCGATCCGCGTCCTCATCAACAACGCCGGCGTCATGACTCCACCGGAGCGGCAGACGACAGCCGACGGGTTCGAACTGCAGTTCGGCACCAACCACCTCGGGCACTTCGCCCTGGTGGCGCAGCTGTTTCCGCTGCTGCGCGCGGGGCATGCGCGCGTGACTTCGCAGATCAGCGTCGCGGCGAACCAGGGTGCCGTCAATTGGGACGATCTGAACTGGGAACGCTCCTACGCCGGCATGAACGCCTACAGCCAGTCGAAGATCGCGTTCGGGCTGTTCGGGCTCGAGCTCGACCGTCGCAGCAGGGCCGGTGGCTGGGGCATCACGAGTAACCTGTCCCACCCCGGGGTCGCTCCGACAAGCCTCCTCGCCGCCCGGCCCGAACTCGGTCGCACCGACGCCACGGGCGGACGACGGCTCATCGGTGCTCTGTCCGAACGAGGCATCCTCGTCGGCACCGTCGAGAGCGCCGGGCTTCCCGCCCTGTACGCCGCCACATCTCCCGACGCCAGGGGCGGTGGTTTCTACGGGCCGCGCGGGCTCGGGCACATGGGCGGCGCACCCGGGGAACAGAGGCTCTACTCCCGCCTACGCAGCGTCGAGGACGCCCGGCGCATGTGGCAGGTCTCCGAGGAACTCACGGGGGTTCGGTTCCCGAACGACTGAGGCACTCCGGGTCCTCACGTCCCACCGACAGATCGCGGTCGTCCGCACATCAACCACGACGATGACGGAGCGGCCGTGCGCGCTGCGGTGAACGATTCGCTCGCCGCACGGCTTGGGGAAACGCTGATCAACGATCCCTGAGCCTGTCGAAGGGTCGTGGAACTGCCATCCGGCAACGGGCTTCGACAGGCTCAGCCAGCGTTGCCCACATTGATCAGTGATTCCTTAGGTCATCTCTGTCACGGCGTTCGGATCGGGACACGTGGCGGCTCAGGCCAACAGCACCTCGACGCCTGCCTCCCGGAGTTCGGCCACCGTGCCATCAGGTGCCGCCTTGTCCGTGATCAGGGTCGTGATCGCCTCGGCAGGGCAGATGCGGGCGAATGCGTGCGCGCCGAGCTTGGAGGAGTCGGCCACGACGAGGGTCTGTGCCGCACGGGCCTGGATGGCGCGGGCGATGGCTGCTTCTCCTTCGTTGTGGCAGCTCAAGCCGTACCTGACGTCCACCGCGTTGCCGCCGATGACCGCGACGTCGATGGCGATCTCCGCGAGCGCGAGTTCGGCGAGGTGACCGGTGAGCTCGTACGACTGCGGGCGGACAACCCCTCCCAACACGACCAGACGGATGTTCGGCCGTACAGCCAACTCGTTGGCGATGTTGATGGCGTTGGTGACGAGGGTGATCGCCGGCCACCGCGAGCCGGTGTGCCGTTCCGACCTGAGCGCCAGTGCGCGCGCGACCTCCGTCGTTGTCGTCCCCCCGCTGATCGCCACGACCGCACCTTCGGCGACGCGGCTGATCGCCAGATCCGCGATGGCGGCCTTCTGGGCGACGTTGCGTTCCGCGTTGTAGCGCAGGGGAAGGTCGTAGGCCGTGGAGTTCGACACGGCGCCGCCGCGCGTGCGGGTGAGCAACTGCTGTTCCGCCAGCCTGTCGACATCGCGCCGCACTGTGGCCACGGAGACGCCGAGATCCTCCGCGATGGAGGTGATCTCGGCGTAGCCCTCACGTGATATCAGGCCAAGGATGTGGTTCCAGCGGTCGCGTGCCTTCATGTAGCTGGTCGCCTTTCTTGGACTTTACGGCCACGATATCGCGAAGCCGCTTGCGGTTCAGTATTTCCGGACGAGGCCGGAGCTGCATGCCGACGTCCCGGAGCCGGTTGAAGAGTGTTAACTACTTGTAACGTTTTGATGTTAGTTGCATCGTAGCGTCATCAATACGTCAGAAAGGTGCAATACTCCTCGTGTTGCATGACGGACCGGGTGGCCGTCCCCCGTCAGTGGTTGCTGGCGGGTCGGCCCTTGTGAGAGTGGGGGAGAATGCCGATGCGCACAGGGTCCGAGACCCTCATCGCCCTTGACCACGTGTCGAAGACCTACTCGGGCATCACGGTGCTTCGTGATGCGTCGATCGAGATTCGTGCTGGGGAGGTGCTCGCGCTCGTCGGTGAGAACGGCGCGGGGAAGTCGACGCTCATCAAGATCCTGTCGGGCGCCGAGCACCCCGATCCCGGAGCGCAACTCACATATTTCGGCCAGACGCACGACGCCGTCGACCCGGTACGGACGCTGCACTGGGGCGTCTCGGTCATCTACCAGGACTTGAGCCTGTTCCCGAATCTCACGGTTGCCGAGAACCTCGGATTCACCCGTGCCCGGGAGGGCCACGGGGTCTACCGGCCGTCGGCCTGGCGTTCGGCTGCCGTGGAGGTTCTCGAAAGGCTCGGCCTCGACTTCGATGTCGACGCCCCCGTCGAGACGCTGAGCTTCGGGCAGCAACAGATGCTCGCCATCGCCAGAGCGGTCGCGACCGAAGCGCGGGTGATCGTCATGGACGAGCCCACAAGTGCCCTGTCCGCGGTGGAGACCGAGATCCTCTACCGGATCGTCGACGAACTCCGGGCGGCGCAGGTCGGCATCGTCTTCATCAGCCACAAGCTTGACGAGGTGTTTCGCATCTGTGACCGGGTGATGGTCTTGCGCGACGGACAGGTGGTCACGACGGGCGGCATCCCCGACTTCACGCAGGACGATCTGATAGCAGCGATGGTGGGTCGGCGCACCGAGTACGCCGCGTCCCGGGTCGAGGGCGAGGCGGGTGAGGAGATCCTGGGCGTCGACGACCTACTGGTCGGTGGCACGACGCAGGGGGTGTCCTTCAGCGTCCGGCGCAACGAGATCGTCGCGATCACCGGCCTCGTCGGGTCCGGGCGCACCGAACTCGCGCACACCATCTTCGGCATGACACCGGCCCGCTCGGGTCGTCTGCGCGTCGACGGCAAGGAGGTCGTCATCGGGTCGCCGGCCGATGCGCTCGCCCATGGCATCGGTTACCTGCCGGAGGATCGCAGGCTCCAGGGGATCTTCGCCGGCCACTCGATCCGGACGAACGCCACCGTCGCGGCGCTCGACAGGCTGGTCGACCGGTTCCGGCGCATCGTGCCACGCAAGGAGGACGCGCTCGTCGCCCGCTACACCCGCGACCTGGACATACGCCCCGCTCTTCCGAGCGCCGACGCGAGCACCCTCAGCGGCGGCAACCAGCAGAAGGTACTGCTCGCCCGCTGGATGGCCGCCGAACCTCGCCTGCTGATCGTCGACGAACCGACCAGCGGGGTCGACATCGGCGCCAAACGCGAGATCCACCGGCTCTTACAAGGCCTCGCGGCCTCCGGGACGGGTGTGCTGGTCATCTCGTCGGAGCTGTCCGAGGTGCTTGCACTGGCCAACCGCATTCTCGTCATGCGTGGTGGACGAATCGTGGGCGAGACAACGCCCGGTGAAAGCACGCAGGAATCGATCCTGACGCTCGAGCTGCAAGGAGACCATCAGTGAATGCCACGCTCGCTGCGATCGTCCGACGACGCGAAATCGTCATCGCCGCAAGCATCGTCGTCATATCCTGCGTCGTCGCGGTCATCTCGCCGCAGTTCATGACCGTGAGCAACATCCGCAACGTGCTCACCAGCAACGCGGTCATGGCCGTGCTCGCGCTGGGCATGACGATCGTGTTGGTCCCGGCCCACATCGACGTGTCCGTCGGGGCGCAACTCGCGGTCACCGCCGTTGTCGTCGGCGACATCGTCACGGCAGCTCAGACGCAGTCCGCCATCGTGAACACGGGCACCATGCTCCTGCTGGGCGTCGTGATCGGTTGCGTTCTCGGAGCTCTGAACGGGTTGTTCGTCGCGTTGATACGTCTTCCCGCGATCATCGTCACACTCGGTACATCGAGCATCCTGCGGGGCGTCCTGTATTCGACGACCAACGGTGCCTGGACGAGCGGCGTGCCCGCATGGTTGACGTCGTCCCAGGTGGACGGGCCTGTCGGCATCCCAGGGGTACTCATCGTGGTGGCCGTGGCAACGGTTCTGCTGGCCGTGTACATGCACCGGACCACGAGCGGACGTGACGTCGTCGCTCTCGGCGGCAACCGCGAGGCGGCATTGCGATTCGGTGTCAACGTGTCCCGCGTCGATTTCCTCGTCTTCGTGATCATGGGTGCGTTCTCGGGGCTGGCCGGGGTGCTCTATCTCGTCCAGATGGGCTCCGCGCAGCCCGGCGCGGGCGTCGGCTTCGAGATGACGGCGATCGCGGCGGCCATCCTCGGAGGTGCGAGCGTCTTCGGCGGGCGCATCCACATCGGCGGCACTCTGCTCGGCGTGCTGCTCCTGGGTGTGATCCAGAACGGCCTGGTACTCAGCGGAGTGCCCGTGTACTGGCAGGACCTCGTGAGCGGCCTGATCGTCGTCGCCGCCGTGACCGCCGCGGTGATCCAGGACCGTGCCCTTCTCATGGCGCGATTGAACTCGTCCGCTACGACCAAGGAGGAACGATGAAGCGGCTTTTCTCGAGGTACCCGACGGAGTGGGTGCTGGTGGGCCTCTTCGCGCTCCTGTTCATCGTGGTGTCCGCACTGAGTCCCAGCTTCCTCACCGCGGGCAATCTGTTCCAGCTCGCCCGGCAGATGGTGGAACTCGCGATCATCACCTGCGGTATGTCCGTGGTCATCATCACGGGCGGCATCGACCTGTCGATCGGCGCACAGGTCGGGCTCGTCGCCGTCACCATGGCCGTGCTGGTCGCACACGGGTGGCCGCTGCCCGCAGCCATGCTCGCCGGGCTGCTCGTCGCCGTCGCCGCGGGCCTGATCAACGGGGCTCTCGTGGGGGTGCTCGGGGTGCCGTCCCTCGTGGCCACACTGGGCACCAGCCTCGCCTACGGCGGCGCAGCCACGGTGATGAGTGACGGACGTGCGGTCTCCAGCTTCCCCACGTCCTATTTCGTGTTCGGTCAGAGCTTCGTCGGCCCGGTTCCAGCGCAGGTTTTCCTGATGATCGCGATCGTCATCATCACGGCCTACCTCCTGACGTCCACCCGCTGGGGACGACACGTCTACCTCATCGGGGCGAACCCGGTCGCGGCCCGCTTCGCCGGCATACGCACAGCTCGCACCCTGATGGCGACGTACGTGTTCGCCGCGCTCCTCGCCTACGTCGTGGCGGTGGTGCTGTCGAGCCGCACGGCCACCGCGCGGGTCGACCTGGGCGACGCCTACGTGCTCTCGGCCATCTCGGCGGTGGTCTTCGGGGGCATCAGCATCGCGGGTGGGCGGGGCAACGTCGTCGGCGCGATTCTCGGTGTCGCGGTGTTCACCGTGATCCAGAACGGCCTGGGACTGGCCAACGTCTCGGTCTTCATCCAGACGGTGGTGATCGGATCGATCCTCATCATCGTCCTCACCGGTCGCGAGATCGCCAAGCGCGTCCGAACTTCCCGAAGGAAAACTGCGCCCGTCTTCGGCGCAATCACAACCAGCAAGGAGAGACAAGCATGATCAAACGCCTGAGAGTGGCAGCGGTCGCTGCCACCGTCGCAGCACTCGCGGTCACCGGCTGTACGACGGGAACACCGGGGGGCACCGGGGCGAGCGCGGGGTCGTCCGACGATTCCACCTACGACGTCGCCTTCATCCCGATGGTGGTCGGCGCCCCGTATTTCGAGACCGCCAACACCGCGATGCAGGAAGCCGCCGAGGAGATCGGCGGTATCAACTGGATCTATCAGGGCCCTGATACCGCCGATGCTGCCAAGCAGTCGGAGATCGTCCAGAACATGATCACTCGCGGCGTGGACGCGATCGTCATCTCGGCCGTCGACGGCACCTCCGTGGTGCCCGTGCTCCAGCAGGCGATGGACGCCGGCATCCACGTCTACACGTGGGACGTCGACACCGACCCCGACGGCCGCGAGAACTACATCGGCATCGGGAGCATGGAAGACTTCGGCGCGCATATGGTCGACTCCCTGGTCAGCCAGATGGGTGAATCGGGCCAGTACGCGGTGATCACCGGCTCGCTCAGCGCGAACCTCCTCAACGAGCGGATCGACGCGATCAAGGCATACAGCGCCGAGACCTACCCCGGCCTCGATCTGGTCAGTGTGGAGGGCGCGGACGTCGATCCCGCCAAGGCGTACACGATCGCCCAGAACCTGCTCACCGCCTACCCCGATCTCAAGGGCATCATCTCGAACAGTTCCGAGGCGGCCGTCGGCGCGGCACGCGCGGTTCAGCAGGCCGGTAAGCAGGGCCAGGTGTATGTCACCGGCATCTCGACGCCGAACGTCATGAAGCCCTACATCGCCGACGACTCCGCTCAGATCATCAACTTCTGGGATCTGGAGAAGTACGCGAAGCTCGCGGTCTACGTCACCAAGGACCTTCTGGACGGCAAGACCTACTCCGAGGGGACGGTCTCCGGTTACGACGGGTACGACCAGTTGACCTACTCGGGCGATGTGCTCCTGTTCAACGAGTTCCTCGACTTCACGGCCGACAACATCGACGAGTACGACTACTGAGCTGTTCGCACAGTCCATGGGTCGGTGCCCGGCAGGCCTAGTGCCGGGCACCGACAGGAAGGAATCATGGCAGATCTGGTCATCGGTCTCGACGTGGGAACATCGGGCACCAAGACAGTCCTCATGGCCGACGACGGCACAGCACTGGCGTCGGCGTCCTGGCACTACGCCATCGACCGGCGCTCGCCGGTCGAGGTGGAGCAGGACGCGGAGGACTGGTGGACGGCGATCGTACGGTCGGTGCGCGCGGTGACCGACGGCATCGACCCCGCCCGAATCGGTGCACTGGCGATGTCAGTTCAGGGTGGCACGTTGGTCAACGCCGATCGCGACGGGAATCCGCTCGCCCCGGCGCGATCGTGGCTCGACTCGCGTGCCGCCGCTGCCGCACAGGCGCTGGACGCGCGCTTCGGTGCCCACGGCTTCTACGAGCGCACGGGCTGGAAGCTCGGCCCCCGATACAACGCGGCGCAGATCGCCGACATGCGCAGCCACGACCACGATCTGTTCGCGGCGACCGGCCTGTTCTTGTCCACGCATGATTTCCTCGCGATGAGGCTCACCGGGCGTCCGTGCCTCGACCGCAACAGCGCGGGCATCACGCAACTGACGAATGCCGCCGAACGCCGTTACGACCCCGACATCCTCGAGGCCATCGGCATCGACGAGTCCGTGTTACCGGGGCTCGTGGACCCTGGCGAGGCCATCGGCACCCTCACGCCCCGCGCGGCAGCCGATCTCGGATTGCCGCGGGACGTCGTGGTGGTCGCCGGGGGCCATGACCAGTACTGTGCCGCGCTCGGCGCCGGGGCACTCGACGCGTCGACCCTCGTCCTGTCGACCGGCACGGCCTGGGTCGTCCTCGGTGCCTCGGCGGTGCCGCTGCCCGACCCGAGAGAGAACCTGTCCTTCAGCGACCACGTGCTTCCCGGGCTGTGGGGCGCATTCTGCTCGCTGCTCAACGGCGGCTCGTCCCTGGAGTGGGTTCGCGGCCTGTGGGGGACGAGCGGCGAACCGCTGTCGTTCGACGCCGTCACCCAGGACGTGCTCGCCACCCCCGCGGGTTCCGACGGCCTCATGCTCGTGCCACACTTCGGGGCGACCGTCCCTGTATGGGACGAGCGGTCGCGCGGAGGCTTCGTGGGTATGGATCTCACCCACGAGCGCAGGCACTTCGTCCGCGCCACACTCGAGGGCATCTGTTACGAGGCGGCGACGCTCGTCGCTCTGCACCGCGGCGTCAATCCGCAGGTCAGCGCCGTGCGCGTGATGGGCGGAGCCACCCAGAGCCCGGTGTGGCCGCGGATCATCGCCGACGTACTGGGCGAGCCGATCGACGTGCTGCGAGAGCCCGACGCGGCCTGCCGAGGTGCGGCGATGCTCGCCGCAGCAGCCGATCCCGCGCGTATCGGGGAATGCTGTCTGCGCATGATGCCGGGCTCGACCCGGCTGGAACCAGGCCCCGACTCGGCTTTCTACCAGGACGCGGTGCCCCGGCGCGCCGCTTTCGTCTCGAGCCTGGACGCTGCCCAGCGTCAGGCGTCCACCCCGGAGAGGAACTGATCGATGGCCGTGCCCGAGATCACCGAAACCGACATACGGTTCTACGACCGATACCTGCGCGATGCGCTCCCTGAGCGGATGATGGACGGCCACGCACATGTGTGGTATGCCGACGACGTCCTGCCGGAAGGCTCGTATCCACCCCGTCGTTCGGCGGCGTGGGCCGCGCGGATCGCAGCGACCAACCCCTTGGCCGACCTTCTGGAGACCTATCGGCGTATGTTCCCGGCGCAGTCGGTCACCCCCGCCATCTTCGGCAACATCGACACCAGTACCGACGTGGACGCGAACAACGACCATGTGAGCGCAGACGCCCATGCACACAGGCTTCCGGCGTTGGCTGTCACGCGGCCCACCTGGGACGCCGCGGAGTTCGAGCGGCGGATCGATGCCGGTGGATTCGCAGGATGCAAGCCCTACCTGAACTTCGCGGACCCTTCGATCCCGAAGGACGACATCGAGATCTTCGACTTCCTGCCCCGGCATCAACTCGAGGTGGCGGATCGGCGCGGTTGGGTCGTCATGCTGCACGTCCCGCGACCGGGCAGGCTCGGTGATCCGGTCAACCTTGCCCAGCTCATGCAGATCGACCGGGACTATCCCGGTGCGCAGGTCATCGTCACCCACATCGGTCGCGCCTACGCATTGGCGGACGTCGGCGACGCCATGGCCACCCTCGAAAGGAGCGAGCACCTGCTCTTCGACATCACCGCGAACACGAACTCCGACGTCATGCGCCTGCTGCTCGCCGCCGTCGACCCATCCCGGGTGATGTTCGGGTCGGACCTCCCGATCTTCGGGCTGCGGGGTCACCGAGTGGTCGAGGACGGCCGCTACGTGAACGTCGTGCCCCGCGGGCTGTACGGCGACGTGAGCGACGATCCCTCGATGCGGGAGACCGACGATGCGGGAAGCCTGACGATGATGCTCTATGAAGAGGTTGCCGCGTTCCTGGACGCGGCGGAGTCGGCCGGGCTCGGCCACGACGAGGTGACCGCCGTCTTCTGGGACAACGCCGCCCGAACGTACGGGCCGGTCGCCGCGACCTGGACGGCACGCCCATGACCCGGCATGTGCGGGCGCCCTTCTTCGAGATCGGGGTGAAGAACTACCTGTATGGCGATGCCGTGCTGGAACTGGCGCGTGTCGCGGACGAGGAGGCGGGCCGCTACGACGTGGACGTGCTGTTCATCGCGCCGCTCGTCGAACTCCGGCGGGTCTGTGAACACACGAGTCGGCTGATCGTCCTCGCCCCGCACATGGACCTGATCGATCCCGGACGCGGGCTGTCCAAGATCCTGCCCGAGTCGGTGAGGGCGGTGGGGGCGGCCGGAGTGGTCATGAATCACATCGAGGACCCCATGTCCATCGGCATGCTCCGTCGATCGATCGAGCGGGCCCGGGAACTCGGCCTGCTCTCGTTCGTGTGTGCCGACAGCATCGAGGAAGCTGAGGCGTTGGCCCGGTTCCGTCCTGATGTCATCAACCCCGAGCCCAGCGACCGCATCGGGACCTCGGGCGGCGTCCCCCTCGGCTTCGCTGCGGATTCGACGCGGGCCGTACATGCGGTGAGCCCGCAAACGCTCGTCGAACAAGCCGCGGGTATCACCTCGCCCGAGGACGTCCACGCGCTGATCGCCTCCGGCGCCGACGGCGTCGGCGTCGCCTCCGGCATCGTGGCTGCTCCCGACCCCGTGCGCGCGGCTCGGGACATGATCGGCGCGCTCGCGCATGCGAGAGACCAAAGGATCGCGGGAACGGTTCCCGCGTCAGAAAGGAATGCGTGCCATGGCGACTAGGCGCTCTACCGTGAAGATCACCTCCGTCGGTGGGCGGCCCTCGTTCCACAGGATCACCGACGAGGTACGCGCGTTCATCGCGGAGTCCGGCATCAACGACGGGGTGTGTGTCGTCTCGACCCACCACACGACCTGCTCTGTCATGACGCAGGAAGACTCGATCGATCTCACCTACAACGGGCTCGAGTATCTTCAGCAGGATCTGTGGGACGTCTTCGAGCAACTCATCCCGACAACGCGCGCCGAGGGACAGTACCGGCATCCGGGGCCCGAGCTGACGGAGTTCTCGCGCGAGCACGGTGAGTCGAAGCCCGAGACCCTCAACACCGACGCCCATCTGCGATCGGTCTTCATCGGCAGGAGCGAGACGCTGCCGGTCGTCGATGGGACGCTCGACCTCGGCTCGTTCGGGCACATCTACTTCATCGACTTCGATCACACCCGCCCACGCGAGCGGGAGGTCTCCATCACCGTGATGGGCGATTGACAAGCTGATATTCAGAGGAACAGGGGAACAATGACGACAGTGCACGAGCATTTCACGATCCAGTCCGACCGCCGGGTGACCTTCGACGACGTCACCGACAGGGTCGTTCAGGCGGTGAAGGCCAGTGAGATGGCCGACGGCTTGGTGACGGTGTATTCGCAGCACACGACGTGCAGTGTGCTCATCCAGGAGCAGTCGGACGACGTCAACTACTGGGGCACCCAGTTCGTCCTGCAGGACATGGTGAACGGGCTCTCGCAGATCTTCCCCACCTGCACGACCGAGGGGGACTACTTGCACCCGGGGCCGGAGCACATCCGCATCGCTCAGGCCGAGCGTGCGGAGGAGCCCGTCTGGAGCCTCAACACCGACGCGCACCTGCGGTCGGTGCTCCTCGGGCGTTCTGTGGTCATCCCGCTGGTGGGCCACCAGCTTGAGCTGGGCGAGTTCGGCAGGATCTATTTCGCCGACTTCGACCAGGTTCGCGCGCGTCAGCGCACGGTGAGGGTTGCGATCGTCGGCTAGGGCGGTCGGGGGATTGCCGCGGAACCTGCCCCGCGGCCAGGATCGGCCGCTAGCGCGAATGGAGCACGAGATTGGCGATCAGGTTGTCGAGCCTGCGCACGTCGATACCTTTCCCGAGCTTCACCTTGATGTGGCCGACACGAGTCCACATCTCCAGTTCGGAATTCCAGTCGAGCGTGCCGGCGTTTTCCGACGACCACATGTCGATCCGTGAGTACGGCAGTGAGTAGATCTCGATCTTCTTTCCCATCATGCCCTGGGCGTCGCGGACGATCAGGCGCATGTTGGTGAAGATCGCGGTGTCGCGGAAGGTGCGGTAGGCGGCCACGGGCTGCTCGCCCTGGGCGAGCAGCGGCTGCACGTCCTGCGGAATCGGGCATTCGGCTACTAGCGTCCAGGCGAGAATCTCTGATGTCTCCATTGCTGGCTCCTCGGATCACGGCGCGAGGGAGGTTCCGCTCGCGGTGCCTCGTCTGTGAGGCACGAGATACGGTATCCACCGGCCAGGACAAAAGCGTGCTGACCCTGTTCACCGGCCCGGACGGCAGGTATCTCGGTGCCGCGACCCTGTCCGTTTGCTTGCCGCGCCGTGATGGTGGCGACGGTGGGGCGGATACCCGCCTTCCGAGCACAATCCTGCCTGACAGCGTGCTTTCCACCCGAGTAGCGGGTCGTCGCGGACCAGGAGACGGCGAGCATGCGTGACTGAGTTCCTTCAATTCGGTGGAACTACCGCGCCAATGAGGTGTTTTGCCTAGTCGGCGCCGAGGCTGACGCAAATTCAAGGAACTGTGTCACGCCGTCGGCCGGCAACCCTGATCGGCGGAGCGGGAGAGGCTGACGGCAAGGGCCCGATCGGCATGCGGTGTGGCTGCGCCGGACCGGCAAGCTCGTGCGAGCCTGTCATGTGTGCTCGCGGGTGCCCGGGGATCCTGATTCCCACTCGCTGGCAACGAGGAAGCGCCAAAGAGTTGATCTCGGCAGAACCGAGGCGTCCGGGGCGGTGCGTAAGCCGAGCGCCGGCGGTGCTGAACCGCGCTGTCGGCTGCAATCGACCCCGGACTCACTCGAAGGCGATCGCACGTTCCTTCGATCACTACATGGGAGTGCCATGAAGCTGCCTGCCGAAGGTGCCCATAACGATTGCTCCGATTCGTCTGACGAATGCGGGGTACGCCATCGGGTCTTCGAAGTCGAGATCGCTATGCCGGTCTGCTCGACCGTCTCGGCCAGTGATCGAGTACCTAGCCCTGGACGATCTGCTCGCGTTGGTCGGCGACCTGGGCGTCGGACCGATCCGCGACATCGGGCTCCTCGACTCCGCCGTGCACCGACCTCGAGTCAGTGTGTTCGGCGATGATGCGTATCCCGGCCTCGATGACAAAGCAGCGGTTCTTCTCGAGTCCTTGGTCCGCAATCACGCCCTGATCGACGGCGACAAACGCCTCGGCTGGCTTGTGACTGTTGTCTTCTACGGTCTGAACGGCGTCTGTCTCGACGCTCCCGACGACGATGCTTACGACGTGGTCGTGGCGATGGCCAGCGGAAACATCGCCTATCAAGAGGCGGCCATGCAGTTGGCCCAGTGGCATCAGGCCTGACGTGGCCCGATAGCGCCCGCGGAGGGCCCCCCGCCGAACCGCGCCGGTCACCTCATCTGAGCGGGACGGTCGCACTCTGCGACCCCTGCTGCACGCGCAGCTCGGGTTCGCGCGTGGCGCTGGTCGAGATCGTGACCTCCAGCCCCGACGTGCCGGCGACGCCCGCGGCGGACATCGCTGCCTGCTGTGTGGCGGCGAGGCCGGAGGCGGTCAACCCGTCGAGCGGGATGGCTGCCTCGGTTCCGGTGGCCCAGCATGCCCAGGTCAGGGCGCTGCCGTCCTTGGCGATGACGAGGGCCGGCCTGCACCCGTTGGTCGCCGAGTCGTCCGCCAGCCGGAGCGAGACGTCGTCCTCGTCGATCTGGAGCTGGGCGATGGTGGTGCTCGGATCGAGGGTCGCCACCTGGTCGAGAACCGTCTGCCAGGTCTGCTCGATCGAGGCACCGGAGTGATCGGGGAGCGGATCGCCGTTGAGCAGCACGCTGGTCGGCTCGGTCGTGAGCAGGCCACTGAAGGAGTCGTCCCCGCATCGCAGCTCGGCGGCGAAGGCGGTGGGCGTGATCGCCTCCACGTCCACCCGGTATCCGGCGGTCTGACACTGCGCGGAGAGGGTCTCGACCTGCTGCTGGATCGCCGCGCCGTCCACACTGTCGAAGGACACTGCGGGCCCGCTTGTGCTGACGGCGGTCGTCGGCTCGACGCCGTCGAGGAGATGCCAGAGTTTGAGGTCCGATCCGTCGAGGGCGTACGCGTCGAGATCCTCGGGGCCGACGCTGACCTTGGAGAACCCGTCTGCGGCCTCGGCGAGCTGCGCCAGCCGTTCTGCCACCAGGGACGACGGCTCCGGGGCGTCCGGGGGCGACTGTGTGCAGGCGCCGAGTACGAGCGTCATGGCCAGAGCCACCGCCCCCAGGACGATCGGACGCCGTGTCATTCGTCCAGCAGCTTCTGCAGTTCGTTCGCCTGCTGCGCGTTGAGGTCCTCGCCCGCGACGTAGGTGCGGATGGTGTCGTCCAGGATCTCCGAGATCTCCTTCGTGGCGGCCTTGCCGCGGACCAGAGCCTTGTCCTTGATGTGGTCGGCCAGGCTGTTCAGCCCGGACGCGGTGGTCGCCATGAAACCGGGGAACTGGTGGAACATCGTCTCGATGGCCGGTGCCGCCTCGGCCTGGTCGACCGGGGCCGTGAAGTCACCCGACAGGTCCGACCAGTGTGTGATGTGGTCCTTGAAGTACTGGGTCTGGAACGTGAGGTCGTAGTAGGACGTCTCACCCGCGCCCTTCTTGGACGACAACGGGGCCGGCTCGGGCCAGCCCACCTCGCCCTGGCCGCTGGGTTCGCTGAGGCGGTTGATGGTGTTCTTCTGCTCCTCGGTCTGGAGGATGTCGGACACCGCGGAATTGAGCGTGGACACCACGGCCTTGATCTCGTCCACCTGCAACTGCTGGAACTGGGTCACCTTTGTGCCGATCTCGCCCACGATCTGGATGACCGACGTGATGCTCCACTTGTCCGGCGCCCAGTCCTGGGCGACGAGCCCGGCGTAGTACTCGTTCTGGTCACCCTGCAACTCCGCGAAGACGATGAGGTGGTCGCCGAGAGTCTCGACGAAGTTCCCGTCCCGCGTGAGCATGGTCTCGATGCTAGTGGCTGTCGTCTCGTGGGCGTCGTGCTGGATGGCGAGGTTGTCCTCGTACGTACTGAAGGCCGAGGGGCTGCGCCAGCCGTCGATGTCGCCGGAGGTCGGCACCTGGCTGGCGCGGCTCGGGAAGATCAGCCGCGAGACCAGCGAGGAGACACCGACCCACCCCGACATGTGGCTGGCGATGCTGGCCACCGAGTCACGCATGTGGCCGGCGTCGAACTCGAACTTCTCGTCGGCGCCGTCGACGATGCCCTGGGTGTCGGCCAGCGCATCCAGGGCCTCCTGCTGACGAGGGTGATCGACGATCTCCTCCGTGATCGCTCCGCCGCCGGTCCAGATGAGCGCCTTCTCCCACCACGAGTACGGGTCGTCGCGGTACTCCACACTCGGGTTCGAATAGCTGCCCGACCAGTGGACGGTGTACTTGTACTGCCTCAGCTGCCCGATCGTGGACTTGATCGTCGCCAGGAGGCCGGCGCCCATCTCGGCGAGATCCTCGTAGCTGTCCACCAGGTCGTTGCAGGTCTGCTCGATCGCCTTGGTGGCGTCGTATGCGTCGCTCACGTCCGCCCCCTCACGCTCTCGCGAAATCGCGGACGCGGGCCCGCTCGTCTCGGAGGGCCGCCAACTCGTCCGAACCGGGGTCGGCGGCCACCAGGTCGACCCCGTCGAGCACCCGCAGTATTGCTTCCATGATCGAGTTCGTCGCGGTCCGGGACGCCCATGTGGGGTTGAGCAGGATCCTGTCGAAGCGACCGGCCGAGAAGCGCACGTCCACGTTCTGCCCTTCGGGCGCGGGACCCGGGCTCGCCTCTCCCCGGAACTCTCCTCGCACCGCCCGCCGGCTGAACTCGAGTGCCCGACGGCTGTAGGCCCGATGCATCGCCATGTACTCACGCAGCTCGTTGACCGACATGTGGCGGACGCGGGGACGCTGCGGGTCGGTGTCGTCCGACGGCTCCTGCTGCGGCATCGCGGCCTTGATCGCCTGCGAGATCGCCTCGGCGAGTTCCTCGGGAGTTCCGTGATCCTTCCAGCGCGTATTGATCAGCAACCGCTGCACCCGGTTGTCCTCGACCTCGACTTCCACCTTGTCCCGGAGAGACATCCGAGCCACCTCTCGTCCAGCTGACCGGTATTTGCCCGTGATCGTATCGACGGCGGGGGTCAGAGCCCCTGGGCCGCCTTCCCCGGGGCGGTGTGGCCGCCGATCGGGGCAGTTGGCGGTGGCGACACCGCTCGGGTGGGCACCAGCCCGCAGGTGGGCGTGACTCAGTTCCTTCAATTCGGGAGAATCGCCGAAGGAAGGGAGCGTTTCGCCTAGTCGAGGATGGGGCGGCCGCAGATTGAAGGAACTGAGTCACGCCCTCGGCGGACAACCCGGTGCACGCGGAGGAAAAGACCGGCGTCGGCCGGCTTGGCAGCCGTGGCGATCGTGCCGAAGGGGCTGCCGATCGCCGCGATCGTCTTCTTCGTCTTCTTGTGCGCCGCACCCTTCGCGTGCGGCGCATAGCGTTGTGCTGTCGGCCGACGATCGGGATCGACAGAACGGGGAGACGAATGCCAAGGCCTCATCGCCACGACGTGCGGCTGCGCTGGACCGGCAACCTGGGTACGGGAACCTCGTCGTATCGCGCCTACTCCCGTGATCTCGAGATCGACGCCGGGCAGGCGCCGACGTTGCCGGGCTCGTCGGCACCCGCTTTCCGCGGCGACCCCGCGCGATGGAATCCCGAGCAACTGTTCGTCGCCGCGCTGGCGCAGTGCCACATGCTGTGGTACCTGCACCTCGCCGCCGACGCGGGGATCGTGGTGCTCGACTACGTCGACGACGCGTCGGGAGAATTGGCGATGGATCCCGACCACAGCGGTGGCGGGGAGTTCGCCTCCGTCACCCTCCGGCCCACCGTGACCATCATGGCCGGGAACGACGCAGGGCTCGCGCTGGAACTACATGATCGCGTCGGCCCACTCTGCCTCATCGCCAGGTCCGTCCGGACTCCGGTCCACCACGAGCCGACCATCCGTCTCGCCGAACAGGCCGAATAGTGGGCGGCCCGGCGTGCCCCTGGCCGCTCGTCAGCGGGCGGGCGTACCGAGGAAATCGACGAGCAGGGCAGTGAGCGCCAGGCGCTGATCCGTGAACGAGTGGGTCGTGTCGAGCACCTGGGTGGTGGGGGCGCCCCCGGCGCTGCGAAGCGCCCGGACGAGCGGCTCGTGGTGCATGTCCGGGGGAGCGACCGTGTCGCGCTCGCCCGCGACGAGCAGCACCCGACGATCCCTCAGCCGGGGTGCGAGCGCGCGCAGGCTCCATGCGTCCCCGGCGGCCTCGATCTCGCTGATGAGAGCCTCGCCGTTCGTACCGGAGAGCACGGCCGTGTCCTCGTGCCACAGGTCGACGTAGGCATTCCGGGTCTCCGGGGAGGCTCGGAACTGTTCGGCGGCGGCACCGAAGTCGAAGCCCGCGATCGACGCCACCGAGGCGATGCCCGGGCGGGCCGCGGCGGTCATGAGCGCGAGGAAACCGCCGAGACTGTTGCCGGCCACGGCCACCTGGGTGGGATCGAGGTTGTACCGCTCTGCGAATTCGTGGTCGCCGAGCAGGTCGGTGGCTGCTGCCGCGTCCTCGATCGCGTGGGCCCAGGACCAATCGCCCGGCATGCCCCAGTTCCCGTGGTAGTGGGGCACGAACACCGCCCAGCCCACCCGGGCGAGCGCGTAGGCGATGTCGCCGTTGTTCTCCCAGCCGGGGAAGCCGTGGAAGAGCGCCACGGAGGGATGAGGTCGGTTGCCACCCGGCGTGTAGAGCAGCCCGTGCAGGGTCGCGGAACCGCTAGGGAAGACGACGTGCTGGGTCTCCGCGCCGGGGGCGTCCGTGAGCCAATCCACCATGACAACGGATGGTACGTGTGAACGAGGGGACCGATCCGAGTGTTCGACGGATGGTCGGCGCGCTTTTCCGACGTTTCCACTGGTCGCGGGCGGCGGTCGGCCGCATGCGGCCGGGATCGTGGAAGGATCGTCACGCCCTCATCCCGCCTTGCGCGCATCGTCACCGCCGAGCAGTCCGAGTGTGACCGCCTTCGCGAGCGCCTCCTCCCGGGACGAGACGTCCAACTTGCGATACAGGGTACGAAGCTGCGACTTCACCGTGTTCGGCGAAGTGAACAGCCGCTCGGCGAGCTCCGCGCGGCTTCCTGTCTCGGTGAGCTCCTGCAGCACCAGCCGTTCCCGTGGGGTGAGAGCCACATGCGCGGCTCCGCGCGGCGTCGCGGGCACCAGCGAGGGAATCGATGAGAAGACTTCGGCGAGACGGTTCCGGTCGGCGGCATCGACCTCCGCGAGCATCCGTTCGCGTTCTGCCGAACCGAGCAACGCCAGTGGCCAGCGCAGCTCGTCCGCGGAGAGGATGGCCAGCACCCGTCCGCTCAATGTGGCCGGGTCCAGGTCGGCGGCGCCCCGGTGCGCGGCGGCCAGCCCTGCGACGGCCACGAGCATTCGGTCCAGCGCGGTGACGGGCCGGGACTCGGCGGCGGCGAGCGAGGCGACGCCCGCGGCGTCCTGGCCGGCCAGCGTGAGATGCAGACTCTCCAGTGCCTTCGTCTGCGCTGCGACCGGTGAGTTGCGCCGCACCGATGCGCCCAGGAAACTCGAGCCGGTCACCAGCGCGAGCAATCGGCTGGTCACCGACGCCCGGTCGACCACCGAAGGCGGCGTCCGCCGGTTGGTGCGATCACGGACGGTCGTGTTGAACCATGCCTCGGCCGCGGCCCCGCGTCCTGCCAGCGTGTCGGCGAGCGCCAATGGGGACGCGATCAACTCCCAGTGCTCGATCGCGTCGAAATGCGGGCGCAGCACGGCGAGTTCGGCCGTCGCGTCGGGGAACCGGCCCTCGTTGATCGCCACCCATGCCTCGGCGATGTTGCGCATCGCCCCGTGGTAGCCGTTCAGCCAGCTCTCCGGCCACGCCTCCGGATCGATGAGCGCCAGGAGCTCCCGTGCATCGCGCACGCACCCGGTGAAGGCCGCCATCGCGGCGAGATCCGCATGGCTCCGGTTGGCCTGGGGAGCCCACCCCTGTTGTCTGGCCAGCACCCGGCTGCGCTGGAGCACCTCCTCCGCCGAGGCCACGCCCTCGGCATAGAACAGGGAGTAGCCGGCTTGTACCAGAACGGTCGATGTGGTCTGCGCGAGTTCGTCCAGCACGTGATCGGCGTCGCGTTCGACGACCTTGGCCGCCTTGCGGGCGGCGTGCGCGGCGGCGTTCTGCTGGCCCAACAACCGCATGGCCGCCGATTCCTGCACCCACAGCACGGCGCGCTCACCCGGCGTCAGCTTTGAGCCTCGCGCCCTCGACATGACGGCTGCCGAGGCGAAGTACTCCAGCGCCTGCAGTTGGCTGCCCCGCTGCGCGTTGAGCATCAGTCCCCGGTACATGGCGAGGATCGGGTGGAGGTGGACGCGTGCCACCGGCAGCTCCTCCACCAGCGCCGCGATCCGCTGACCGCTGTCCCAGGTCAGTTGGGCGAACACCCGGGCGAGCAGGGTGGACGCGTGGTCGAGATCCTCGGCTCGCAGGGCGTACTCCAGGGCGGTGAAGGTGTCGTCCTGCTCGGCGAGCCAGCGGGAGACCTCGGACAGCGTCGCCCGCACGGCTTCCGGCGCCCGGCGCTTCGAGTCGAGGGACGCTGCGGTGGCCCGGACATGGTCGCTGTACCGGAACACGGTGCGGCCACGCGAACTCGTCCAGTGCCCCGCCCCGCCGCGCTCGGCCCGCGCGAGAAGGTCGGCCGCTGATTCCTCCTGGGTCAGGGTCCGCGCCAGGGCCTCGTCGAAATAGGGTGCCTGGGCGGTGATCTCGAGGAAGCGGAGCATCGCCGGATCGGGGACCCGCCGGGAGAACTCCCGCTGCACGGCCGGTCGCAGCACGTGCCGGAGCCGTTCCGACGAGATCCGCTGACCGGGCTCGGTGGAGTTCCTCAGCAGTGCGAGCAGGTAGCGCAGGATCATCGGCAGCGTCGAGTCGGGTGCGTCGAGCAGCGCGGCTCGCGCCTCGGGTTCCAGGTCCAGGTGGCTGGCGTCCACGATCGCGGCCTGTTCGTCCCTCGTCAGCGCGAGGTGGTCGTCGGTCAGGATGCGCATCGGCAGACTGATCTGCACCAGTGGGTCCTCCAACGAGGTGGGGGAGCGTCCGATGGCCACCACGCGAAGATCGGACGTGGCGCGCAACCCCGTCACCAGGTCGGTGACGACCTCGTCCCAGAAATCACCGGGCGGGCCGAAGTCGTCCAATACCAGCAGCAGCCCCTCGCCGCACCGGGTCAGCAACCGGCGGACGGCCGCGTCGACGTCGCTGCCGGAGCCGTTCAGGGCGATGCTGTCGCGCTGGTAGTCGCGATCGCGAACCAGGCCGAGGGCGTGGAACTCGTCCAGCACCTGCAGCCAGTAGCTCGCCCGTGAGGACGCCGAGGGCTCCGTGGTCACCCAGGCGACCCTGATCGCCGGCGGATCGAGGCGGTCGAGGCCACCGGAACGCAACCACTGTGCGACCAGCGCCGTCTTCCCGGTGCCGCCCCGGCCGCGCAGGACGACGAGGGCTGCGTCGGTCGACAGCTGGTCGAGCAGGCGCCGGCGGGGGATGGTGCCGGGTGGGAGACGCGGCACGCCCGCCATCGGATCCGGCCGCGGGAACTCCGGTCCGCTGACCTCGTCCGACATCGGCTCACACCCCCATGTGACGACCGGCCCGCGCACGCCTCGTGCCCGGTGGTCTCCTCCTGCGAGTCAGGCTACGCCGCTCCACCGGGATCGGTCGTGTACGCCGTGCTGGTTTCCGGGCATCGGCCGATGAGGCAGGCCGGTGATCCACGCGTCGTGGGCCCGGCCGTCTCGATCCGTTCGCTCGGACGAATCGCCGGGTCTACGCCCTGCTCCGTGCACATCGACACGCCCGAGCAAGCGCTTTCCAGGGCTTCGACGGGCGTGTCGATGTGCGTGAATCAGGGTTGGGCCGCCTCGCCCGGACGGTCTATCGGGACGATCCGGCATCCGCCGGCTGATCGGCACGGCGGCGCGAGTCGAGGACGCCTCCCATGTGGGCCGTCGCCCAGTCCTCCAGCGCCTTCAAGGGCTCGCGAAGCGTTGTGCCCAGTTCCGTGAGCTCGTATTCGACCCTCGGCGGCACCTCGGGATAGGCCGTGCGCGTGACGAGTCCGTCGCGTTCCAGCGCACGGAGCGTCTGGGTCAGCATCTTCTGCGAGACGCCGTCGACGCGATGCGCGATCTCGGAGAAACGACGGGGCCCGTCGCCGAGAGCGCCGATCACGAGCACGGTCCATCGATCGCCGATGCGGTCGAGCAACTGCCGCGTCGGGCAGTCGCGAACGTACGGGTTCCACTGTTGACCGCCCACCGCGTCCCCCTCGCCGGTTGCCCGCTCACTTACTTCCTGGTGACCAGGTCACCAGGAAGTGCCTACTTCCGTTTGGTGACTGGCTCTCCTATGGTAACTAATGGACGTCGGAGGGGAAAGCCCCGGTCCGGAGCAGGACTACGAACACGACGCAGGACCACGAACACAAGGAGTTTCACATGGCAAACATCACCGTCCTCGGTGGCACCGGGTACGCAGGCCGCAACCTCGTCACGGTCGCGGCCGGCAAGGGGCATTCCGTCGTCTCCTACAGCCGGAAGGTGCCGGAGACCCCGGTAGCGGGCGTCGAGTACCGCACGGGGAACGTCCTCGACGACGCGGTGCTCGCGGCCGCGGTGGACGGGGCCGACGTCGTGGTCTCGGCGTTGTCGCCACGCGGGGCGCTGGAGGGTGCCGGGACGCTGCGTGCCGTCGAGAAGAAGGTCGCTGATCTGGCCCGCGACAAGGGAATCCGCTTCGGCGTGGTCGGTGGCGCGGGGTCGCTGCTGGTGGCCGACGGTGGGCCGCGGGTGGTCGACACCGAGGGCTTCCCCGACGAGTTCAGGCCCGAGGCAGCCGAGCTGGCGGGCGTCCTCGACGACCTTCGGGTCAGTGACGAGGCTCTCGACTGGTTCTTCGTGAGCCCCGCCGGTGGGTTCGGGGCATGGGTGCCCGGCGAGGCCACCGGGACCTTCCGCGTCGGCGGCGACGTCCTCCTCGTCGACGAGAACGGGCAGTCGAACATCTCCGGGGCCGATCTCGCCCTCGCGATCGTGGACGAGGTCGAGCATCCGGCGCACCGTCGTGCACGGTTCACCGTCGCCTACTGAGGTGTCTCCGTGCTGACACCGTCGTGGCCGGAATCGCTCCAGGGCGCCCGGCCGCGACAGGTCGGTGGTGACAGATCCGACGCGGGCGGTGCAGGCGACCGCCTACGCTGGAGACCCGTTCGCCGGAAGGAGACGCGATGTCGCGCATCATGATCATCGGTGGCCACGGCAAGGTGGCCCTACGCCTGGCGCCGTTGCTCGTCGCGAGGGGCGACGAGGTCGCGGCCGTCGTCCGCAACCCCGCACACGCAGCCGACGTCGCGGCGACCGGGGCGCGTCCCGTGGTCGCCGACGTCGAGGGTCTCGACGTGGACGGCCTCACCGACCTCGTCGGTGGGTACGACGCCGTCGTGTGGTCGGCGGGAGCCGGCGGTGGCGACCCGGCACGCACCTACGCGGTCGACCGTGACGCGGCCATCCGCTCGATGGACGCGGCACGCGCGGCCGGCGTCCTCCGCTACGTCATGGTGTCCTACATCGGCTCGCGGCGCGACCACGGAGTGCCCCCGGCCGACTCGTTCTTCCCGTACGCCGAGGCCAAGGCCGCCGCGGACGAGCACCTGCGATCGTCCGGCCTGGACTGGACGATCCTCGCCCCCGGCCCCCTCACGCTGGACGAGCCGACCGGGCTCATCGAGGTGGGCGAGGATCTCGGCGACGGACGCGTGTCGCGTGGGGACGTCGCCGGGGTCGTGGCGGCGGTGCTCGCCGACGACTCGACGATCGGGCGGACGCTGCCCTTCGGCAACGGGCGGACGCCGATCGCGCAGGCCGTCCGCGGCTGACGAGCGACACCGGGTCGCGAGAACCCCGGAGGGTCTCGCGACCTTCCGCAGTGCCGTGATAGCGAACCGCCGGGCGCCGCGCGCAGGCCCAGGCAGGCACTGGTGGAACCTCCCATTCGGCAGGCGCGCGTCGTAGCGTCGGGGCATGGACCACCACACCGAGGTACGGGAGTTCCTCATGTCGCGCCGGGCGCGGCTGTCACCCGAGCGTGCCGGGCTGCCCGCCTACGGGGGCCATCGCCGGGTCCCCGGCCTGCGCCGGGAGGAGGTCGCCTTGCTCGCGGGGGTGAGCGTCGACTACTACACGCGCCTGGAACGCGGCAACCTGCGGGGCGTCTCCGACAGCGTCCTGGAGGCGTTGGCGCAGGCGCTCCAGTTCGACGAGGCCGAACGGGGTCATCTGTTCGATCTCGCCCGCACGGCGAACGAGCGTGGGACGAGTTCTGTGTCCTCGCGCCCGCGGGCGGCGGCATCGGTGCGGCCCGTGATCCAGCGCATCCTCGACTCGATGGTCGGCACGGCGGCGTTCGTCCGCAACGACCGGCTCGACGTCCTCGGGGCGAATCTCCTCGGTGAGGCCCTCTATGCCCCGATGTACCGCGACCCGGCCCGTCCGGTGAACCATGCCCGATTCTGCTTCCTCGACCCCGCGGCGCACGAGTTCTGGGGCGACTGGGACAAGGCCGCCTGGGACACCGTCGCGATCCTGCGCACCGAGGCCGGCCGGGCCCCGCACGACAGGCAACTGACCGCGCTGATCGGCGAGCTCTCCACGCGCAGCGAGGACTTCCGCCGGCTGTGGGCGTCCCACGACGTCAAATACCACCGCACGGGAGTCAAGGTGTTCAACCACCCGGTGGTCGGTCGTCTGGAACTGGCCTTCGAGGCGCTCGGCCTGTCGGCCGACACCGGGTTGACGATCCTCGCCTACAACCCCGAGCCCAACACGCCCTCGGCGGATGCCTTCGCGCTCCTCGCGAGTTGGGCGGCGACGCAGTGGGACGCGGCGGCGGCCGGTCAGCTCGGCGAGTGAGGCGGTCGGAAGGCCCGCTCATGCCGGACGGGCGGGCCACCCGCGGGAGGCAGGCCCTGCTGGTACCCGGAAGATCAGCCACTCCCGCACCCCTGTGATCCGGCGTGTGATGGGCCTCGACCGGATACCACGGACCACGGGCTCGGGTCGTCCGGCCATGGCATCGGGCGACGAACGACCACGAGCCCCAGGGTGCTTGTCGCCCGCCGACACCGGACAGGACAGGAGAACTCATGACAGCCAACGACACCGCGCGCCGCAACCATGACGAGCTTTTCCCGAACCATCGCTCGACCTTGTCACAGACCGATCCGGAGCTCATCGCCTACTTCGACGACTTCGCCTTCGACGAGGTGCTGCGGCATGGTGACCTGCCGCGGTCCACCCGCCTGATGACCCAGCTCGCGGCGCTGATCGGCATGGGGGCCCTGGGCGAGTTCCGGGTGATGCTGTCCGCCGCGCTCACGGCCGGTGTCACCCCTGTGCAGGTCAAGGAGATCGTGTACCAGGCAGTTCCCTACGCGGGCATGGGCAGGGTCGTCGACTTCGTCCATGCGGTCAACGAGGAACTCGTCCGGCGCGGTGTGCCGTTGCCGCTTCCCAGCCAGTCGACGACGACGCCGCAGACGCGTCTTGAGCAGGGCAGGAGGGTCCAGGGCGAGATCATCGGCGCCGAGGTCCTCGAATCCCTCTATGCCGGTTCCCCGGCGGACGAACTCCACATACAGCGGTTCCTGTCGGGCAACTGCTTCGGCGATCACTACACCCGCACCGGGCTCGACATCCCGACTCGCGAGTTGTTGACTCTGTCGATCCTCGTGGCGCAGGGGGGCTGCGAGCCGCAGGTACGGGGCCACGTGCGCGCCAACCTGAATGTCGGCAACGGCCGGGAGACCTTGATCGACGTGGTGACCCAGCTGCTGCCCTACATCGGATACCCGCGCACGCTCAATGCCCTCAGAGCGATCGACGACATCGTTCCACCCGAACCACAAGGAGAGACAAGCGACATGGCACGTAATGAGGACGTCAAGGACGGGGTCGTCTTCCCTGCGGGGGAGCCCAACGACCGGTTCGCCCGGTACTTCACGGGCGCGAGTTACCTGCAGACGCTCGTGGGCGATCCGCGCTTCGACGTGTCGGTGGGCAACGTGACGTTCGAGCCGGGCTGCCGCAACAACTGGCACATCCATCACGACGGGTATCAGCTGCTGCTGGTCACCGGCGGCGAGGGCTGGTTCCAGGAGGCGGGGGAATCCGCTCGGCCGCTGAGGCCCGGGGACGTCGTCGAGATCGCCGACGGGGTGAAGCACTGGCACGGCGCGGCGAAGGACAGCTGGTTCTCCCATATCGCGATCACCAAGGGGACGAGCGAGTGGCTCGAACCCGTCAGTGACGAGGAGTATGCCGCTCTCGGCTGATCAGGGTTCCAGCGAGACCCGGGCTCGGGGGAGAGCGGTAGGTTTGAAAACTATACCGACTGGTCGGTACTGTTTCAGACCATGACCCTTCGTCCCCACTCCGCATCCGTGCTGTCCGGGAGGCGCCGGTGGGCGGCGTTGGCCGTCCTCGGCGCCGCCGTGCTGCTGCTCGCCATCGACGGCACCGTGCTGTCGCTGGCCGTGCCGGCGCTCACCGCCGACCTCGGCCCCACGGCCGAACAGGTGCTGTGGATCGGCGACATCTACTCCCTGGCACTGGCCGGGTTGCTGGTGTTGATGGGTAACCTCGCCGACCGGCTCGGACGCAAGCGGGTGCTGCTGCTGGGCTCGGTGGGATTCGGGCTCGCCTCCCTGGTGGCCGCCTTCTCGACCTCCGCCGAGATGCTGATCGCCGCCCGGCTGCTGCTGGGCGCGGCCGGCGCGACACTGATGCCTTCCACGCTGTCCCTCATCCGCAACATGTTCCCGGACGACGCCGAGCGCACCAGGGCGATCGCCATCTGGTCGATGGCCTTCGGTGCCGGCTCGGCCATCGGGCCCCTGATCGGCGGCTTCCTGCTGGAGCACTTCTGGTGGGGATCGGTGTTCCTCATCAACGTGCCGGTGATGGTACTCGTCGTGGCCTCGGGCATCGTCCTGCTCCCGGAGTCGCGGCACCCGGAGCCGGGGCGTTTCGACGCCGTGTCCGCAGGGCTGTCCATGGTCGCCGTCGTGCCCGTCGTGTACGCCATCACCCACATCGTCGGCTCGGGGCTCACCCCGCTGATCGCCGGTTGTGTGGTCGTCGGCGCCGGCAGCGGGGTGCTGTTCGTCCGGCGGCAGAGGAGGTTGCCGAATCCCATGCTGGACGTGGACCTGTTCCGGCGTCCGGCCTTCTCCGGGGCGGTGGCCGCGAACGTGGTCGCGATCTTCGCGCTCAGTGGGCTGCTGTTCTTCTTCTCCCAGTACCTCCAGTTCGCCCGCGGTTTCAGCCCCCTTCAAGCGGGCATGGCCGAGTTGCCGTCCACCATCGCGTCTGTCGTGGTGGTTGCCTTGATCGGGTTCCTGCTGCGGCGACTGGGGCGGGGCCGGGCCATCGCGCTGGGCCTGGCGATGGCAGGAACGGGGTTGGCCCTCATCGCGATCGCCGAGAGCGCGGACGCCTACGTGTGGCTGGGCCTGTGCCTGGCGCTCATCGGCTTCGGCATCGGGCTGGCCTCGACGCTGACAGGGGACGCCATCATCTCGGCGGCGCCCGCCGACAGGGCCGGAGCGGTCTCGGCGATCACCGAGACTGCCCAGGAACTCGGTGTGGTGCTCGGCATCGCCGTGCTCGGCTCCTTCCTGTCGGCCAGGTACCGGAACAACGTCTCGGCGTCCATCCCGGACGGGATCGATCCCGGGGTCGGCGCCCAGGTGCGGGACTCGCTCGGCTCGGCCCTCAACGTGCTGGAGCCCGGCTCGGCGCTGGCGGAGGCGGCGCGCGCGGCGTTCGTCGCGGCCATGCAGTCCACCACGGTGGTCGCCGCCGTCCTCACCTTCGGTGCCGTCGTCATCGCCTGGCGGCTGATTCCCTCGCACCGCGCGTCCGACGGCCGCTAGCGTTGCCGGGAGGACACGCCGACACCGAGGAGGGGGAGCCGTGGGACGTACCGTGGGCCGATCGGCCGAGGACACCCGGCGACTGCTGCTCGACGCGGCGGGCGAGGTCATCCGCAACCGGGGCGTCCACGCATCCCTGGACGATGTGGCCCGCCTGGCCGGAGTCTCCAAGGGAGGGCTGATCTATCACTTCGCGAGCAAGGACGAACTGCTCCTCGAACTCGCCCGCGACCTGCTGCAGTCGTTTCGCTCCGACATCGTCTCCCAACTCGACCCCGACGACACCATGCCGGGCCGACTGACCCGCGCCTACGTCCGGGCGTTGTTCACCCCGGCCGAGGACGAAGCCGCCGCCCGGAAGGCGCTCGCGCTCATCACCCAGCTCATGACCATTCCCGCGGTCGCCGAACTGGCGCGACTCGATGCCGAGGAGCTCCGGAGGGAGTTGGACGCCGACGGTCTGCCGACTGATGTCCTCGTCCTGGTGACCGCAGCCGCCGACGGTGTCGACAGCGCGCCGCTGTGGGGTGCCTCGGCCGACGGGCCGGAGTACCGCAGACTGGGGGATCGCCTGATCGAGCTCACCCGCCGGCCCGAGTTGTGGAACGGGCTGCCCTGGGGCGAGGGCTGACCCGGTTCCGGTCCGGGGAGCGACGGTGGGTGCGGCCACAGTGCCGCGTCCGATTTCCGCTAGTTTTGTGCCTTTCCCGGTGTGAGACTTGCGGCATGGACTTCGACGAGCGCTACCGGGCGGTCACCTCCCGTGACCGCAGGTTCGACGGGCAGTTCGTCATGGCCGTCCGCACGACCGGCATCTACTGTCGTCCCAGCTGCCCCGCGCGGACGCCGAAGCCCACCAACGTCGAGTTCTTCCCGACGAGCGCGGCCGCCCATCTCGCGGGGTACCGGGCGTGCCGGAGATGCCTGCCCGAGGCGATGCCGGGCAGTCCCGCGTGGAACCTGCGCGAGGATGTCGCTGCGCGAGCCATGCGGCTGATCGCCGACGGCGTCGTCGAGCGGGAGGGCGTCAGTGGACTGGCCCGGCGTCTGGGCTACTCGGAGCGCCAGCTGGGACGCGTCCTGGTTGCTGAGCTCGGCGCCGGGCCGCTCGCGCTGGCGCGGGCTCACCGCGCGCACACGGCGCGGCAGTTGATCGTCTCGACGACGATGCGGATGAGCGATCTCGCGTTCGCCGCTGGGTTCGCCAGCATCCGGCAGTTCAACGAGACTGTCGCCGAGGTCTTCGGGATGTCCCCGACCCAGCTCCGCGAGCGGTCGCGAGCGGGGGGACGGGCCGGGCACGGCGAAGGGCTCGGCGGCGATGTGCGCGTCGTCCTGCCGTATCGGGAGCCGATCGACGTGAGGGGCCTGTTCGGATGGTTCGGGACGCGCGCAGTGGACGGCCTCGAGTCGGTGACCGGGAACTCCTATCGGCGGAGCCTGCGCATCGGCCGGCGGGCCGCCGTCGTCGAGATCGTCGACACCGGGACGCGGTTGGAGGCGTCGATGCGCGTCGAGGATCTGGCCGACCTCCCGGTGGTCGTCAGCAGGGTACGCAGATTGCTGGATCTCGACGCCGACCCGGCAGGGGCGGACGCCGCCCTTGCCGCCGACCCGCGGCTGGCGCCGATGGTCGCCGCCGCGCCCGGGATACGGATTCCGGGGGCGGCCGGGCCGGAGGAGGCCATCGTCCGGGCGCTGATCGGTCAGCAGATCTCGGTCGCCGCCGCACGCACCCATCTGCAGCGCCTCGTCGACGGCCTCGGCGAGCCCCTGCCGTCCCGCATCGCCCGAACCGGCGGCGACGGCCGACCCGAGGTCACCCGCCTGTTCCCGGCCCCCTCGGCGATCGCGGAAGACGGCGCGGACTTCCTGTCCGGCCCGCGGGCGCGTATCGACACGGTCGTCCGGGTGTGCGAGGCGATGGCCGCCGGAGACCTGGAACTCGGCGTCGACGACACCCGCGAGAGCCTCGCCGAGACCCTGCGCCCCGTCAAGGGAGTCGGCCCATGGACCGTGGACTACCTCGCGATGCGGCTCCTCGGGCATCCCGACGTCCTGCTGACCAGCGACGCCGCGATGCGGGCCGGGGCCCGGCGCACCGGACTCGGTGACAGCGAACTCGCGATCGCCCGGCAGGTGGCACCCGTCGCCCCGTGGCGCAGCTACCTCACGATGCACCTGTGGCGTGCCTCGACACAGAAGGGACAACACCCATGACAACAGTGCGGATCCAGACCGTCGACACCCCCGACGGGCCGTTCACGGTGATCGAGGACGCCCAGGGCTCGGTGCTCGCATCGGGCTGGGACGACGACGCGGCGGCACTCGCCCGGCGCGCGCATCTGGACGACCTTGTCGATCCTGATGCTTCCCACGGCGCATCCGACACCGATGCGACGCGAGCGGCCGCGGCGGTGCGTGCCTACTACGGCGGTGATCTGGCGACGGCGGCGTCCGTGCCCGTCGTCCTGCGCGGGACGCCCCTCCAGATCCAGGTCTGGGAGCGCCTGCGCGACATCGCGCCGGGAACCGTCGTCGGCTACGGCGAGCTGGCCGCGGCGCTGGGAAGGCCGAACGGTGCGCGTGCCGTCGCCGGGGCGTGCGCCCGGAATCCCTGCGGGCTCTTCGTCCCCTGCCATCGGGTGGTCGCCGCGAACGGGGGGCTGGCGGGCTTCGCGTGGGGAGTGTCCGTCAAGCGGAGCCTGCTACGACGCGAGCGAGCCATCCAACCGGAGGCATGACCGCATTCGTCTCGGCCCGCAGCTTTCTCCCTGGGTGAGATCGGCGGCAGGCTCTGTGATCCGGCTGTGGCAGACTCCTCCCATGGGGGGGAAACAGGTTGTCAAGGCTGTGTTCGATGCACTTGCGTGGGGGTTTCAGGCGGCCTGGTGGGGTGCGCTGCCTGTCCTCGGGGGATGGCTGGGTGTCTACATCCTCATCCTGGACACGCCGGGCCAGTTCTGGTTCGGCTATCTGCGCGTGATGGTCGTGATCGTGGCCGCTGCGGTGGTGATCGGCCTCATCGCGGAACTGAGCGGGGCCAACAAGACGAATCGGGCTGCTCGGGCGGCCGCCGCCCTACAGGAGGCGGAGGCGGAGCGGGTCCGGCTCAATGAGATGGCTGTCGAGAAGGCCCGCGCGGAGCGCGTCTCGGCCGAGGCGGTCGAGGCGTTCGGCAACCTGCCCGGTTGGCTGGCACAGGCGCGTCAGGGCGGGGTCGATGCACAACAGCACTACCGCAACGGTGCCTATTCGCCGTTCTGGGCGAGCATCGAGGGCGCCTACGCGGCGCTGGGCGAGTACAACCGCACCCTGTCCAGGCTGGGTGTCCTATCCGGGGACTACGTCCACGCGATCGGTCGGTACCGTTCGTTCGGCGGGACGGAGGCGCTGGCGCCCTTCCCGGTGGAGATCGACACGAGCGAGGCGGCGCGGGCGGCCACATCGCAGATCCGGCGTCTCGCACCGGTCGTCTATGACGCGCAATGCCACCCCGTGTTCGCCCAGATCTGGGAACAGCGGCGCACGACCGCAGCCGTCATCGAGGGGTTCGCCAACCTTGAACAAGCGGTCAGCCGGATGGGCGGCGCGATCTCCGCCTCGGTGGGCGCGCTGGCCTCGTCGCTCAAACAGGCGGAGCGGGGGATCACTGCTGCCGTCGCAGGCGTGGACGCGAGCACTCGTGCGGTGAACGCGAGCGTCGTGGCATCGTCCGAGCAGGACAAGCGCCTTCAACGCGAACTCCGGTTGAAGATCGGCGACATCGAACGACAGCTCGCGGCATACTGACCGGCTGCGGGTCGAGTCGAGTGTCCGTGGGTGGGATGGTCGGAGAATTTTAGTTGTGCACAATTGAATTGCGTGCAATCATTGTCACATGACCCAGTCGCCCGCCGCAGCAGCCATCGACCCGATGCTGTGCTTCGCCGTCTACTCGGCCGACCGGCGGATCGGGCAGGTCTACCGGGAACTCCTCGCCCCGTGGTCGCTCAGTTACACCCAGTACCTCGTGCTCGTCGCCCTGTGGAGCGAGGACGATCTGACGGTGGGGCGGCTGGGCTCCCTGCTCGGGCTCGACTCGGGCACGCTCTCGCCGCTGCTCAAGCGGCTGGAGACCCGAGGGCTGATCACCCGGGCGCGCAGCGCGGACGACGAGCGCGTCGTCGCGATCGGGCTCACGGACGCGGGCGCGGCGCTGCGCGACGAACTGGCCGATGTGCCGAGATGCCTCGGCGAACGGCTGTCGATCACGCGGGAGCAGGCCGACGACCTGATCCGGCGGCTGCGCGTCCTCGTCAGGCCCTGACCCGCACCACGAGATCCACACTCACCACAACCCGCACCACACAGTTCGATCCGGAAGGGACGAAACAATGGAGACCATTCTCTACACCGCCGAAGCACTGTCGACCGGCGAGGGCCGCAACGGCCACGTTCGCACGACCGACGGCCGCGTCGACCTCGACCTGGCGATCCCGCAGTCGATGGGCGGCTCCGGCCAGGGCGCCAACCCCGAAGAGCTGTTCGCGGCCGGCTACGCCGCCTGCTTCCACTCCGCGCTGCAGGCGGTCGCGCGCTCGCAGAAGGTCAAGGTCACCGACTCGAGCGTCGGGGGACGCGTCCACATCGGCCCCAACGGCCAGGGCGGGTTCCAGCTGGCCGTCGAACTCGAGGTGACCATCCCCGACCTGCCGCACGACCAGGCCCAGGCGCTGGCCGACGCGGCTCACCAGGTGTGCCCGTACTCGAACGCGACCCGCGGCAACATCGACGTCACGATCTCGGTCGTCGAGGACTGACGACTCGCATGCGGCCGGCCGCCTGTCGGTGACCGCGACGCGCTGGGGCCGGACCACCCGGCCCCAGCGCTGTGCCCTCGTGAGGGCTCGCCGCCTCAGCCCTCGATCAGGTCCATGACGTCGCGCCGCATGCTCACCGGCACGTTCTCGGTGGGCTGCCCCACGCGGAACACCATCTGCACCGTGCCCCCGTCGGGTGCATACAGCGCCTGGAACTCGTCGTGGGGCACACGCATCTCGGGATACTCCTCCAGCACCTGGCTGAGGGGCTGCATCGCCAGGCCGAGGGTGTGCCCGGTGAGGACGAGCCGGCTGTAGAGCATGCCGCTCTCCACCTGCGCGCGCCGGCTGTTGTCGTCGGTCACGATCATCGCGTAGGCGGGGGTGGCGTCCACGGAGGTCTGTGTGCTCCGGATGAAGTTCTCGGACGCCGCCGGGCCGGTGTTGAGCGACGGACGCAGGGTGAGCAACCCCTGCAGGATGTGCTTCATCAGCCCGGTCGTGCCCTGTCCCTCGACGGAATAGCCGTAGCGGTAGAGGTTCTTCTGACGTTCGTTGGCCCTGAAGATGGCGTTGCCCTCGTCCATCACCCGGGCCACGCCCGCCTCGATCGTGGCGGCGCGCATCGCGTACTGGCCGATCGTCCGCACATCGGTGTCGTCCTGGAGGACGGACACCGTCCCCTCGTCGTCCTGTTCCGGAAGTGCTTCGAGGGTGGCGACCTGCTCCGGGGACAGCGCCTGGGGCTCGTAGGCCGCCCGGTTGGTGTCCGGCAGGAAGGTGGCGTCGAACAGGGGGGCGTCATGTGCCTCCGCCGCCGACAGCGTGACCCTGGCGACCGGCGTCTCGTTCATGCTCTCGGCAAGGTGGTCCTCGTCGTACTGGCCGTCGGGGAAGAGGTCGATCCGCACGTCCCAGCCCTCGTGCTCGCCCGCCACGGCGACGTACTCCAGGAAGGTTCCCTGCGAGATCATCAGCTGACGTGCCTCCGGATCGACCTGCGGGGTCATCCGGGAGCTGTCGGCGTACAGGAGGAACGACGACGCGTCGTCCTCGTCGAGCCTGATCAGCCAGGGCTGCATGTTGTGATTGCTCGCCGCCAGCAGGCCCGTGGCGACCAGGCGCACCCGGGGATCGGCGTGCGAGGACGCGTAGTCCCTGCCCCAGGGTTCCAGGTACGTCCGCCTCGTCCAGGCTCCGCTGATCGCCATGAGCGCGCTCACCGCGAGCAGACAGATGCCGACGAGGATCGCCACCACGATCAGCGCCACTTTGATCACCTTGCGGTTCATGCCGGATCGCCGCCGGTGCTGATCAGGCGCGTGATCATGTCGAACGAACTGGCGACGAACTCGTCCGGGTCGACGTGGTGGTAGCCCTCGAGGTAGGAGGCCTTCTTGAGTGCGGTGTTGAGCACCCCGATCGCGCATGCCCACAGGGTCAACGCGGCCGATCCGCAATCGGCCACATCGCTGAACGTTCCCTCGGCACGGCCGCGGGCCAGCGCGTGGGCGAGGTGGCCGAACAACTGCTCGCCCAGCCGATAGCACTCGTCCCGGGATTCGTCCGGGACACCCGGCCTGTTGTCCGAACCCTTCGTCTCGTAGTCCATGATCGCCCGGAAGTGGTCGGGATGATCCTGGCCGAAGCTGAACAACGTGAGGAAGATGCAGCGCAGTTCCTGAAGCGCGTCGGCAGGGTTCGTCTCCCGCAGATCGCGTTCGAGCCTGTCGAGGAGCAACCGGTAGCCCCGGATCATGATCTCGAAGTAGATCTGCTCCTTGCTGGTGAAATACGTGTAGACGGTGCGCTTGCTGAACTCCGCATCCTTGGCCACCTCGTTCATCGAGGAGCTCTGGTAGCCCTTCGAGAAGAAGACCCTCTCGGCGGCGTCCACGATGTCACGCTTCTTGAGTTCCATGCTCTGCTGACGGCGTTCTTCCTGTCCCATGACCCACCTGGCTGCACTCGTATGACGTGAAGTAAACTCGCGGTTTCCAACCGTAGGAGTGTTCATACGGTTCGCCAACTGCTCGCCGGCGAGAGCGTGGGCAGGCCGGGGGCAACCCCTGTCCGTCCCCGGCGGCCGCGCGCTTGCTGCCACCGGGGACGGGGTCGGTCAGTGGTAGGGGCTGTGGTAGCGGGCGTCCCCGCCGTACCAGTCCCTTCGCAGGGGAATGACGCTGTCGTGGAGGGCCGGATCGGCGTCCCGGAGCACCTCGGGCGGTAACTGCGTCAATGGGACGGGTCGTGGGTGGCGGAGCCACCGGACGAATGCGCGGAACGGCCCGCGTGCGGAGCCGGTCCGTCGTGGCGTGGACTGCGGGTCGGGGACGGTCGTCCGCGGCAGGACGAGCGGAATCCCGACGGCGGCGGTAAAGAGGATTCTCTCGGTCATGCCGACACCGTAGAGTCGGTTCCGGACAGTCCACTTCCGGATTGTGCCGGCCCATTCGACGAGTTTTCGGGAGTCCTCGTGCCCACGGAGTCCAGCCCGACCGCCCGAGCGCTGCTCGCCCTGGAGGTCATCCAGACGAACCCGGGTGTGAGTGCCGAGCGGCTGGCCGCCGCCCTGGGCGTGACCGAGCGGGCGGCGCGCCGATACGTCGGCATCCTGCGTGAGGCCGAGATACCGATCCTCTCGCGTCGCGGACCCTACGGCGGCTACACCGTGGGCAGGGGCGTGCGGCTGCCCCCGCTGGTCTTCAGCGCGATCGAGGCGCTCGGGCTCGTGATGGTCGCCCTCGACGCCGGCAGGGACGCCACCGACACCGCCGATCCCGTGGGGAGCGCGCTGGCCAAGATCCTGCGCGCGCTGCCCGAGGCGGTCGCGGCACAGGCCTACTCCGTCCGCCGGACGGCGCGCGCCGTCCCCGATCGGCATGCGGTGCGCCCGGATGCGGCCACCACCGCCGCGCTGGTCGAGGCATGCTCGGCGCGTCGTGTCGTACGGCTCGGATACCGCTCGGAGGCGGGCGTCGAGCGGGTGAGGCTGATCGAACCGTGGGGCGTGGTCGCCCGCCAGCGGCGCTGGTATCTGGTGTGCGTGCGGGTCGAGACCAGAGCCGTGCGAACCTACCGGCTCGACCGGGTGCGAAGCGTCGAGGTCACCGACACGGGGTTCGACCTCCCGGCGGACCTGGATCCCGTCGAGGTCCTGGAGGAGAGCCTGGCGGCCGGATGGGAGTATCCGACCCGGGTGCTGATCGAGGCCCCGGTTGACGAGGTGAGCTGGTTGCCGCGCTCGATCGGCCACCTTGAACCGGTGGACGAGCACCGGTGTCGGCTGGTCGGGTCGACCAGCGACCCCGCCTGGTACGCCGAACTGCTCGCCGAGCTTCCGGTGGCCTTCCGTGTGGAGCAGGGAACCGAGTTGAGGACGGCTGTCCGCGTCCTCGGGCAGCGGTTGCTGGACGCGGGCTCGTGAGTCTGAGCGCGACGGGAGACATAGCCTTCGGCCCTGTCGGGGTAGCCGGATTGCTCCGCGATCCAGAGGTAGAGGTCGGTGAGCTGCTGCCGTGCGCGGGGTGAGTAGACGAGCCTCCGGATCACGAGTCGTGTTCCCGGAGAGTCGCCGCGTGCAACTCGGCGAGATGACCTCGGTGCGCAGCCAGGTCTCGACGGTTTGCTCGCGGGCGAACAGAGCGCGCAGACCGTCGCGGACGACCTCGCTTCCGAGCAGGTCTCAGTCCTACTCCGTCTCCCCTGTCGACCCCGGGAGGCGTCGCCATTGTTCTGTCTCTATGAGCTTCGAGAAGGGTGCGCATCCGAGCCGCCCGGCAGGGCCAGGGTGAAGGTGGAGCCGTGGCCCGGCCCGGGGCTCGACGCGCCCAATCGTCCCCCGTGCGCGTCGGCGATCGCCCTGGCGATCGTGAGCCCGATGCCCGAGCCGCCCTCGTCGTGAGCGCGTGCGGAGTCTCCCCGGTAGAAGCGCTCGAAGATGTGGGCCAGTTGCTCACCGGTCATACCCTCGCCGTCGTCGGCGACGGTGATGACGACGGCGCCGCCGTGCCCGCGGTGGGCCGACACCGCGACCCGGCCACCGCTCGGTGTGTGCCGCAGGGCGTTGGCGAGCAGGTTGTCCAGTACCTGGGCGATCCGCTGTGGATCGACTCGTACCTCCGAGTCGTCCGCATCCCCCACCAGGAGCACGGATTTGGCGGCATACCTGTCGCGCATCTGGTCGACGGCACGCTCTACCAGGGACGCCGACGACTGGACGCTCACGTCGAGCGCGATGCGTCCTTCCTCGGCTCGCGAGACGTCGTCGAGATCGCGGGCCAGCCGTGCGAGGCGCTCGGCCTGGTTCTGCAGCACCGCCAGGGTGGAGTCGTCCCACGCGACGACCCCGTCTCCCAGGCCCTCGAGATGCGCGCTGAGGGTGGCGATGGGGGTCCGCAACTCGTGCGCCAGGTCGGACAGGAGCCTTCGGCGGGTGTCCTCCACGCTCCCGAACCGCTCGGCCATCTGGTTGAAGGAGTCGGCGAGGGTTGCCAGCTCCGGGCCCGCGCCCGCGATCTGCACCCGTGCGGAGTAGTCCCCGGCGCTGATCCGGTGGGCGGCATCGGCGAGCGTGGCGATCGGACGCCGGATGCGGCGGGTGAGATACCACGTCACGATGAGGGCGAACGCGAGCGCGACCAGCAGGCCGCCACCCAGCGAGACCACGCTGGTGCTGGTGAACGCCTGCTCGATGTGGGCCATCTCGGGCGAGCCCGCCTCCTGCCCGGACTCGAGCAGGTGTGTGTGGAACAGCGACGGGCCGATGAGCGCGGCGACCAGGCCTGCCGTCGCGACACTCGCCACGAGGACGACGGCCTGCGAGACGAACAGCCGCGTCCCCAGCGACCACCCGTCGACGGCGGTTCGGCCGCGCGACCCGGTCGTCCCCCGCAGGCTCATCCTCTGCCCATCCGGTAGCCGATGCCGCGCACGGTGAGAATGTAGCGAGGGTCGCTCGGGTCGTCCCCGAGTTTGTGCCGCAGATTCGCCACATGGACGTCGACCACGTGATCGTCCCCGACCCAGGCGGCGTCCCACACCCGGTCGATGATCTGGCGGCGGCTGAGCGCGACCTTCGGCGAGCCGGAGACCGCGTCGAGGATGTCGAACTCGGTTCGCGTCAGTGCCACCGGCTCCTCGCCGATCCAGACGTCACGCGCCCCCGCGTCGATCCGCAGTTCCCCGAAGACCCGTGGGGCCTCCGCTGCCGTGGCGGCCGACCGCCGGGGCCTGCGCAGCACGGTCTGGACGCGGGCCACCAGCTCGCGATTGCTGAACGGCTTGGTGATGTAGTCGTCGGCTCCCACCGACAGGCCGATGAGCCTGTCGACCTCGTCGCCCCGTGCGGTCAGCATGAGGATGTAGCAGTCGGAGAAGGTCCGGACCTGCCTGCAGACCTCGATGCCGTCGAGACCGGGCAGGCCGAGGTCGAGGACGACCACGTCGGGGTCCAGCGCGCGGGCGGTGGACACCGCGCGCAGGCCGTCGTGCTCCAGCGAGACCTCGTAGCCGGCTCGCGCCAGGTAGGACGCGACCACCCCCGCGAGCGCCTTCTCGTCGTCCACCACGAGGACGCGCGGATTCGTCGAAACCTGTTCGGCCATGCCTGCCAGTATCCCCTCGGGCCATCACCCCGCCGATGCCTGCGAGGGGGCGCCCACGGGATCTTGGCCGAATCTTGACCCGATGCGGAGCGGTCCTTCGTCCGTGCCTCGGAGTCTGGTGGAAACCGCAGCCGTGAGGAGTGAAGCCGATGTGGATGGATCTCGGCCCGCCGCCCGGCCCCTGGACGTGGGGCTGTGCCGTGGTCGCCGCGATCTGGATGGCGGTCGTCCTCGTCGTACGGATGCTGACCCCGAAGTGAGAGGAAGCCATGACGAGCACACCGTCCCCCACCCGGCCCGGAGAATCCGTCGGGCATTCCCGAGGTGCGCCCGGGCGCAGTCCGCACAAGTGGATGATGCTGCTGATGTGCGTGCCACTGGTGCTGATCGGGATCTGGCAGTTCGCCACCGGTGGCGGTGCCGCAGGCCTGTTCGGCGGGCTGGCGTGCATGGGGATGATGCTCGCCATGCACGCCGTCATGGGCGGGGCCGGTCATCAGCACTGACCTGTCCGGTGGCAGACGCGTCGGCCTTGACCGAATCTTGATCCGGCCTGAACCATCGGCGGATCTCGGGTGGGCAGGGTTGCCGTTGTGACGCAACCCCATGACAACGGCATACGCGCCGTTCCCAGACTCACGCTGGTCACCTCGCCCGGCTGCCACTTCTGCCAGGACGCGCACAGCGTGCTGGCAGAGTTCGCCGGGCGAGGCCTGGTGGAACTCGGCACGGTGGACGCCGAGTCGAGCGAAGGGCTCGCCCTGGTCGAGACCCATCGTCCGGCGATGTTCCCCCTCGTGCTGCTCGACGGGCGCTTCTTCAGCAACGGCCGCTTGCCGCGGCGCAAGCTCGCCCACGTGCTGGGCGTCGACCGCGCGGGGCACTGATGGGCACCGAACTGCTGTCGGCCGGTGGCGTGCTGGCCGCGTTCCTCGCGGGCGGGGTGGCGTTGTTCGCCCCCTGCTGCATCGTCTTCCTGGCACCCAGCTACCTCGCCGCGGCGGTGAAGAACCGGCGTTGGCGCCTGCTTCCCCTCACCTTCGTGTTCGCCACGGGGCTGTCCCTGGTCCTCGTCCCGATCACGCTGGGCGTGAGCCTGATCGCGGGCGCGATAGCGAAGTACCACGCCGTCCTCTACTGGGCCGGGGGCCTGCTCATGATCGGCCTCGGCGTGCTCGCGCTGTCGGGACGGATGTGGTCGCTCCCGTCGATGATGCGGGCACCCGACACCGGCCGCGCCGACACCGCGACCTTCTTCAGCCTCGGGGTGTTCTCGGGCGTCGCCTCCAGCTGCTGTGCCCCGGTGCTCGCCGGGGTCATGACGCTGTCGGCGATGTCCGGTTCGGGCCTCGGCGGGCTCGTGCTCGGCCTGGCGTACGTGTTCGGCATGGTGCTGCCGTTGTTCGTCATGGCGCTGTTGTGGGACGTGCTTCCCAGGGGTGGGCAGCCGCGGCTGCGGGCGCGGCCGGTGCGCCTCGCCGTCGCCGGGCGCGTGGTGGCCACCAACACCGTCAATCTCGCCGTGGCCGTCGGCTTCACGGTCATGGGCATCGCCGTCATCACCCAGGCCGGAGCTGCGGACATGACCGGGGGAAACAGTCCTCTGGTGCCGGTGGGCGGCTGGCTGAGCCGGGTCTTCGCGCGCCTGCTCGCCTGGAGCGCACCGATTCCCGAGCCCGTTGTCGGGCTCGTCCTGCTGATGCTGGCCGCCCTGTTCGTGGTGGTCACCCTCCGCGAAAGGGCAGGAGACCACGCGGAGGCCGCGGAGCCCGGAACCACAGCGGAGCCCGTGGATACCGAGCCCGATCACACCCTGAGGACCGACCGATGAGCCAGAAGACAGCGACCCCGAAGACCACTCGACGCGCGGCGGCGAACACCGGCGGCACGAGCCGGGCCGGCGGCGTGCCGTACCGGACCCGGCGCGACCGGCTTCGCGAGACGAGGGCCAGGGAGGAACGGGCTCGCAGACGCCGCCGTCGGCTGGGGGCGGTCGGCGCGCTGCTGATACTGGCCGTCATCGGCTTCGGGTTGTGGTCCGCGGTGCCGAAGTCCGGTGAGACCGCCACCATGGCGCCCGACTTCACGTTGCCCACGACGGCAGGCGGCACCGTGACGTTGAGCGATCTGCGTGGCGGACCCGTCGTCCTCTACTTCAACGAGGGTGCGGGCTGCGGCTCGTGCACCGCCCAGATGGCCGCGATCGAGGACGATCCCGGCTTCGCCGACGCCGGCATCACCGTGCTGCCGATCGTCATGAACACCGCCGAGCAGATCGGGCCCGACCTCGATCAGTACGGGGTCACCACGCCCTACCTGCTGGACGACGGCACTGTGTCGGCCGCCTATGACGTCCTCGGCAAGGGGATGCACGAGGGGCTGCCGGGGCACGGGTTCGTCCTCGTCGACGCCGGTGGCGTCCAGCGCTGGTACGGCAACTACCCGTCGATGTGGCTCGCCCCCGACGACCTCCTCGAGGAAGCGACCTCGCACCTGTAGGCGGAAAACTCGGTCGACGGCTTTGTGGGGTTCGAGTTCCCGCCGGAGTTGGATCCCGTCGAGGTCTTGGAGGAGAACCTGGCGGCCGGATGGGAGTACCCGACACGAGTGCTGATCCAGGCCCCGATGGGCGAGGTGAGTTGGCTGCCGCGCTCGATCGGTCGGCTCGAACCGGTGGACGAGTACCGGTGCCGGCTTGTCGGGTCGACCAGCGACCCTGGCTGGTACGCGGAACTGCTCGCCGAGCTTCCGGTGACATTCCGCGTGGAGGATGTGCCCGAGCTGACGCGGCACCCGGCTGCCACCCGACTGGGACGCCGCCTGGCGCAACTGGCTCCGCAAAGCCGCCGAACACGCCCCCACCACCCGCTACTGCACAGGCGGACTCACCGATGACCAATGGGCCCGAGCCGAAGCACGCGACCGCACCGAAGGGAACCTCCGATGAACGCCCGAGAAGCAGGCATGCTCTGCCGCTACGTCGCCGCGCTCTGCCCCCAGCAGCGCTTCGACGAGTACTCCGCCGACGCCTGGCTGGACCTCCTCGGAGACCTGGCCAAGCGTGCGGGACCATCCTCGAGGCCCCCGGACTCACTCGCTACGGCCGGGAACGAGGCCTACGATGCATGCCGATCGAGGTACTCCCGCAGCGCATCACGCGCCACATCAGACGTCCGCCGGCCCTGCTTCGCAGCCACCGCGTCCAGCCGATCACGATCAGCCTGCGACACCCGAAGATTCAGCGCGGGCGAATGCCGCCGGCCACCGGACAGTGACGGCCGCCCGCCACGACGCTCCGCCTGGACGGCCAGCTCGGCCGCACGTGCCTCGGTCAGCCGGTGCCCGCCAACCCGGAACTCCTCGCTGTCCAAATCGATATCGGCCACTGTCACGTCTGGCCCGAACCGCACCGGGAACCCCTCGGGGGGCTGCTTATTGCTCATAGTCTCCTCCATTCCAGCGGCATCGCATGAACCACTGCGTATCCCTCACCATGGTCGTCGCGGACGAGGCCCAGCTCGATCTCCAGGCCAGTCGCGTCAGTACCCTCGTAGATCGCCATGTCGCCGTCCGCGCCATCCATCCGGACGAACAGGGCGGTCGCGAGAGCCTCCCGGATACGGCGGTTTGACAGTTTGTGCTTCCGGGCGCTGCGCGTGATCCGGATCGGCCTCATGCATCTATTGTGTCACACACAACGCGCGGTATGTACTACACAACTGGGAGGAACAATGGTCAAACCCGTCCTCGTCGACGCTGGTGGCGTCAAGCGCTGGTACGGCAACTACCCGTCGATGTGGCTCGCCCCCGACGACCTCCTCGAGGAAGCGACCTCGCACCTGTAGGGCGGAATTCCCAGTCGATAGCTTTCGCTCTTGCGTCGCGCGACTATGAGGCTAATATACCCCCAGGGGGTATCTTGAGATCCCGGAATCGAGACGAATGATGATCGATGTACTTGTCCTCGCACTGGCGGCGGCTCTCACCGTGGGCTTGGGGCTGTTCTTCTTCGGCCCGCGACGAGCCGGACGGGCGGAGGTCGACGACGGCGTCCAGATCGCGCACGTGACGGTGAAGGGTGGCTACAGCCCCCAGGTACTGGAGGTGACGCGAGGCATGCCGGTGCGGCTGCTGTTCGATCGCCAGGAGTCGGGGGAGTGCTCGTCGCATGTGGTGTTCCCGGACTTCCGGATCGATCGCGTCCTGCCGGCGTACGAGACGACGTCTGTGGAGTTCACCCCGGACCAGGCCGGCGAGTTCGGCTTCGCCTGTGGCATGAACATGCTCCACGGCACGTTGCGGGTCACCGAGGCGGGCTCCACGTCCTCGCTCCCAGAAGGCGGATCGGTCGCGGTGATCGAGCGCCCCGGCAACGGGACGCCAGGGCAGCCCCCGGTCGCGGGCGCCGGGAACAGCGGCGCCGCAGGCGGGCAGCCGCGGTCGGCGGGAGACGAGCAGGCCGCGGAGGACGCCGCTCGGGCCGGGGAGATCACCGAGTTGCGGCGGAGGGTGAGCGTCGGCGCGGTGCTCAGCGCCCCCGTCCTGATCGCCGTGATGGCGCACATGTTCGGTGCCACCTGGGTGCCCGGTTTCCTGCTCAACCCGTGGGTGCAGTTCGCCTTGATCGCCCCGGTCATGGTCTACACGGGCTGGCCGGTGCATCGCACCGGTTGGCTGGCGCTGGCGCATCGTGCTCCCGAGATGAACTCGCTGGTCACGCTCGGCACCGTCGCGGCGTTCGGATACAGCCTGGTCGTCACCATCGCGCCGGGTGTGCTCCCGGCGGGCTCGCGCGAGCCGTACTACGAGGCCGTGGGCACGATCCTCACTCTGATGCTGCTCGGGCAGCTCCTGGAGGCGAGGGCTCGTGCCGGCACCGGGGAGGCGATCCGGGCCCTGATAGGGCTGCAACCCAGGACGGCGCGCGTGCTGCGTGAAGGCGCGGAGACCGACCTCCCGGTGGAGCAGGTGGTCGTCGGCGACCTGGTGGTCATCCGGCCTGGCGAGAAGATCCCGGTCGACGGCGACGTCGTCTCGGGTTCGTCCCCGGTGGACGAGTCCATGGTCACCGGTGAGTCGCTGCCCGTCGTCAAGCAGGCGGGCGACACGGTCGTCGGTGGGACGGTGAACGGCACGGGTTCGTTCCGTTACCGGGCCGCGAGGGTCGGGCAGGACACGATGCTCGCCCAGATCATCCAGCTCGTGCGCAACGCCCAGAGCTCGAAGGCACCCATCCAGCGCCTCGCGGACAGGGTCTCCGGCTATTTCGTGCCCGGGGTGATCGGCGTGGCGATCTGGACCTTCGTCGCCTGGTGGATGGTCGGCCCCGCCCCTGCGGGCGTGTACGGCCTGGTCGCGGCGGTATCCGTGCTCGTCATAGCCTGCCCGTGCGCGCTCGGGATCGCCACGCCGCTGTCGATCACGATCGCGACCGGCAAGGGCGCGCGTTCCGGAATCCTGGTACGCGACGCGACCGCGCTGGAGACCGCGCATCGGCTCGACACGATCGTGGTGGACAAGACGGGAACGGTCACCAACGGCCGTCCAGTGCTGACCGACATCGCTCCGGTTTCGGGGTTCGATGCGAATCAGCTGCTCGCCCTCGTGGCTTCGGCCGAGCGGGACTCCGAGCATCCGCTGGCCCAGGCGATCGTGGACGCCGCCGCTGAACGCGGCCTCCACGTCGCCGATGCCACGAGCTTCGACTCCGTCACGGGGCAGGGGGTGGTGGCCCAGGTCGGCGGCTCGAACGTGCTCGTCGGCAACCGCCGTCTCCTCGCCTCGGCGGGTATACCGGTTGAGGTCCTGGCTGACGACCTGGAGCGCTTCGCCGCGGACGGCAAGACACCGATGCTCGTCGCGGTCGATCGGGTGCCCGCCGGCGTGGTCGCGGTCGCCGACACCGTCAAGCCCGGTTCGGCTGCCGCCATCGCCGATCTGACCGCCCGTGGCATCGACGTGGTCATGATGACCGGCGACAACCGCACCACCGCGGCCGCGGTCGCGCGAGAGGTCGGCGTCCGCCGGGTGGTGGCAGAGGTCAGGCCGCAGCACAAGGCGCGCGAGATAGAACGGCTCCAGTCGGAGGGCCGGGTGGTCGGCATGGTCGGCGACGGCATCAACGACGCCCCCGCGCTCGCGCAGGCCGACGTCGGGCTCGCGATCGGCACCGGAACCGACATCGCGATCGAGTCGTCCGACGTCACCCTGATCTCGGGGGAGTTGTCGGGGGTGGTCACCGCCATCGACCTGTCGAGGGCTGCGATGCGGAACATCCACCAGAACCTCGGGTTCGCGTTCGGCTACAACCTGCTCGGCATCCCTCTGGCCGCGGGCGCGCTGTATCCGTCCACCGGATTGCTGCTCAGCCCGATCATCGCCGGGCTGGCCATGGCGTTCTCGTCGCTGTCGGTGGTGCTCAACGCCAACCGACTGCGCGGATTCGCCCCGGCGGTCACGCGGGACGCCCAGGCCTCCGCCGCCCCGGTACCGCCGGACGCGCTCCGGGTGGAGGTCGGGGGAGCCGAGGACGTCTGGACGGAACCGCCCGTATCAGGGCCTGTTGCCGAACACACGAAAGGAACCCACACCATGAATCTCTTCAGCCATCACCACGGCGACGCCCACGCGGCACACGCTCACGACGAGGGCGCCACGCGCGTCGTCGACCCGGTGTGCGGCATGTCGATCGACCCCGCCAAGGCAGCGGCGGCGCGCGAGTACGACGGGAACACCGTGTACTTCTGCTCGCAGGGTTGCGCCAAGGCCTTCGACGAGGACCCCGCGAAGTACCTCGCCTGACCCGCGAGGTCGTCAACCCCGGACGACCACCTCGGGACGGAGGTCGAGCCTGCGCAGGAGTTGCGCATTGAGCGCCACGACGATCGTGGACGCCGACATCAGGAGTGCGCCGACCGACATCGGCAGGACGAAGCCGATCGGGGCGAGCACTCCGGCGGCGAGCGGCACGGAGATGAGGTTGTACCCGGCCGCCCACCACAGGTTCTGCCGCATCTTGCGGTAGGCGGCCCGCGACAGCTCGATGACCGACACCACCGCGCGCGGGTCGTCCCCCGCGAGGATGACCCCGGCCGACGCGATCGCGACGTCGGTGCCCGCGCCGATCGCGATCCCGACGTCGGCCTGCGCGAGCGCCGGGGCGTCGTTCACCCCGTCGCCGACCATCGCGACCGTTCGTCCACCGGACTGGAGCCTGGCCACCGTCGAGGCCTTGTCCTCGGGACGTACCCCGGCTATGTAGCGGTCGATCCCGAGTCTGCCGGCGACGTCGCGGGCGACGGCCTCGGCGTCCCCGGTGATCATCACGACCTGGGCGCCGCGGGCGTGGAGGGCGTCCACCGCCTCGCGGGACTCTCCGCGCACCTCGTCGGCGAGCCGGATGGCCCCCGCGACGGCGTCGTCCACCAGCACGTGCAGGATGATCGCCCCCTGCTCGGCCCACCGGCCCGCGACCGGTAGCGGGGCCGCGCCGGCCTGTTCGAGAAGCCCTGGTCCGCCGACCTGGACGTGCCGGGCTCCGACCGTCGCGGACACGCCGATGGCGGGTGAGGAGGTGAAGTCCGTCGCGGCCGGGACGTGCAGTTCCCGTTGTGCCGCGGCATCCACGATCGCCCGTGCCAGGGGATGCTCGGAATCCGACTCCGCGGCGGCGGCCAGCGCGAGGACGTCATCGTCGTGTCCGCCGGCCTCGACGCCGGTGACGACCGGCTCACCGCGGGTGAGTGTGCCCGTCTTGTCGAACAGGACGGTGTCGACGGTGCGCATCGACTCCAGCGCCAGGCGGTCCTTGATGAGGACCCCTGCCCGGGCCGCGCGTTCCGTCGCGATGGAGACCACGAGCGGGATCGCCAGGCCGAGTGCGTGGGGGCAGGCGATCACCAGCACCGTGATCGCTCGGACGACAGCCTGGGCCGGCTCGCCGATCGACGCCCACACGACAGCGGTGAGGGCCGCCACCGCGAGCGCGAACCAGAACAGCCAACCGGCCGCCCGGTCGGCGAGACGCTGGGTGTGCGTCGAGGACGCCTGCGCGTCCGCGACCAGGCGGCGGATGCCGGCCAGCGTGGTGTCCTCTCCGATCGCGGTGACCTCCACCCGTAGCGCCGAGTCGGTGGCCACGGTTCCGGCCACCACGACCTCACCCGGCGAGCGCTGCGCGGGACGCGACTCGCCGGTGATCATCGACTCGTCCATGCTGGCCGTTCCGGCCACGATCCGGCCGTCGGCCGGGACGCGTCCTCCGGGGCGGACGAGTACCACGTCGCCGACGCGAAGCTCACCCGGTGGCACCGTGGTCGTGGTCTGGCCGTCGACGCGCTCCGCCTCGTCCGGCAGGAGGGCGGCCAGCGAGTCGAGCGCCGAGGTGGTCTGAGCCAGCGAGCGCATCTCGAGCCAGTGGCCGAGCAGCATGATCACGATCAGCAGCGCCAGTTCCCACCAGAAGTCGAGTTCGTGACCGAGCATGCCCAGGCTGGCACCCCAGGAGGCGAGGAATGCGACAGTGATCGCCAGTGCGATCAGCAGCATCATTCCGGGCTGTCGCGCTCGCAACTCGCCCACTGCGCCCCGGAGGAAAGGCGCGCCGCCCCAGGCGAACATCACCGTCCCGAGCAGCGGCGACACCCAGGTCAGCCAGGCCGCGTCGGGCAATGAGTAGCCGATGATCATCGCGAACATCGGCGAGAGGCCGACCACCGGGATCGCCAGGACGAGCATCACCCAGAACAACCGCCGGAACTGCGCGACGTGGTCGTGATGCCCGTGGTCCATGGAACCTTGGCCCATGGCGTCGTGGTTCATGGAACCGTGATCTGCCGTGGTGTGGGCCGTCGGGTCGTGACCCGCGTGGGATACGTGGCCGCCGTCCATCACGCCGTGCTCCATGCCGCCCATCGAGGTGTGACCCGTCGACGTGTGCTCCATGCCGCTCATGGCCGAGTGGTCCGCGCCGTCCGTGGGGTGATCCGCCTCGGCATGCGCCGAGTCGTGCATCTCCATGCGCCGCATCGCGGGATCGCTCGCGTGGTGCTCGCTCATGGCGTCAACCTACGTCCGATTCGCGGCCACCGAAGGCATCCGAGGACGCGGATCAGGCTGTTTCCTCCGCCGCGATGACCGGCCAGAGGTACTCGACCATGCGCTCGGCCCAGTCGGGGGACATCTGGCCGTCGAGCGCGGCGTGCACGAACATCGCCCCGATGATCACTTCCACGGTCATGTGTTCCTCGCTGCCCGGCCGGAAGACCCCCTCCTCGACCCCACGCCGGAAGAAGCCGCTCAGCGAACGGCGCTCGGGGTGCATGACGCGCTCGGCGATCGTCCGGAAGAAGTCGCCGTCCGACGCGAGGAGGAGCCCGACCGCCTTGATCCCGAGGCGCTCCTCGAACCCTTTCTGAATCGTGCGGACGACGGTGACCAGGTTCTGCTTGGTCGGCGGAACCTGTGCATAGGCGGGAGGAAACACGAGGAAGTGGTCGCCGACCCTGGCCAGCAGGTCGTCGCGGTCGCGGTATCGGCGGTAGATGGTGGTCTTCGCGACGCCCGCCCGAGCGGCCACGGATTCGATGGTCACCGCCGGCAGCCCTGATTCGAGCGCGATCGACAGCGTCGCCTGCGCGATCTTCTGATCGGTCTCGTGCCGGATGCGTGAGCCGCGGTCCGCGACCATGACTGTTCCCCTTCAACCGCGATACGAGGGCCGGTGGAGCGTCGGATCGGACACCGACGGCTCCACCGGCCGTGGAAGCTTGTGCGAAAGACTAGGACGACTCGTCGCCCCGCGTCCTCGCAACACCCGGACAGGAATATCGACCCAGGTTCACCGCTTCGAGTACTGGGCCAGCGCCCAGATCGCGAGGACGACCACCAGGACGCCGATGATCCATGCGAACCATGCGCCCGACGTGCCGGAGAAAGCGCCGAACCAGGGTGCGAGGAAGGCGATCACGCCGGCGACCACCTGCACCCACTCGGACGCCTGCGATGCCTCGGTCGCCAGAGCCCACAGGGCGACGAGCAGGATCACGATGCCGAGAGTCACGGCCCAGCCGACCCCCGCGCCGGACTTGAAGTCCGCGAAGGCCGGGGCGACGGCCAGGATGACGCCGAGCACCAGATTGGTCCAGTCCTGCCACGTGCGCCACTTGAGCTGCGTGCCAGAAATCGTGTTGCTGGACATACGAACTCACCTCTTCATATAGCGCTACGTCTTTCGTAGCGCTACGTAAACCGTAGCGCTAGTTCGCGACAGAGTTCACGATTTCGACGAAGTTCTGGGCCGAGATCGCCGGCGTCCCCATGACAGGCACCGGGGATGGTCGTCGACAGGCTCCTACAGCACCCGGCCCGACTGCACCACCTGCAGGACGCGTCCCCTGTCGTCCAGCAGGACGAGGTCGGCGAGACTGCCCGTGACGAGTTCCCCGCAACGCCGTCCGCCGAGGCGCTGGACGATCCTGCCAGGGGTGGCGCAGGCCAGCTCGCAGCAGGCGCGCATCGACAGCGGCGTGTGCCCGAGCACGAAGCCGAAGTTGAACGCGAGGTCCGTCGCTGCCCCCGCGAGCAACTCGGTGCCCACGTAGCTGAGACGACCCGATTCCGACAGTTCGACGTCGCCCCCGACCGAGGTGCGGTAGCGCCCGGGGGCCTGGCCCGCCAGTTCGGTCGCGTCCGAGACGAGGAACGCGCGGCCGGGCCCCTTCGCCCTCACCATGGCGGTCAGGGTCTCGGCGGGCAGGTGATGGCCGTCGCCCACGAGGCCACAGGTCAGCCGATCGTCGGCCAGTTGCGTCCAGATCGCGTTGGGATGCCGGGGCAGCGTCGCGGCGATGCCGTTGCCCAGGTGTGTGGACAAGGTGGCGCCGGCGTCCACGGCGGCCCGGATCTGTTCGGTGGTCGCGTGCGTGTGCCCGATCGACACCGCGACGCCCAGGGCTGTGATCGCCCGGATCTGCTCGGGGGAGCCGGGCCAGTGCGGGGAGACGGTGACGTAGCCCACCGGGCCGGCCTTCGTCCAGCGCTCGACCTCGGCGGCGTCGACCGGCCTGATGAAGGCAGGATCCTGGACGCCCCTGGGGCCGTCCTGGTCGGAGACGAACGGGCCCTCGACATGGGCGAACGGGATCGCCGCCGCGACGACGGCATCCACCCGGCGGGCTGTGGCGACGGCGGTCAGCGCGCGGAGGATCGCGTCCTCGCTGTTGGTGATGATGGTCGGCACCCAGCTCGTCACGCCGGTCGCGGCGAGGTCGGAGGTGATGGACGCGATCGTGCCGGCGTCCACGTCCGCCGCGTTGACGTCGTGGCCGCGGTAGCCGTTCACCTGGAGGTCGATCAGCCCCGGGGCGAGCCACGGCTCTCCGCCGCCGGTGCCGAGGCGCTCGATCTGGACGATCACCCCGTCGGCGTCCCAATGGGCACGGGTCAGTTCGCCTGTCGAGGGATCGCGTCCCGTCAGGAGCCGCATCATCCATTCCTTTCCGCCGTGCCGGCCGCGGGCCTCCGGCGGAGGCATCGACAGCTGAAACACGAATGTCACAATTCCGAAACATCGATGGCTTGACTTGCAAGCGCTTGCATACAACTATTGACCACATCGTGCAAGCGCGTGCACAACACATGCTAGCCACTACAGAACACGCCACAACCGACTGAGGAGCATCTGGGTGCTGCGATTTATATTTCGACGCATCATCGCGGGAATCCCCGTGCTTTTCGTCGTGTCGGTCGTCGTTTTCCTCATCATGCATCTGACACCAGGCGACCCCGCGGCGACGATGCTCGGCCCGGAGGCAAGCCCGACCGACGTCGACGCGCTGCGCCACCAACTCGGCCTCGATCAGCCCATCCTCACCCAGTACGCCGTGTGGATCGAAGGGGTTCTCCGGGGCGACCTCGGGCAGTCGATCTTCCTCCACAAGGCCGTTGCCGCCGCCGTCGGCGAACAGATCCAGCCGACCCTCTATCTGGCCCTGGTCGCCGAGCTGATCGCCGTCCTCATCGGTGTCCCAGCAGGCATCATCGCTGCTCACAAGCAGGGAAGGTCCACGGACCTGTTGGTCATCGCGGGTGCGGTGCTGGGCACCTCGCTGCCCAGCTTCCTGCTGGGCCTGCTGCTCATCCTCGTCTTCTCGGTCGGGCTGCAGTGGCTGCCCTCGGCCGGTTACCGTCCGCCCGACCAGGGGATCGGGCCCTTCCTCAGCACGATCATCCTGCCCGCGCTCGCGTTGGCGGTCATGCAGGCGGCACTCATCGCGCGCATGACCCGCACGTCGGTGATCGAGGTGCTGCACCAGAACTACGTCACGGTCGCCCAGGCCAAGGGCCTGGACGGTCGCACGATCACCTTCAAGCACGTGCTGCGCAATGGCGCATTGCCGATTTTGACCGTCGTCGCCCAGTCATTCGGGCTGTTGCTCAGTGGGGCGATCGTTATCGAGACCGTATTCAATGTGCCCGGAATCGGGCAATTGACCATCAATGCGATCTCCCGTCGCGATTATCCAGTCATTCAGGGGGTTGTGCTGACCACGGCGACGATTTATGTGCTCATCAATCTGGTGGTCGACGTGCTGTACGGCGTCCTCGATCCCCGCGTGCGGGTGAAGGCGTAGGTGATCGCATGACACGTGCTTCGTCCCAGGACGCCGAGACCCGCGCGTCCATCGCCGTGGAGCGTCGCGAACAGCGGCGGCGGCTGCTCCTGCGAATGGCGGGTAGCCCGCTGTTCATCGCCGGGGGATTCGGGCTGGCGCTGGTCGTCCTGGCCTCGCTCGTGGGCCCGCTTCTGCTCCAGCAGGATCCGCTCAGCGTCGACGCGTCGCTGAGGCTCAGACCACCCATGGCGGGTCATCCCTTCGGCACCGACACATTCGGCAGGGACGTGCTGGTCCGCGTCCTCGTCGGAGGCAGGGTCTCGCTCGTCGTCGGAGCCTGCACCGCCCTGCTCGCCGGGGCCCTCGGGACGATCGCGGGCCTGTACTCGGCGTTCTACCAATGGGTGGACGCGATAGTGATGCGCATCGCCGACGGGCTGATGGCCTTCCCCGCCATGCTGCTGGCGATCGCTCTGGCGGCGGCTCTGGGCGGCAGCACACGAACGCTCGTCATCGCGCTGTCGGTGGTCTACGCGCCGCGTGTGGCCCGGGTCGTGCGATCCTCGGCCCTCGCGGTCAAACAGCAGACCTACGTGGAGGCCCTCCGCTCACAGGGTGCCGGGCCGCTGCGGTTGCTGTGGGTCAACGCCTTCCCGAACGTCGCACCGGCCCTGCTGATCCAGGCGACGTTCGTGTTCGCCGACTCGCTCCTGGTCGAGGCCGCCCTGAGCTTCATCGGCCTGGGCGTGCCCGCCCCCCAGCCGAGCTGGGGAAACATGCTCCTGGAGGGCAAAGCCGTGATCTTCGACGCCTGGTGGCTGATCCTGTTCCCGGGCCTGGCGATCCTCGTCCTCATCCTCAGCGTCAACCTCCTCGGTGACGGGCTGCGCGACGTCCTCGACCCCCAGTTCTCGGGTGGCGGGCGCCTGGCACGACTGTGGAGGAGGTCGCGATGAGCACAGAGCCGAAGCGCGCCGAGCCGGACGAGGCGGCGGTGACCCCCTCCCTGGAGTTGCGCGACCTGCATGTCTCCTTCGCCACCGACGAGGGGCGGCTGACAGCCGTCGAAGGTGTCGACCTGACCGTGAGCGCCGGCCAGACCCTGGGCCTGGTGGGCGAATCGGGATGCGGCAAGAGCGTCACCGCACGCGCCGTGATGAGGTTGCTCGACGAGCGGAACACCGACTACTCGGGCCAGGTGCTCTTCCACGGCACCGATCTGCTCGGTCTGCCGCCCAAGCAGATGCGGCGATACCGGGGCGCGGCGATCTCCATGATCTTCCAGGATCCGATGACCTCCCTCGACCCGGTGTTCACCATCGGCAACCAGCTGGGGGAGTCGCTGAAGCTGCACCGGGGGCTGTCGTCGAGGGAGGCCAGGACGGCCGCCGGCGACCTGCTGACCCGCACCGGGATCCCCGACGCCTCTCGTCGTCTGGACGACTACCCGCATCAGCTGTCGGGCGGCATGCGCCAGCGCGTCATGATCGCGATGGCCCTGGCCGCCCACCCCGAGGTGCTGATCGCCGACGAACCGACCACCGCCCTCGACGTCACCACTCAGGCGCAGATCCTCGACCTGCTCGCCGAACTCCAGCAGGACCTGGGAATGGCCCTGATCTTCATCTCGCACGACCTGTCCGTGGTGCGCGAGATCTGCGATCGGGTGGCGATCATGTACCTCGGTCAGGTGATCGAGGAGGGGCCGACCGGCCAGATCATGGAGGCCCCGCGTCACCCCTACACCCGCGGCCTCATGGCGTCGGTGCCGGCCATGGACCGCGACCGGCACGAGCACCGCCTGGCCGTGATCCCCGGTCGCGTGCCCGGGTTGGCTGCCAAACCCGACGGCTGCTACTTCCGGCCACGCTGCCCGATCGCGACGCAGGTGTGCCTGACGCGTCCCGGTGTGCGTGCCGTCAGCAGCGACGCCCGCGTCCGCTGCTGGCATGCGGACCACCCGGCGGAATCGACGACAACGGCCGGGGAGGGCACGCGATGACCGATCCGATCGTGAGGGTCGACGACCTGCACGTCGACTTCGACGTGCGGTCCGTCAACGGGCGCAGGCTCGGCACCGTGAAGGCGGTCGACGGAGTGTCGCTCGAGGTGCGCCCGGGCGAGATCCTCGGCCTGGTCGGCGAGTCCGGGTGCGGCAAGTCGACGCTGGGCCGCGCGATGGTCGAACTGAACACCCCGTCCGCGGGGACGATCTCGGTCACCTCGGCGCGTACCGGCGACGAACTCTCCCCGGGAAGCAGGGCTCGGCGGCGCGCGGTGCAGATCATCTTCCAGGACCCCTACTCGGCGCTCAACCCCAAGCGGCGGATCGGAGCGATCCTCAACGAGACCCGGGTCATCCAGGGTTTCAGGAACCGTGGCGAGAACCACGATCACATCGCGCAGCTGATGGCCGACATGGGATTCGGGCCCGAGGCCCTGCAGCGCTATCCCCACCAGTTCTCGGGCGGTCAGTTGCAACGGATCGGCATCGCGCGGGCCATCATGAACGACCCGGAGCTGGTCATCTGCGACGAGCCGGTCTCGGCGCTGGACGTGTCCATCCAGTCGCAGATCCTCAACCTGCTGGCAGACCTGCAGCGCGATCGCGGGTACGCCTATCTGTTCATCACCCACGACCTGTCGGTCGTGCGGTACATCGCCGACCGCGTGATCGTCATGTACCTCGGCGAGATCGTCGAGGAACTCGGGCCGGATCACCTCATCTCGGATCCGCTGCACCCCTACACGCAGATGCTGTCGTCGGCCATCCCCGGGCGCCAGGACCGTGAGCGGATAGCGATCCGGGGCGAGATCCCCTCGCCGCTGGCGATCCCCGCAGGGTGCCGGTTCCACTCCCGCTGCCCGTTCGCCATGCCGGTCTGCTCGGCGCAGGCGCCGCCGATGATCCGCAGGGACGACGGCCGAGCGGTTCGCTGCCATCTGTACGCCGGCCCGGCCGCCCAGCGGCCCGGTCCCGAAGAACACCCCAGTTCCCATTCACCGACACAATCCGGGAAGGAATGACCATGCGCACAATGCTGAGGAGGCTCGCGGCTGTCCTGCTGCCTTTGAGCCTCGTGCTGACCGCATGTGGAGGCGGAGGGTCGACGAGCCCCTCCGATGCCGCTTCGGCACAGACGGGCGGCGAGATCAACATCGCCTGGCCCTCGCAGCCGCCCACGCTCGACCCGGTCGTCGTGACGACCTCGGCCACGAACACGATCGCCTACAACGTGTTCGAGGGCCTGGTGGCACTGGACGCCAACTACGACGTCCAGCCGATGCTGGCCGAGTCGTGGTCGACGAACGACGACTACTCCGAATTCACCTTCAAGTTGCGCACCGGCATCACGTTCCACAACGGTCAGACCATGACGACCGACGACGTGATCGCCTCGATCAACTACTGGATCCAGGTCACCAGCGCCGGCCAGCAGTTCTTCGCGGACGCCGAGGTGACCGCGCCCGACGCGGACACCGTCGTCATCAAGCTTCCGCAGACCCTCTACACCGGCATCTACTACCTGGCTCAGCCGACGCAGCAGCTGGTCATCATGCCCGCGACGTCGATCGAGAAGGCCGTTGCGTCCACCGGCGTCCCGCAGGAGGACCTCTTCGGTACCGGCCCGTTCAAGATCGAGTCGATGACGGTCGACCAGCAGATCGTCCTGTCGCGCTTCGACGGCTACGTCGCCCGCGACGACGAGGCGTCCGGCATCGTCGGCAAGAAAGAACCCATGGCCGACAAGCTGATCTTCAACATCGTCCCGGACGCGACCACCCGCGTCAACGGCATCATGAGCGGCGAGTACGACTACGCCACCGACATTCCCGCCGACAACGCGAGCCAGCTGGCGTCCACCTCGGGAGTGACTCTGAACACGCTCAACAGCGGCATCCTGGCCATGGTCTTCAACAAGAAGCAGGGCGCGTTCGCCGACGAGAAGCTGCGTCAGGCCGTGCAGATGGCGATCAATGCGGAAGACGTGCTCAACGCGAGCTACAACTCGACCGACTACTACGAACTCAACGGGGCGCTTGCCGCGACCACCCAGAAGGACTGGTACACCGACGCCGGTCTCGACGCCTACAACCAGAACGACATCGAGGGTGCGAAGGAACTGGTGGCCGAGTCGGGCTACAACGGCGAGGAGATCACCTTCGTCACGACCCGTGACTACCCGTACATGTACAACTCGGCCGTGGTCGTCGCCGATGTGCTCAAGGAACTCGGCCTCAACGTGAACCTCCAGGTGACCGACTGGGCCAGCGAACTCAAGCTCATCAACGATCCCGCCGGGTTCGACCTGTTCGTGTCCGACTTCCTCAAGCGGCCGATCCCGAGCGCCTACACGTACCTGACGCCGACCTACGCCGGCTGGAGCGACGACTCCGAACTCGCCGACGCGATAGCGCAGGTCAACGCCGCGACGTCCTCGGACGAGGGCCTGGCCGCCATGGCCAACCTCCAGGAGGTGCACTACAGCTACGTGCCCGCCGTCAAGTTCGGCGACATCCGGGCGATCACTGCCCAGCGTGACACCGTCGGCGGGTTCGTGTCGTTCATCGGCCCGGTCTTCTACAACTCCTACCGAGTGAACTGATGCTCGCTTCGCCGTACGAATCCGCCACCACGGACGCCGTCCCCACCGGGACGGTGCCCGTGGGGTGGGGCCACGAGCCCCTGCATCTCGGCCGGGGCCTGCCGATGTCGGGGTTCGCGGCGCGCACCGCCCACTCCCGGGGTTCACTCGATCCCGCCCCGGAAGCGGTCGCGCTCGCCGTCGGCGACGAGGTGGTGGTGGCTCTCGACGTCATCGGGGTCGACCGGCAGCTCGCCGACCTGGTGAACGCCGAGGCCGACCTGCCGAACCCCGTGCTCCTGACCGCCACCCACACCCACGCCGGGCCGGGGATCCTGCCCGGACGGCTGGGGGAGCACAGCGAACAGGCCCGGAAGGCAGTCGCCAAGGCCGCCGCAGTGGCCGCCCGGCGTGCCCTCGATTCGCGGCGCGACTGCACGCTCGAATGGTTCGACCCGGAGATTCCCGGCCTGGCCCACGATCGCAGGAAGGCGGTGGTGTCGCCGGACGCCAGGCTGCGTGCCCTCCGCTGGAGGTCCGGTGATCAGGTGGCGGGCTACCTCGTGAGCTACCCGTGCCATCCGACGGTGATCGGGCCCGCGAACCTGTACCTGTCGCCCGACTACCCCGGATACCTGCGACTCCGGATGCAGGAGGCGACGGGCTGCCCGGTGCTCTTCCTCACCGGGTGCGCCGGAGACATCAACGCCGGTCATTCGGTGACGAAGTCCTTCCACCTCGACGAGAGCGGGGGCCGCACGCCCGGGGACGCCGACCTGTTCGGCACCACCCTGGCCGACAACCTGCTGGCCGGGCAGTGGCAGGCCCTCGACCTGTCCGGTGGACTGACCGCGGGACGCACGGAGGTCGACGTGACGATGAACCCGCTCGACACCGAGACCCCGGCCGAGCTCCGGCAGCGCTGGGAGCAGGAACTCCGGAGCGCGGACGAGGGCACTCGGGCCCTGCTCCGGAGCTGGATCGCCTGGGCGGGAACGCCGGAGGCCGGCCGGTCGACGGACTGCAGGCTTCCTGTGGCCCGGCTGGGGATCGGCGAGGCGTCGATCGTGTTCCTCCCCGGCGAACCCTTCCTCGCGGCGGATCTCGCTCTGGGCGCTGACCCGGCGTCCCACACGATCGTCGGCGGCTACTATCTCGACACGCCCGGCTACCTGCCGGACGCCGCCTCGTACCCCCTCGGGGGCTACGAGGTGCTCGATGCCCACCGCTACTACGGCATGCCGGCCCCGTTCGCCGCCGGGAGCCTGGAGGCTCTCGTCGCGGCGGCCCGGACCCTGACGAGAGCCGGAGACGAACGATGAGTCCCACCGAAGACGCCGCGAGCAGCATGGTCACGCTGGCCGACATCGCCGCGAGGGCCGGCGTGTCCATGTCGACCGTGTCGCGCGCCCTGAACCGTCCGGGCATGCTGCCCGCCGCGACGGAGAAGCACATCCGGCGCATCGCCGCGGAACTGGGCTATCGTCCCAACCGCGCCGCGCGGGCGCTGTCCACCGGGCAGAGCGACCTCGTGCTGGTCGTCGTGCCCGACATCGCGAACCCCTTCTTCCCCCGGCTGTTGCGCGCGGCACAGCGCACGCTCATCGACGCGGGTCTGTACGGCGTCCTGGTCGACACCAGCGACTCACCGGAGACGGAGACACGACTCATCCGCGAGGTCGCCAGGAACACCCACGGCATCATCAACATGTCGTCCCGACTGGTCGCCGACGACCTCATCGCCTTGTCCAAGGAGCAGCCGCTGGCGCTCATCAACCGCGAGGTGCCCGGCGTGCCCGGGATCCTGCTGGACGCGGAGGCCGGCATCCAGGCGGGGCTGGAGCGCCTGGTCGACCTGGGGCATCGCCGTTTCGCGTACGTTCGCGGTCCCGCGGTGTCGTGGTCCAACCGGCGCCGCGAGGAGGCCGTGCGCGGCTATCTCGCTCGCGACACGACGCTCGGGCTGGTCACCGTCGATCCCGGCGACTCGACCTTCGACGGCGGCGTCCTGGCGGCGGAATCGGTGGCCGTCAGCGGCGTCACGGCCGTCCAGGTGTTCGACGACGTCATGGCACAGGGCGTGATCCACGGCCTGCTCACCCTGGGGCTGCGCATCCCCGAGGACATCAGCGTCCTCGGCTGCGACGGCACCCTGGCCCCCAGCATTCGCGGAACCCTCGCCACGGTCGCGCTCGACTACGAGGAGGCCGGCGCGCTCGCCGCCCGGACGCTCATCCAGCTGCGCCGCGGCGTCGAGGTCCCGCAGCCCCACATCAGGGTTCCGGGCAGCTTCCTGCCGGGAACCACCATTGTGCAAGCACCCTCACCACAGGAGGTAACAGGTGTCGATTCACGAGCCGACGTCCCTGCAGGAGCGGATTCCCCGCTGGCCGCGACAGACCGGTGACGAGCAGGGACTCCTGGCCGAGATCCTCGCGACCGAGGCCTGGGGGTCGTCGGCCGGCCATTTCGTCCACGATTTCGAGGACGCGTTCGCGGCCTACCACGACGCGCCGCACGCCCTGGCGTGCGCCAACGGCACCATCGCTTTGATCAGTGCCCTGTCGGTGCTCGACCTGCCGTTCGGCAGCGAGGTCATCGTCCCCAGCTACACCTTCATCGCCACAGCCGCGGCCCCGGCCTTCCTCGGCCTGGTGCCGGTGTTCTGTGACACGCTGCCGGGACGGTACACGATGGATCCCGGCGCCCTGGCGCAGCTCGTCGGGCCCCGGACCTCGGCCATCGTCCCGGTCCATCTGGGCGGCGCTCCGTGCGAGATGGACGAGATCATGGCAGTCGCGCGGGGGGCCGGCGTCCCGGTGATCGAGGACGCGGCTCAGGCGGCCGGCATTCGGTACAAGGGCCGCGCCATCCCGGTCGGCGACATGGCGACGTTCAGCTTCCAGAGCTCGAAGAACCTCGCCTCGGGCGAGGGCGGGGCCATCGTCACCCGGGACGACGAGCTCGCCTCCCGGCTGTTCTCGTTCGTCAACGTCGGCCGGGTGCCGGGTGGGGCGTGGTACGACCACCGGACGTTCGGCATGAACCTGCGTCTGAGCGAGTTCCAGGGCGCGATCCTGCGTGAACAACTGAAGGCCCATCCCGAACTCCAGAAGGTGCGTCGCGACAACGCCGAACGACTGGCGGCGGCGCTGGCGGGCGTGGACGGCATCGAGGTGCCCCCGGTGATGTTCGACGACGGTTCGACGCATGGCCAGCACCTGTTCCTCATGAGGTTCCCCACGCTCACCGCGGACCGGCGGGACGAACTGGCGGGCCTGCTGCACGCCGCGGGCCTGACGGGGGCGAGCACCGGCTACGTGCCCCTGCACCGCAACCCGGCGCTGCTCGGGCAGGTCGCCAAGGTCTGCGAGGCGCTGGGACGCTCGGTTCCCGAGGCTCATTGCCCCAACACCGATCGGCTGGTGGACGAGACGATCTGGCTGCCGCAGACGGTGCTGCTGGCCGACCCGGAGGTGGTCGACGCGGTCGCCGACATCGTGGTGACCGCGTTCCGCGAGGTCTCCGGAGGAGCGAGTTCGTGACGACACGGGTCGGGATCCTAGGTCTGGGATCCATCGGCGAGACACACGCCAGGGTTGTCACGGCGCTGTCACCGCGCCTGGAGCTCGTGGCGTACAGCTGCGGCGACGACCGGGCCGCCGAGCTGGCGGGACGAGTCCCCGGCCGCCGCGAGAGCCCCGAGGAGCTGCTGGCCGATCCCGATGTGGATCTGGTGGTCATCACGACCCCCAGCAACCAGCACGGGGAGCAGGCGCTGGCGGCGCTCGCGCATGGCAAGGGCATCGTCGTGGAGAAGCCACTGGCGACCACCGCCGCCCGCGCCGAGGAGGTGGTCGCCGCTTGGCGGGCGTCCGGGCTGTTCGGCGCGGTGATCGCTCAGCGCCGCTTCGAACCCCAGCATGTGGCGATCAAGCGTCTGCTGGACGCCGGCGAGCTGGGCCGGCCGCTGGTCGGTGAGATCAGTGTGCTGTGGTGGCGCACACCGGACTACTACCGGGCAGCGTCCTGGCGTCGCGAACCACCGGGCGGGGGAGTGCTGATGAACCAGGCCCTGCACAGCGTCGACCTGCTCACCTGGTTCCTGGGCGAGGCGACCGAGGTGGCCGCCATCGACGGGAACCTCGTCCACGACATGGGCGCCGAGGACACCTCGATCGCCGCGGTGCGATTCGCCTCCGGCGCGCTCGGCTCGATCATCGCCAGCACCGCCACCCGTCCGGGCATGCCCGCGCGGCTGGGCGTCCACACCGACCGCGGCTCGTTCGAGCTCGACCATGCCGCGATCACCCGGTGGGACTTCCCCGGGGTCGGCAGGCCCGATGCGGGCACCCCCACCGTCTCGGGGGCAGGAGATCCCTCGGCCATCGGGGACGCGGGGCACCGTCAGCAGTGGCTCGACATCGCCGACGCCCTCGAGACCGGCTCCGAGCCGGGCCTCACACTCGCCGACGGTCTGCCCGCCGTCCGGCTCATCGACGCGATCTACAGGTCGGACGCGACGGGCCGCCGCCAATCGGTCGGGGACTACGCATGAAGGTCGCGATCGACGGATTCTCCCACCCCCATGTGGGCTACTTCCTCGCCGAACTCGACCATCGCCCCGAACAGCTGCGGCTGGTGGGGGCTCACCCGCATCCCGGCGATGCCTTCGTGCCGCGTGACCGGCTCGGCGCCGTGCCCGACTTCGGGGACGTACGTGCGATGCTCGACGCGACGCGGCCGGATGTGCTCGTCGTGTGCGGTGAGTACGCCGGTCGCGCCGATGCCGTCGTCGCTGCGCTGGATCGGGGAGTCGACGTGCTCGCCGACAAGCCGCTGGTCGTGTCCGGTGAGGGCCTGGATCAGGTGTCGCGCGCCGCCGAGGCTTCGAGCGCCCTCCTGTCCGTGGCGTTCGAGAAGCGGTGGTACGCGTCGACCCGGCAGGCGCGGGCCCTGGTGGCGTCCGGGGCGATCGGGCAGGTGCGGCAGATCCAGGCGACCGGCCCCCACCTGCTGGACGAGGGGGCGCGTCCCCCGTGGTATTTCGACGGCCGTTACGGCGACATCCTCACCGACCTGCCCCTGCACGACATCGACCTGGCCCTGCTCTTCTCGCAGGCCACCCAGGGGACCATCAGCGGATGGCGCCTCCGGCGCGACGACGGCTTCGCGACGGCCTGCCTGGTCACCATCGACCTGGACGGCCAGGCTTCGGCGTCCCTGGACGCGAACTGGCTGTGGCCAGGGGGTTCGCAGGGGACGGGCCGCTATCAGATGCGGATCACCGGCACCGAGGGAGTCATCTACCTGGACTTCGCCCGCCCCGAGGTCGAACTGGTCACCGGGAGCCGGGACGCGGTGACCGAGCGTCCGCCCGCGATGCGCCCCGCCCAGGAGTACTTCGACGCCAGATGCTCGGGCCGCGAGCCCGAGGTCGGCACCCATGCGAGCCTCGCCGCCAGCCGCCTGGCGGTGCTCGCCGCTCGCAGCGCTTCACGCGGGACCGTCCCGCAACCATGGCACCTTGGTTCGCCCATTGGTTCATTGAAAGGAGTGGACTGATATGCCCACCATGTTCGAGGTCAACGGATTGCCTGTCACTGTCGGTGACACCCCGGAGGAGACCGGCCGACTCGCGGGCCTCAGGGTGGTCGACATCCTGCGCGGGGTGTTCGCGGAGAAGGGAAGCGCCGAGGTCATCTGGGCCAGCGCGCCGTCGCAGGACGGCATGCTCGCCGAACTCCGTTCCGCGGACCTTCTCTGGTCAGGGCTGGAGTCGTTCCACATGGACGAGTACATCGGCCTGCCGGGCAGCGACCCGCGGTCGTTCAGCGGGTGGCTGGCGCGGCGACTCCCCGCCGAGGCCGTGGCGAACTTCCATCGCATCAACGGCCTGGCACCGGTCGACGAGGAGTTGGCCCGCTACGGCGCGCTGCTGTCGGGTGCCCACATCGACCTGACGTGCATGGGGATCGGGATGAACGGGCACATGGCCTTCAACGAGCCCGACCGCACCGATTTCCAGGACCCGCGACCCATCCGGGAGATCCGGTTGGAGCTGGCGTCCCGCCAGCAGCAGGTGGACGAGGACTGCTTCGCCCGTCTGGACGAGGTTCCCACGTCAGCGTTCACGGTCACCGTGCCCATGCTGTCGAGCGCGAAGCACCTTGTCGTCACGGTCCTGGGCGAGGCCAAGGCACACGCTGTCGCCCAGGCGCTCACCGGTCCGGTGGGGCCCGGCTGCCCCGCCAGCTCCATCCGCCTGCATCCGAGCGTCTCGGTGTTCCTCGACGAGGAGGCGGCCGCCGAACTCGGCTGAGCGCGGGTCGTCGTCCCACGACTGACGGGGGCGATCGCGGACCGGTTGCGGCCCGTGATCGCCCCCGTTTCGTGGTGATCCTGCCCCGGTTCCCCCGTTCACGCGGCCCGCGTGACCTCAGGCGGGTGCTGTGGCTTCCCGCGGGTCGCATACCGCCTGCGGGAAGGTGTAGCGCCCGCGGGAATCACCCGACGCCCGCGGGAATGGCGCGGGCGTCGGCCGGGGCGCGTGGGCAGCGGTCCACAGGCGGCGACAAGGTCTCGCGCTGGGGCGAGACAAGCCACACTTACCAGCTACACCCAGTCAGCGCCCGAGGTCTCGCGGGCGCTGGGCGAGACGGGCACTTGCAACCTGTGAAATGTCAGCTAACATCCTCCTGTGTCCACGACCATGAACGCACAGTCCATGCCCCTCACCGGGGTTGGCCGTTCGTGTTGTCTGTGTTCGTGTTGTTGTCAGTGGCGCTGACCACTCGCTGACGCCCACCGACGCCGTCTCTTCGACCAGGCGCCCTGACCGTCGGTGATCCCGACGGACAACACCATTCACCCGAGCCATCGCCCTTTCGGGCGCGCTCGTCCCTTCCTCTCGTGCCCATGGCATCTCCATGGACGCATCCATCCGCCCGGACCACCGCGTCCCGATCTCCGGAGGAACCACCCGTGCCCGACCGCACCCAGCTGTTCGCCGACGTCCTCGCCGGCTCGTCCGATCGTCCGTTCGCCACCAGCGCGTGGCAGCACTTCGTCGGGGAGGAGTACGACCCGGAGCGCTTCGCGACCGCAACGGTCGACTTCGTCCGCTCGTGGGACTGGGACTGGGTGAAGATCAACCCGCGAGCGGTGTACTACTCCGAGGCGTGGGGATCGGTCTTCGACCCCGACGACTACTCGGGAGTCATCCCCCGGCTCGTCTCACCGGCGATCTCGGGTGTGGCGGACCTCGCCCGCATCCGGCCGCTGGACGCCACCTCGGCGCCCGCCCTCGCGGAACACATCGCCTCGTCGAGGCTGATCCGCGAGCAGCTTCCCGATCGCCCGCTGCTGCAGACGGTGTTCTCGCCCCTGTCGGTGCTGCTGCAACTGGCGGGTCTGCCGCTCTACCCGGGAGACGTCGTCTACGGATCGTCGGCGGCCTTCACCCACGACGACCTGATCCGGCAGGATCCTGACGGCGTCCACGCGGCGCTCCAGGCCATCGCGCAGACCCTCGCCGGCTACGTGAGCGAGCTGATCAAGCCGGTGGCCTCGGGCGGGGCCGGGCTCGACGGCATCTTCTACGCCGTCACCGGCACGGCGAGCAGCGGCCATTTCGATGCCGAGTCGTTCGCGACCTTCTCACGTCCGTACGACCTGATCGTCCTGGACGCCGCCAAGGACGCGAACGTGGTGTTCCACACCTGCCGGGAGGACTCCCACCCGGAGTGGTTCACCGACTACCCCATTGACGCCCTCCACTGGGACCAGTTCCTTCCCGGGAACCCGTCCCTGGACGAAGACTTCGGTGTCACTCCCGTCGGCGGGGTCAGCTATGACCTGTTCGCCGTCGGGGGCGACCGCGCCGAGGTGGCGAACCAGCTGGAGCGGACGCTCACCTCGCGTCCGCGTCGCCCCTTCCTGCTTGCTCCCAGCTGCACCGTCCCGACACCCGCCGATCCGGATTCGCTCCGGGCACTGCGGGACGCACGCTGATCCATCACAACCGACCAAGACCCACGAGGAACGCAACCATGGCACTTTTTTCGAAACGACATCGTCTGGCGCCCGTCGCCCTGCTCGCCGGCCTCAGCCTGGCCCTGTCGGCCTGCGCCGGCTCGTCGTCGGGATCGGACGCCTCCGGATCGGCCGACGAGACCGTCAACATCGGGGTGATCTACCCCAAGACGGGTCAGTACGCCGAGTACGGACGGCTGTTCGAGCAGGGCTTCGAACTCGCGGTGAAGAAGGTGAACGCGGACGGCGGCGTCCAGGGCAAGCAACTGGGCCTCGAGTACTTCGACACGCAGTCCGACCCGAAGCAGTCCGCGGCCGTCGCACCCAAGCTGGTGGCCGACTCGTCGATCATCGCGGTGGTGGGCGACTACTCGTCCGGATCCTCGACGGCAGCCTCGCCCACCTTCCAGCAGGCGGGCCTGGTGCACTACGGCTTCAACAACTCCTCGCCGACCTTCCCCGAGACGGGCGACCACGTGTGGAGCCCGGCCATCGCCCAGGACGTCTATCAGGTGTACAACGCGAACGTCGTCGCCACCAAGGCGAAGAAGATCGCGGTGGTCTACATCGAGAACGACTGGGGCAAGCAGGCCTACGGCTACTTCAAGGACCAGGCGGCCAAGAACGGCACCGAGATCGTCTACGAGTCGTCCTACCTCGCCGACTCCACCGACCTGTCGCCGATCCTCATCCCGGCGCGGGACGCGAACCCCGATGCGATCGTCCAGATCGGCTACGGCCCCGACGGTGCACTGGTGGTCAACACGCTGCGTGACAAGCTCGGTTACACCGGCCCGTTCTTCGGCGGCCAGAACACCCCGGAGTTCCTGGAACTCGCGGGCGACAACGCCGAGGGCGACATCATCACCGGCATCTTCACGGTCAACAGCACCGATCCGCTCGTCCAGGAGTTCGTCACGGACTTCCGCGCCGAGTACAACGAGGAGCCGGGAGACTTCAACCTGACCGCCTACCAGGCGATCATCGACCTGGCGTACGCCGCCAACACGACCAGCGCCACTCGTGAGGGCATCCAGGAAGCCTTGCAGACCGTGACCGACTTCCCCTCCTACCAGGGAACCGGCACCTTCAAGTTCGACCAGGAGACCCGGCGCGTGGAGAACCCGGAACCGCTGCTCCTGATCGTGAAGGACGGCAAGTTCGAGGTCTACGAGGGCTGACAGTCGGCTGCCGCCCCGGGATACGCCCCCTGAGCCTGTCGGGCGCCCCCTGAGTTCAGCAGTCGGTCCCTGAGCCTGTCGGGCAGTCCCCGAGTTCAGCAGTCGGTCCCTGAGCCTGTCGAAGGGACGGATCCTCGCTTCGACAGGCTCAGCGGGCGGTCCTTGAGCTTGCCGGGCGCCCTCTGAGCTCAGCGGGCGGTCCCTGAGCTCAGCGGGCGTCTCGGCAGGCGTCCGCTTGCCCCCACCACATACGAGAAGACACACGAGGAAGCCTGAATGGTCGACACCCTGATCGCCGGACTTATCCATGGCAATGCCTACGCGCTGGTCGCCGTGGGCATGTCGCTCATCTTCGGCGTCACGAACGTCGCGAACTTCGCCCACGGCTCGGTCTTCGCCATCGGCACCATGCTCGGATGGTGGTTCGCCGCAACGCTCGGCTGGGGGATCGTCCCCACTCTGCTCGCGACGCTGGTGATCACCAGCCTTCTGGGCCTGCTGATCAACGTCACGGTGGTGGGGCCCCTGTCGAAGTCGCCACCGATAGCCGCCCTGCTCGCGACGATCGCGGTCGGCATGATCCTCGACAACGGCTCCCAGCTGGTCTTCGGTCCCCAGACACGCGCTTTCCCGGAGATCCTCCCGACCCACAACCTGCAGCTCGGAGGGGTGCGGTTCGGCACCTCGGACGTCGTCATGCTGGTGATCACGCTGCTGTCGATGGTCGGCCTGGCTCTGTTCCTCAAGCTCGGGAAGTCGGGGCAGGCCATCCGGGCCACCGCGCAGGATCCCGATGCGGCGCGCCAGATGGGCGTCCCCGTGAAGCGGATCCAGAATCTCTCGTTCGTCATCGCGTCGGCCCTGGCAGGCGTCGCGGGCATCTTCGTGGGGCTCTTCAACTCCAACATCAACCCCGCGAGCGGATCGACCGCGGGCCTGGCCGCCTTCGTCGCGGCGACGATCGGCGGGCTGGGCTCGATGCCGGGGGCGGTGATCGGCGGCCTCGTGCTGGGGCTGGCCGAAGCCGTGGGCGTCTACTGGTGGGGGGACGGCGTGCGCGACCTCATCACGTTCGGGGTGCTCATCCTGGTGCTCGTGGTCCGCCCCAGCGGGCTGCTCGGCAAGCGCCGGACGATCGGTGCCGAGCCGTTGACGGGCACCTTCCTCGGAGGCGGTCGCCCGGTTCGCCTGCCCTGGTGGGCGCTCGTCGCGCTCGTGGCCGCCGCGATCGCGGTGCCCTTCGTCCTCGGTGACGAGGTGGCGGGCGTGGGCACCCAGGTCATCCTCTTCGCGATCGCCGCGGTCGGGCTCACCCTCATCTCGGGGTCGGCGGGCCAGATCATCCTCGGCCAGGCGGGCCCGATCGCGGTGGGGGCCTATGCGTCGGCGCTGCTCGTCATCACCTTCCAGCTGCCGTTCCTGCTGGGCCTGCTGTTCGGCGGGGTGGTCGCCGCGATCGTGGCCAGCCTGCTCACCTTCCCGGTGTGGAAACTGAGCGGGCACTACGTCGCGATCGCGACCATCGGGGTGGGGGCGGTCACGGTCGCGATCATCCGGATCGCAGAACCGATCACGCGCGGCTCCTACGGTCTGACCGGGATCCCGTTCCCGACCATCCTGGGCCACACCCTGTTCTCCCAGGACGCCCTCTACCTGCTCGATCTGGCTGTGCTCCTCGTGACGCTCCTGATCGTCACGCGCATCCGGGCTTCCCATCTGGGCAAGGCGATGGCCTCGATCGGGTCCGACGCGGTCGCCGCCGAGTCCCTCGGCATCCGCCCGTCGGCGTACAAGGCGGTGGCCTACGCGCTCGCGTCCTTCTTCGCGGGGCTGGCCGGCGCCCTCATGGCGCATCAGTACACCTACATCGACCCGACGATGTTCCCGCAGTCGATGTCCACACTCGTGCTGACCATCGTCGTGCTCGGCGGCCTCAACTCCCCGCTGGGGGCGGTGATCGGTGCCATCGTGCTCGTCGGTGCACCCGAACTGCTCAGAATCGTCCCCGAGTGGCGCATCATCGGGTACGGACTGCTGCTGATCCTGATCATCCGATTCCGCCCGCAGGGCGTCTTCGTGAGGAAATGACATGGCAACCACGACTGCGCTTCACGACTCCGGCTCGGACGGGCCTTCGTCCGCGGGCATCGACGCGGCCCTGCTCGGCGACGACCGGCAGCCCGTCCTGAGCGTCCGCGATCTGCACAAGTCGTTCGACGGCGTGCACGCGGTGGACGGCCTGTCCTTCGATGTCGCCGAGGGCGAGGTGGTCTCGATCATCGGGCCCAACGGGTCGGGTAAGTCGACCACCATCAACCTGCTCTCCGGGCTGCTCAACCCTGATTCGGGGACGATCAGCTTCGGCGAGGTTCGCCTCGAACGCCGCGATCCGGTGGCTGCCGCCGAGGCCGGCATCGCCAGGACGTTCCAGAACGGGCGGGTCTTCGGCGCCCTGAGCGTGGCCGACAACGTACAACTCGGGCTTCACAAGCAGCTCCGGTACGCCCGGCCGCTGCGTGGGCTGTCGGGTCTCCCGGTGCTGAGGTGGGCGTCCCTGCTGGGCGAGACCGCGCTGGCCCTGGTTCCCGGGCCCCGGACGCGGGCCGAGGCGCGGCAGATTCCCACCCAGGTGGACGAACAGCTGACCCGCTTCGGCGAGCGTCTGTTGCCGCGCCGCCACGACCGCGCCTACACCTTGTCCTACGCCAACCGGCGGCGCACCGAGATCGCCCGGGCGCTGGTCTCGCATCCACGGCTCCTCCTCCTGGACGAGCCGACCGCGGGCATGAACCAGTCCGAGACGGCCGAGGTACTCGACCAGTTGCGCGAGCTCAAGGCCGCCGGCCAGACGATCGTCCTGGTCGAGCACAAGGTGGATCTCGTCCTGGCCATCTCGGACCGCGTCCTGGTCATGGACAACGGCCGATTGATCGCGGCGGGCGAGCCCCTCCGGGTGCGCAACGATCCGGCGGTGATCGAGGCCTATCTCGGCCGGCGCCGGGTCCAGGCCAGGGAGCGCTCACGGGCGCAGGACGATGCCGAGCCGGAGCAGCCGCATCGTCCCCTGCTGGAACTGCGCGACGTCGACGTCTACTACGGAGCGGTGCACGCCCTGCGGAACGTCTCGATCACGGTGGGCGAAGGCGAGATCGTCTCGCTGCTGGGTGGCAACGCCTCGGGCAAGTCCACCACGATGAAGACGATCCTGGGCCTGGTCAATCCGCGTCAGGGGCAGGTGCGGTTCGACGACCGCGACCTGCGGTCCGTGGACACGCCGCACCGCGTCCGCAGCGGAATCGCCACGGTACCGGAGGCGCGCCGGGTCTTTCCCGAGATGACGGTGCAGGAGAACCTGCTCATCGGTGCCTACACCCGTACCGACCGGGCGGGCATTCGTGACGACCTGGCCGCAATTCTCGACCACTTCCCGCGGCTGGCCGAGCGCCGTGACCAGGCCGCCGGGACGATGTCGGGCGGCGAACAGCAGATGCTCGCCTTCGGGCGCGCGCTGATGAGCAAACCGCGGCTGATCTGCATGGACGAGCCCACCATGGGCCTGGCGCCGTTGCTGGTCGAGCAGGTGCTGGAGGAGATCGCACGGCTGCGCGACGAACTGGGTCTCGCGGTGCTGATCGTCGAGCAGCAGGCCGAATTGGCGCTGTCGATCGCCGACCGCGGCTACGTGCTGGCCAACGGCGGCATCGTGCTGCAGGGGACGGCCGAACAACTGCTCAACGACACCGCCATCCAGGAGGCATACCTGGGACGCGGCTCACAGGCCAAGGTCTCCTGAGACCACTCGATCGAGGAGGAACACGATGACGCAACTGTCGGAGGCGGACGCGCGCCCGATCGCGGTGGTGACGGGTGCCGGCGGTGGAGTGGGACGCGAGGTCGTCCGCGATCTGGCGCGTGACCACACCGTGATCGCGATCGCCCGCTCGGACGCCGCGCTCGCCGAACTCGCCGGGATCGACTCGGTCGTGCCCACACGGCTCGACGTGCTCGACGCAGCCGCGATCGACTCGGTCGGTGCCGCGCTGTCGGCCGAGCACGGACGCGTCGACGTGCTCGTCCACGCTGCCGCGGTCGGCTCGGGGGAGTCGCTGGAGCAGACCGACGCCGAGGTGTGGAACCGCGTGCTGGGCACCAACGTCGTCGCACCCGCGTTACTCACCCGCGTGCTGCTCGCGCCGCTGCGGGCGGCCGGGGCCGATGTGGTGTTCATCAACTCCGGTGCCGGCAAACGCGCCCTCCCGAGGCACCCGGCGTACACCTCGTCCAAGCATGCCCTCACGGGGTTCGCCAACACGCTGCGTCTGGCCGAGCCCGCGCTGCGGGTGGTGTCGATCTTCCCCGGGCAGATCGACACCCCGATGCTGCGAGGGCTCCACGCCGACTTCGGGTTCGATTACCGTAGCGAGGAGTACATTCGCCCGGCCTCGGTGGCTGCGGCCATCCGCTGGGTCGTCGATGCGGGGCCCGACGTCCAGATCACCAACGTCGACCTGCGCCCGCGGCACGAGGTGTCGGCCCAGTTCGGCGTGTGAGCCGGGTCCGTCCGGTCAGCAGAATTATTGGGGTTGATCGTGGGTCGAGTATGACCCACGATCAACCCCAATAATCTTCGGGTCAGCGATCCAGGTACCGCACGATGGCCGAGACGGCGTCCCTGCCCGCGCGGTTCGCGCCGACCGTGGACTGCGAGGTGCCGAAGCCGATCAGGTGGACGCGCGGCTCGCCCGCGACCTGGGTGCCGCGCATCGTGATCCCTCCCAGATCGTTGCGCAGGCCGAGCGGGTCGAGGTGGCCCAGGGCGGCGCGGAAGCCGGTGGCCCACAGGATCACATCGACGCTGGTCAGCGCGTCGTCCTGTTCCCGGACGCCGTCCGTCTCGATGCAGGTGAACATCGGTCGGCGCCGCAGCGCGCCACGGTCCCGGGCCTCCTCGGCGTACTGGTTCCAGATGAGGCCGGTGTAGGAGACCACGCTGCCGGTCGGGCGGCCCGCCTCGACGTCCGCGCGCACCTTCGCGATGGTCTCGCGGCCGCCCTCCTCCGGGGTGAACTCGTCGCGGAACTCGGGCGGACGACGGGTGTACCAGAACGTGGTGGCCACGCGCGAGACCTCGGCCAGGTGCTGGATCGCGGAGATGCCGCCCCCGACGATCGCGACGCGTCGTCCCGCGAACTCGGCCGCGTCCACGTAGTCGTGGGTGTGCAGTTGCCGTCCCGCGAACGACTCGCGGCCGGGAACGTCGGGCCAGGTGGGGTTGGTCCACGTGCCGGTGGCGTTGACGAGCACGCGTGATCGCCAGGAGCCGTCGCCGGTAGCGGTGAGCAGGTCGCCGTCGGGGGCGTCGTCGGCACGGTGCACGGAGGCGACCGTCACGGGGCGCAGGATCGGCAGCGTGTGTTCCCGCTCGAAGGCCGCGAAATAGCGCGGGACCGCCGTGCTGCTCGGCTCCCGGGGGTCGACCGACGGGCTCGGGAATCCCGGGAGGTCGAAGATGCCGTTGACCGTCGCCATCGTCAGCGACCCCCAGCGATGCCGCCACGCCCCGCCCGGGGCGTCCTCGGAGTCGAGGACGATGAATGTCCTGGCCACGTCGGGATCGTCCGTGGCGCTGGTGAACCCCCGCCGCTGCAGGTGGTACGCGGCCGACAGCCCTGCCTGCCCCGCACCGATGACCACGACGGTCGCGTTCCGCTCGGTGCCCGTGACGCTCGGATCCGTGGTGGACGGCACGATCATGGACGACCTCTCTTCGGGCGGGGCTGCCTGCTGGCCACTGTAGACGCGGGATCGCCGCGGCGGGCGAGACACCGGACGGAATCGTCCGCGAGGGGGCGCATCCTCCGGTGAGTAACTGAGGACAGCCTCACCTTGATCTCGAAGAAAAGCGTTTGTGGCCTCTGATCAGCGGAGTTACGTTCAAAAACGTCAGATACGCGGAAGTGAAACCGAAGAACTCGTAGTGGAAGGAACCACAATGGGTACCGTCACAGCCGTGAAGTCCTGCTCCGCATCCTCGTGCGCCTACAACAGTGATGGGTGCACCGCGTTCGCCGTCACCATCGGCGGCCTCGCCGGCAAGGCATCGTGCGGCACGTTCGTCTCGCTCGACGCGAGAGGCGGCCTCCCGGTCGCCGACGGGCATGTGGGTGCTTGCCAGCGTCTCGAGTGTGTCCACAACGCCGACCTCATGTGTACCGCCGAGTCCGTCGACATCGCGGGGGACGCGGCCTGTCTGGCTTACCAGGCACGCTGAGACACGCGTGATTCGTCAGGGCAGACGTGGGCCCCGCCGTAACGGGGCCCACGCACTCCCGACCCCGTTGTCAGATACGCGGTTGGCGTGACGGGGTCAAGCCCTGGGTGATGGACGCGAAGAGAAGGCCGAACTCGTCAAGGGTTGTGGCCTGCTTTGCCAACGGAATGTAGACCGTCACGGTCTCTTCCGGGGCGGCACGCATCAAGACGACCCCGGTGCGGTCGACGTCGACGCAGAACACCTTGCCGGCGACGTGCTGGCAGGTCGCGACGAGCGGCCGCCGCGTCATGACGAGCCCCGGGGTCTGGTGGTTGATCACGGAGAAGAACAGCGCGGTGAGATCGTCCGGCCCTATGCAGGCCACGGTCTCGAAGACGTCCAGTTCCGCGTCGAGCGGGGGGAAGGCCGAATTCTCCTCGTCGCCTGCCTGGCCGCTCATGTGGCGGGCGGAGATGTCGCTGAAGGCCACCGGCGTGACGCCGAGACTGTCGTGCAGCAGCACGCGGGTCGTCGTGATCGATGCCAGCCGTCCGTTGGGGGACGATGCGATCGCTGCCACGCGGTCGGGCAGTTCGCCGCGCTCCAGCAGTTCGGCCGTGACGGCGTCGGGAACCCATTCCATGCTGCCGAGCATGTGCGCGGCCGCCGCGACGATGTGAACCGCGGGCTCGGGGGATTCCTTCAGGATGTCGAGCCGCACCTCGATCGGCCAGTCGTCCGGCGCCTCGGCGATAGGATCGTCCTCGCCGAGACATCCGGCGACGACCAACTCCCCGTGCCGAGTGAGGCCGTGTGCGAGTGAGTCGACGCTGATCATGGGGTCGAGGTGATAGGCGACGAGTGAGGGGGTTCCGGAGCCGGCGAGCAGACGATGCGTCATCGACATGGTTCGGGACGCGAGCCCTTCTTCGCCGACGAGCGCATAGTCGGGAGTGGGTGACTCCATGGCTGACCTCCAGGACAGGGATTTCGAAGTGAGGGTTACCTAACTTCTCCTTAGTGAGGGTAACCTAACCTGCGATCCCTGTCGATGGCGGGGTGTCCACATTCCGTTATGCGGGAATGCTCCGGTGCCGGTAACCGACGAGGCCCGCGACCAGCAGTGCCACTCCGATGACGGACTCGACCGCGAAGGCCGGCCAGTCCATGGCGTCGCGCGGCAGATGCGCGAGATAACCCCAGGGCTGCACCTTGGTGAGCCATTCCGGCACCTGGAACAGCACCGCGAACCAGGTGGCGAACATCGTCCAGCCGAGGACCGCCCAGACCAGCCCCGTGAGGCGGGGGAACCAGCCGATCAACAGCATCGCGAGGCCGACGACGAACACGATCCCCGGGGTCAGCGCCGCGGCGGCGCGTGTGTACTGGCCGATGGCGGAGTAGTCGCCGGACGAGCCGGCCTGGACGAGGGGCAGCAGCGCGCCCACCCCGATGAACACCAGGCAGGGCAGGACGACGGCCCATGCGAGGTGACTGAGCGCCAGCCGCCAGCGCGGCACGGCGGTCGCGAGGAGCGCCTCGGCATGCCCGCGAGCTTCCTCCGCGCGCAAACGGTGCAGGATCGTCGCGCCCATGATTCCCGCCACCGTGGCCATGATGTCGAGCATCGCGATGTAGAAGGCCATCTCCACGTTGGACGTGCCACCCATCTTCTCCAGCATCGCCCCGATCTCCGGATTGGCCTCGATGGACTGGTCCATCTGGCTCATGATCGAGCCCGTCCCCACCGCGCCGAGCAGTAGCCCGAGCGACCAGCCGACCAGGCCACCGCGCTGCAGCCGCCAGGCGAGCCCGAACGGACCGGCCAGCCAGGCCGCGGCGCTCGGGCGACCGGGACGGGTCCGCGTCAGCCCCGCACCGTGGTCGCGGGTCGACTCCAGACGGAACGCCAGCAGGACGAGTACCGCGAACAGGGCTACGGAAAGCAGGAACACCCACCAGCGTTCGTCCGCCCATGGCCGGATGAGCATGCCCCACTCCAGGGGGATGAGCCATCGCGCGAAACTGATCCCGGCGTCCGGGCCCGCGCCGTCGACCATCATCCGCAGCACGAACATGCCGCCCCAGATCGCCCCGATCGTCCAGTACCTCGCGGTTCGGGCGCTCTCGAAGACCTGTGCGACGACCGCGCCGATGCCCGTGAACACCAGGCCGGTGGACGCCATCGCCAGTCCCGCGGCCACTGAACCGGTCGCGGGCAGGCCGACGGCCACCGTGAGGACGCCGGTGAGCAGACCTGTCCCCAGCGACCCGATCGTCGCCAGGACGATGGCGGCTCCCAGCGGCGCGTGGCGTCCGAGGCTCCCCGACCGGATCAGCTCGAGCCTTCCCGCCTCTTCTTCCGCGCGCGTGGCCCGGATGACGCCGAACCCGGCGGCCATGCCCACGAACACCGAGGTGAATCCGCCGACCCGCCACATGACGAAGCCGCCCTTGCTGTAGAGGTCGAAGGCCGGCCCCAGCAGCGCGAGCATCGCCGGGCTGTTGCGCAGCGGCTCGATGGTCGCACTCGGATCGGTCCCGGGCGGGATGAGCTGGTCGTAGCTCGTCGCGGTGAACGCGGGGAGCAGGGCCAGCCCGACCATCCAGCACAGCCAGAAGAGCCAGTCGCGCCGCAGGCCCAGGCACAGGGGCGTCCGCAGCCCCGCGAGGGTGTTCATCGGGTCGCCGCCCCCCGGCCGCTCGTGCCGTCGTAGTGGCTGAGGAACAACTCCTCGAGCGACGGAGGGGTCGATGTCAGTGTGCGCACGCCGTGGCGCGTCAGTTCGCCGAGCAGCCCGTTGAGCGCATCGGCGTCGACATGGGCGCGGATCGTCCGGCCCTCGACGACCAGGTCGTGGACGCCGGGCAGCCGATCGAGCCCGGCGGGCACCTCGTCCAGTTCCGCGGTCAGGTCCAGGCGATGGAGGTGCCTCAGGTCGGCCAGCGTGCCGGTGTCGACCACGCGTCCGGCCTTGATGATGGAGACGCTGTCGCACAACTCCTCGACCTCCGACAGGATGTGGCTCGACAGCAGCACGGTGAGTCCCTCGGCCCGCTGCGAGCGGATGTGCTCGGTGAAGACCCGCTCCATGAGGGGGTCGAGGCCCGACGTCGGCTCGTCCAGCAGCAACAACTCGACGTCCCCGGCGAGTGCGGCGATCAACGCCACCTTCTGCCGGTTGCCCTTGGAGTACGTGCGGCCCTTCTTGGTGGGGTCCAGGTCGAACTTCTCGATCAGCTCCGCGCGCCGTGCCTTGTCGAGGCCCCCTCGCGACCGGCCGAGGAGATCGATGGCCTCACCTCCGGTGAGGTTGGGCCACAGGCTGACGTCGCCGGGCACGTATGCCAGCCGGCGGTGCAACTCGGGAGCCTGCGCCCACGGGTCGCCGCCGAGAAGACGGGCTGTGCCGGAATCGGCGCGCAACAACCCGAGCAGCACCCGGATGGTCGTGGACTTCCCGGCGCCGTTGGGCCCGAGGTAGCCGTGGATGACGCCGGTCGGTACCTCCAGATCGAGGCCGTCCAGCGCGCGGACGCTGCCGAACGTCTTCACGAGGTCACCGATGAGGATGGCTGGCTCGCTCATCTATTCTCCTTGGTCGCTTTGAAGAGTCGTGTTCTTCAGGAGGGTGAGGTACTCCTCGGTGAACACCCCGTGGGTGAACAGGTCGGAGGCCACCGCGGCATAGCGCTGGACGACGTCCGGTTCCTCGAAGCTGGTCGCACCCAGCCGTTCGGCGAACTGGTCGGCGACCAGCAGGAAGCCGACCGACATCGAGACCAGGAGGGCGATCGTCGCCTCCCGGTCGTCCGGCAGGTGGGCGAATCCGAGTGCCTCGGCCTGGGCCATCAGGTCGTCGGTGAGGTCGCACAGCTTCGCGAACACGTGACCGGCGACCTCGCCGCCCTCCCGCAGTGCCTGGACGAGGTAGTCGAACACCCGGAGCATCTCCGGATGGGTGTCGAGATACGTGCGCATCCGAGGTGTCGGCGCACCGATCGTGAAGAAGAACTCCCGCTCCTGCCCGACCAGTTCCATGACGTAGGTGTCGCACGCCTCGCGCAGGCCGTCCTTGCTGCCGAAGTGGTGGATGACGAGCCCGGGGGAGACGCCCGCACGCGAGGCGACCTGGCGGATCGTCGTCCGGTCGAATCCCTGGCGGCCGAATAACTCCAGGGCAGCGATGCGGATGCGCGCCTGAGGCAGTAGATCGGCCGGGTTTGAACTCATGTATAAATTCTTGAACGTATGTTCAATCATGTCAAGCGGATGTACGAGGCGAGGCGTGACCGACGTTCGCCCACCCCGCGTTGAGCGTTCCGTCCGCGCCGAACACTCCGGACGATCCGCGGCGCCAGGAGCCGACCAGGTGGTCGTCGACCATGCCGATGGCCTGCATGGTCGCGTAGGCGGTCGTGGGCCCCACCCACTGGAAGCCGTGCCGTTTCAGTGCCTTGCTGAGCGCCATGGCTTCGGGCGATGTGGCGCGCAGGTCGGCGAGCGATTCCGGTGCCGGGGTGCGTTCGGGGAGGAACGACCACACCAGGGCGGGAAGCCCTCCCTGCTCCCGCAACCGCACCGTGGCTCGCGCGTTGCCGATCGCCGCCTCGATCTTGCGCCGATTGCGGATGATGCCGGCGTCGGCCATCAGCCGGGCGACGTCGTCGTCCCCGAAGGCGGCCACCGCATCGGGGTCGAACCCGCTGAAGGCCGCCCGGAACGCCGGGCGCTTCGCCAGGACGATCGCCCAGCTCAGGCCGCTCTGGAACCCTTCGAGGGTGAGTCGCTCGTACAGGCCGGCCTCGTCGCGGACGGGTTGGCCCCATTCATTGTCGTAATAGTCGATGTACAACGGGCTGGAGGTCGCCCAGCGAGGACGCGCTCTGCCGTCCTCGCCGATGACCAGGTCGGGGTTGTGATCTGCCATGACACCCATCATCAACGGAGCGAATGACAGTCGATCGAGTTATCCACAGGCCTGTGGTGGGTTTCCACTCCGGTTGCCGACCGCCGCAGTGAGAAATGGCTGCCAATCTGTGGGCCATGATCTCTTCTCCGACGGGTGACTGGCCATTTCGAGCCAATACCGCCGGACATGGCGGCCATCGTCCCCCATGGTGTGAACGGTGGTGATCCCAAGACGGAAAACAGCTGGTCAGGTCGTATAGGATCGCTTGACCTCCCAAGCCAGACGGACATAGGGTACGCGCCAGGACACCCGTCCTGAAGCCGAATCAACGGCTCCGGCATCGCTGCCGGGACGAGAGAAAGAGGTATCCGATGGGCACTGACGCCTATGCCACACGCCCAGCAGACGCCGTGAACGACGGCGGCGGATCGGCACCCCGGCAGTCGATACTGCCCAGGGCCCATGCCATCAGCTGGCTGACGCTCCTTGTCACCACCTTGGCCATTCTGATGACCGCCGTCGACGGCGGCATCCTGCCGGCCGTGCTGCCGGCCATCAAGGACGAGTTCGGCCTGAACGACGCTCAGGCCGGCCTGATCAACTCCGTCTTCTTCGCCGGCCTCATCGTCGGCGCGGTGCTGTTCGGATGGATCGCCGATCGCATCGGATCCGGTTACATGCGCACGTGGACCTGGATCATCGCCATGGCGCTGGGCACGATCGGAGGCCTGCTCACCTGGGGATTCTCGGGTGCGTTCGCGTCCTTCCTGCTGCTGCGCATCCCCATGGGCATCAGCCGCGGCGGCTCCGAGCCGGTCAACGTGGCGCTGGTCGGGGAGTGGTGGCCCCGCGAATACCGTGGGTTCGCCGTCGGTGTCCACCACACCGGGTTCCCCCTCGGCCAGTTCGCCACCGGTGCCCTGATCGCCCTTGTCCTCGGAGTCGGCGGCTGGCGCGAGGCGTTCCTGGTGATTCCCCTGATCGGTGTGCCGATCATGATCGCCCAGGCGTTCATCGGCACCAAGAAGCACCAGCAGACGGTCTACGACTGGATCGACGCGAACGGCCTGACGTGCCCGACCCACGAACTCAGCGTCCGCTCGCCCGGCAACCTGATCGCTCCCGTCAAGCAGGTGCTCAAGAGCGGGAACGCTCGCTGGTGCGTCATGCTGGTCTTCCTGTTCCTCTGGGCCGAGACCGGTGCGACGACCTTCCTCACCAGCCAGCTCACCGAGCGTGGTGTGTCGCTGACGGACGCGGCGCTGGTCTCCGGAGCCTCCGGCCTGACCGGCTGGATCGGTCAGGTCGGCTGGGGCTGGGCGTCCGACCGCACCGGCAGGAAGTTCGCTCTTAGGTTCCTGACCGTCGGCTGGGCAGTCGCCGTGATAGCCATGCTGGGCATCAACTCGATGACGACGGCGTGGGTGATCCTGATCCTGTGGGGCTTGGTGCGCAACGCGCCGTTCCCGGTCGTCTACGCACTGCTGATCGACTCGCTGCCGCGCTCGGCCGGCACGGCCATGGGCCTGATGATCGGCATCGCCGTCGGCGTGTCCGGCGTCATCGCGGCACCGGTGCAGGGCGCCATCATCGACCACTTCGGGTATCCGGTGCACTACATCGTCCTGACCTTCATCTGCTTGCTGGGGCTCCTCCCGCTGGCCAAGATCAGGGAGACGGTGCCGGAGGACCACGTCTGGCACGAGGCGGAGATCGATGATGCCGTCATGTGACTTCCTGGAGCCCGGCGCGGAGCTCAAGCTGCTCATCGGGGGCATGGACTGGCCCGAGGGCCCCGCGTGGCTGGACGACCGCCAGGTCGTCATCTTCAGCGACATCCACAACGACCGGATCATCCAGTACTCGGAGCGCACCGGCGAGGCGTCCTCGTTCGCGACCAACGTCGACTACACCAACGGACGGACCATCGACCTGGCCGGGGACATCATCGAGTGCAGCCATGGACGCCGTGCGGTGCAGCGGCGGCGGACGGCCGACGGTGAGGTGCAGGTGCTCGTCGACCACTTCGCCGGCGTGCGCCTGAACTCGCCGAACGACGTGGTGGTGAAGTCCGACGGGACGATCTGGTTCACCGATCCCGCCTACGGCATCGAACTGCCGCACGAGGGACATCCCGGCGTCCGGGAGTACGGGGACCGGTGGGTCTTCCGCTTCGACGAGCGCGACGGGAGCATCTGGCCCGTGGTCACCGACGTGATGGCCCCGAACGGGCTGGCCTTCTCGCCGGACGAGAGCGTGCTCTACGTGTGCGACACGTCGTCGTCCGGTGGCGAGGACGGGCCGGGACGCCACGTCCGCGCCTACGACGTGGTCGACGGCCGGCTGGCCAAACGTGGCCGGTCGCTCATCGAGATCGACTCCGAGGTGCCCGACGGCATGAGGGTGGACGACCAGGGCCGGATCTGGGCCTCGTCGGGCAACGGTGTACGCGTCCACGACCCGGATGGCACCGAGGTGGGACGCATCACCACCCCGGTGCGGGTGGCCAACCTGTGCTGGGGCGGAGCCGACGGGCACACCCTTTTCATGTGTGCCACCGACCGGCTCTACAGCATTCGCACGACAACGACGGATGCCACCTGGGCGCGGATCCACTGATCACACCCCCGGTGAAGAGGAGGGGTTCCCGGCCACACAGGCCGGGAACCCCTCCTCTTGCTTGCCGCGGTGCCGGGAGCGAGGAAATCGCGTGGGCTACGGCGTCTCGTCGCGGCCGAACCTCGGAACGCGATCTCTGTGTGTGCGTGGTTCACATGGATCTGCGAGAGAATCTGACGGGCGATGCCGCTTTGGGGCGTTTGAGGCCCCGAATCCGAATCCGCCGTCAGATTCTCTCGCGATCTGGCCTCGGCCAGGCGCGTAGAGGCGTGACTCAGTCGCTCTCGGGCCGGTTCGCGGGCTCGACGGCCTCGTCCGTGTACGCACCGGGGGCGTCGACGATGAGCACCGCTCCCTCGGCCGCGGCCACCATGTCACGAGGGGCGAGGGCGCGCGCCACGTGATAGAGGGCGATCGTGACGATGGTGCCCAGGGCGATGCCGCCGAGGGTGAAGGAGTCGCCGAACTGCAGCGAGACGTCGCCGACACCGATGATGATGCCGGCTGCGACGGGAACCAGGTTGATCGGATTGCCGAAGTCGACCTGGTTCTCCTTCCAGATCTTGGCGCCCAGCAGGCCGATCATGCCGTAGAGGACAACGGTGATGCCGCCGAGAACGCCTCCCGGGGTGGCCGAGATGATCGCCCCGAACTTCGGCGAGAAGCCGAACAGGATTGCGACGATCGAGGCGACCGCGTAGGCCGCCGTCGAGTAGACGCGTGTGGCGGCCATGACACCGATGTTCTCCGCGTAGGTGGTGGTCGGGCCGGCTCCGACGAAGGTGGCGAGCATCGAGGTCAGCCCGTCGGCACCCAGCGCACGCCCCATGTAGGGGTCGAGGTTCTTGCCGGTCATCTCGGCGACCGCCTTCACATGGCCGGTGTTCTCCGCGATGAGCGCGATGACCACGGGGATGGCGATCAGGGCGAAGCCCACGCTGAAGTGCGGAAGATGGAAACCCACCACGTTGTCGGCCGAGCCGTATTGCCAGTTGGCGAGGTCGGTCACCGGAGGCAGGCCGATCCAGTCGGCCTGGGCCACCTTCGTCCAGTCGACGCGGTACACCAGCGTGGACGATCCGTCCGCGGCCACCCGGGTCATGGGCCCGAGGACGAGGTCGGCGAGCCAGCTGAGGACGTAGCCGATGATCAGCGACAGGAAGATCGCGATGCGCCCGGCGAATCCGCGCAGTCCCACGGACAAGGCGATGACGATCACCATGACGATCAGCGCGATCCACTGGTCCTGGGGCCAGTAGGTCTGGGCCACGACGGGAGCCAGGTTGAAGCCGATCAGCATCACCACGGCGCCCGTGACGACCGGGGGGAGCACCTTGTGGATGATCCCGGAGCCGAGGTAGTGGATGACCAGACCCACGGCGACCAGCCCGACGCCACACCAGAACATGGCGCCCGACACGTCGTCCGGCTTCCCGCCCTGGGCATAGATGGCGGTGGCCACTCCGACGAAGGACGCGGAACTCCCGAGGTAGCTGGGCACCCTGTGGTGCACTAGGAAGAGGAAGATGAGGGTCGCGATGCCGCTCATCATGACGGCGAGTTGAGGGTTGAGGCCCATCAGGAGCGGGAAGACGAACGTGGCGCCGAACATGGCCACCACGTGCTGAGCCCCGAGCCCGATCGTCTTGCCCCAGGACAGGCGCTCGTCGGGGGTGACGACATCCCCGGGTGCGAGCACTCCGTTGTTGTGCAGTTTCCAGATGGCCATGCGCGTCCTTTCCAGCACGGCAGTCTAGAGGGACGCGCAGTCCGCGACCCGGCGCCGTGCCGCGATGGACGCGTCTGCCCGTCCGGGAAAGTTTGCTGTCGTGCAGCGATCGCGGCGTGTTTGTTACAGGGGATCGAGACCGTGTAACACATCGCGATCGTCGGGTAACGAGCATGTAAACCGTGCCGAAATCGGGATTTCTCGCCTCCGGAGGCTCCTAACGTGCCCCACGGGCCCCCGACGCGGGGTCGGCCAGCCCCCTGCCGGTCTCGCCTCGTCGCGGCCCTCGACAACGGACCTGTGGTCCTCAAGAGAAAGGCACGCGCATGTCGACTACCACCGACAAGGAAGGTCTCGCCGTATCGGGGGTGACGTACCAACGAGCGGACGCTGACTACTTCGACAAGCGCAAACTCCAGCGCACTGCGGGCGTCTGGGGACTGTGGGGCATCGGGGTCGCCGCCGTGATCTCCGGTGACTTCTCGGGGTGGAACTACGGCATCGGCACCGCGGGCTGGGGAGGCTTCCTGGTGGCCGCGGCGATCGTCGTCGTCATGTACGTCATGATGATCGAGTCGATCTCCGAGATGGCCTCGGCCATGCCGCACACCGGCGGTGCCTACTCGTTCGCCCGGGCCGCCATGGGGCCGTGGGGTGGGTTCGTGACCGGGCTCGCCGAGACAATCGAGTACGTCATGACCACCGCGGTGGTCATCTTCTTCTCGTCGCAGTACGCCGACGCGATCGTCGCCCAGCTCACCGGATTCAGCCTGATCGATCAGGGCCTGGCATGGGTGTGGTGGTTGGTGCTCTACGCCGTCTTCGTGGCGCTCAACACTGCGGGGGCGAGCGTCTCCTTCCGCTTCGCCGTGGTCGTCTCGATCCTGTCGGTCGGCATCCTGCTGGTCTTCGCGGTGCTCGCCCTCGCCAGCGGGCATGCGGACTTCGGCTCGTTGTGGAACATCGCCCCGGCCGACGGTGGCTCGACCTTCCTGCCGTTCGGTGTGGCACCGATCTTCTTCGCCATGCCTTTCGCGATGTGGCTGTTCCTGGGTATCGAGGAACTCCCGCTGGCCGCCGAGGAGGCGCACAACCCGGAGCGTGACATCCCGCGCGCCGGCCGGGGTGGCCTGCTGACCCTGGTCGTCACCGGCGTGATCGTGATGGTGCTGAATCCGGCCGTGCTGGGGGCGGACGCCGCGGGCTCGTCCGGCGAGCCGCTGCTGGACGCCTTCGCGGCCATCATCCCCGGCAACGTCGCAGCCGTGTTGTCGGCGTTCGCCCTGATCGGTCTGCTGGCGTCCGTGCAGGGCATCATGTTCGCCTACGGACGCAACATGTACTCCCTGTCCCGCGCCGGCTACTACCCGAAGTTCCTCTCGCTGACCGGCGAGCGGCAGACCCCCTACCTCGCGCTCGCCGTGGGTGCCGTCATCGGCTTCATCTCGCTGTTCATCGTGCAGTACGGCGGCGAGGCGGCCGGTTCGGTGGTGCTCAACATCGCGGTGTGGGGCGCGGTGCTGTCCTACCTCCTGCAGATGACGTCCTTCGTCATCCTGCGGGTGAAGTCCCCCGGCGCGGCGCGGCCGCACCCGAGCCCCTTCGGGGTTCCCGGGGCCGTCATCGCCGGGGTGATCGCGCTGGCCATCTTCATCGGCGTGCTGCTGAACCCCGACTACACGGCGGCGATCTACACCATCGTCGTGGTCTACATCGCGGCGCTGGTGCTGTTCGCGGTGTTCGGGCGCAAGAACCTCGTTCTGTCGCCCGAGGAGGAGTACGCGCTGTCCGGGGGCCTGAAGGACGGGCCGGAGCACGTGGACTGACCCAATCTGCGGGTTGTGTGGCCGGGCCTGTCGGGGTCGCCTGTATCGGCGGCTTCGGCGGGCCCGGCCGTCGTTCTTTGAGCCAGGTTGCTTGTCGTTCTTTGAGCCGGGTTGCTTGTCGGTCCTTGAGCTTGTCGAAAGGACGTTCTCGGGTGGCTTCGACAGGCTCAGCCGTCGTTCTTCCTCGGGTGGCTTCGACAGGCTCAGCCGTCGTTCTTCCTCGGTCGTGGTTCGACAGGCTCAGCCGTCGTTCTTCCTCGGTCGTGGTTCGACAGGCTCGGCTTGTCGTTCCTTGAGCCGGGTTACTTGTGACGGTCCTTGAGCTTGTCGAAAGGACGTTCTCGGGTGGCTTCGACAGGCTCAGCCGTCGTTCTTCTCGAGTGGCTTCGACAGGCTCAGCCGTCGTTCGACAGGCTCGGCCACCAACAGGCGGTCAGGAGAGTTCGGGTGCGCTCTCGACATCCTTGAGGTCCACTCCTGAGCGTCCCAGCGCACGGGCCCCGCGGACGAGCCGTGCGGCGGTCGCGGCGGCTTCGGCGTAGCCGAGCCCCTCGGGCGGGTGGATGTTCGAGATGCAGTTGCGCTCGGCGTCCGTACGGCCGGGCCGCGGATCGTGGGTGAGGTAGATGCCCAGGCTGTCGGCCACGCTCAGGCCGGGGCGTTCCCCGATCAGCGTCAGCACGGTGCGCACCCCCATCGCCTGCCCGATCCAGTCGCCGACGGCGACCCGCGCCTGGGTGACCAGCACCGGCGGCGCGAGCGAGAGATCCTCGTCCCGAAGCGCGGCCACCAGCGCCGTGAGCAGGTTGAGGGCGTGCTCGGCGACAGCTTTGGACGACAACCCGTCGCCCACCACGAGTCCCACGTCCCAGGAGCCTGTGGGCAGCAGGTCGAGGCCCTCGGGTGCCCGGCCGAGGTCGGGACGCCGCAGGTACACGCTGCGATCGGATGCCTGGCTCCGCAGCACGGTGGGCGTCCCGAGGCCGAGGGCCTCCAGCCCGGGGAGCAGCACGTCCACGTCGAGCGGCACGTGCACGGCGTCCCTGGCGGCGGCGAGCGCCGCCTGGAGTTCGAGGACGGTCGAGGTGGTCATGCCCATGCCCGCCCGGGGCAGCCCGATGCGGGCCTGGGTGGTGTGCCGCAACGGCGCCCACGGGTCGGTGCCGAGCGGCTCGGTCACCGACGGCCCGGTCACGGACGGCTCGATGGCGGGCGTCCGATCGTCCGGCTGGATCTGTGCGCTCATCGCAGACCTCCCACCAGTTCACGTAGTCCGGACTTGCCGAGTTCGGCCCCCGATATCCGGCCGGATTCCTCGGCCATCCCCTGGGCGACCAGCCAGGCCTCGAACTCGGGCGCGCAGCGCAACCCGAGCACGTTCCGGATGTAGAGGGCGTCGTGGTACGACAGGCTCTGGTAGCCCAGCATCACGTCGTCCGCGCCCGGCACCGTGATGACGAAGTTCACCCCGGCCGCGCCCAGCAGCGTGAGCAGGGTGTCCATGTCGTCGAAGTCGGCCTCGGCGTGGTTGGTGTAGCAGACGTCCACGCCCATGGGGACGCCGAGCAGCTTGCCGCAGAAATGGTCCTCCAGACCGGCGCGGATGATCTGTTTGCCGTCGTACAGGTATTCCGGTCCGATGAACCCGACCACGGTGTTCAGCAGCAGCGGCTTGAACTCGCGTGCGACGCCGTAGGCCCGGGCCTCCAGGGTCTGCTGGTCGACGGGACGGCCGCCGGTGCCCAGGTGGGCGCCGGCGCTCAGCGACGAGCCCTGGCCGGTCTCGAAGTACATCACGTTGTCGCCGACGGTTCCCCGGCCGAGCGACAGGCCGGCCTCGCGCCCCTCGCGTAGCAGGGCCAGGTTCACCCCGAAGGACGCGTTGGTCGCCTCGCTCCCGCCGATCGACTGGAACACGAGGTCGACGGGGGCGCCCGCCTCGATCAGGCCGATGGTGGTGGTGACGTGGGCCAGCACGCACGACTGCAGCGGGATCTCGTAGGCCCGCCGCACCTGGTCGACCATGCTCACCAGATCGGCGGTCACCTGGGGCGAGTCGCCGGCCGGGTTTATGCCGATGACAGCATCGCCGCAGCCGAGCAACAGGCCGTCCAGGATCGAGGCGGCGATGCCTTGGAGATCGTCAGTGGGGTGATTCGGCTGCAGGCGGGTGGCCATGCGGCCGGGAAGGCCGATCGTGGTGCGGAATCTCGTGACCACCCGGCAGGCGCGGGCGACCGCGATCAGGTCCTGGTTGCGCATGATCTTGCTCACCGCGGCCACCATCTCGGGGGTCAGGCCGGCCGCGATGCGGCTGAGGACGATGTGGGCGTCCGGACGCGCGGCCGTTTCCAGCAGCCAGTCGCGGAACCCACCCACCGTCAGATGGGAGACCTCGGCGAACGCCTCGGTGTCGTGAGTGTCGAGGATGAGCCGGGTCACCTCGTCGGTGTCGTAGGGGACGACATCCTCGGTGAGGAAGGTCCGCAACTCGACGTCGGCGAGCGCCCACTGGGCCGCCGCCCGCTCCTCCTCCGACCCGGCCGCGCATCCGGCGAGCTCGTCGCCCGACCGGAGCGGTGTCGCCCGCGCCAGCAGATCGACGAGCGAGTCGAAGCGGTAGGTGTGGCCGTTGACCGTCTGACTGGTGATCATGGTGCTCCTCTGTGCCACCATCAAGGTCTACGCGGGGATTGTTAGGGACGGGTTACCGGCGTGTTTCAGATGTGCCGGAGACCGTTCGGGCAAGGACGCCGATCGAGCCCCTCGACAACTCGTCGCTGGTCCCGGCAGCCTCCACAGGCGTGGAACCGGTGAGCTCGCGGCGTCGCGGAGCGTCCGGCAGACCCTCAGATCCAGCTGCGGAACCACATGCGTAGGCTCCACATGGTTCGGGTCATCAACTGGTCGGTGAGGATCGGGTAGATGAACCAGAAGTTCGCGACGACGATGACGACCACCGTGCCGACGATCATCGCCCCCCGGCGTCTTCGCAGCCCGCCGTCGGCGGGGCCGAGTATCTTGCCGAGCACCATGGCCAGCACGGTCGCGGTGAAGGGGATGACCATGATCGCGTAGAAGTAGAACAGCGGCCGGTCGGCGTTCGGGAACCACATCAGCCACGGCACCAGACCCGCCACCAGCGGCACGGCGAAGCGCCAGTCGCGGCCGAGGATCCACAGTCCGAGCCCGATGACGATCGCGATCGCGGCGAACCACCACAGGAACGGCGTGCCCATGCCCGAGATCACGCGCAGGCAGGTGTCGGAGCCGGTCGCGGTGCATCCGTCGACGCCGGGCTTGATGTCGTTGACGGCGTCGATGCCGATCACCCGCCCGACCACCAGCCAGCCAGCCGGATGAGCCTCGTAGACGTGTGTCTGTTCGGCGATCCAGTCGCCGGTGTGGAAGTCGAAGATCTGCTGGTGGTAGTGCACCAGGGAGCCCAAGGCGTCCCCCAGGTGGCGCACCCAGAAGTCGTCGGGGTTCTCGCGCCCGTAGTCGCGTGCCCAGCCGCCGTCGGTGGTGAGCCACGACCACCATGTGGCGACGTAGACGAGCAGCGCCGTCACGACCAGTTGGACGAAGGCCAGCGGTGCGTCGATGAACATCGACCGGAACGCCTTCGGCCCGGCCCCGGCGGTCTTGCGCGAGGCCATGTCGTAGATCAGCGACATGACGCCCACGGCCGCCAGCACGTACATGGCGTTCCACTTGCACCCGCAGGCCAGCCCGAAGAGCACGCCGGAGGCCAGACGCCACGGCCGGAACAGCAGGAGCGGGCCGAATCGTCCCCCGAGGTCGACCAGGCCGTTCTTCCGCAGATACTCCGCCAACCGGTGCCGGAACCAGTCGCGGTCGGCGACGAAGCAGGCCACGGCCATGACGGTGAAGGCCGCCTCGAAGACGTCCAGCAAGGCGGTGCGGCTCATGACGAAGGTGAGGCCGTCCATCGCGAGGAAGAACCCGGCCAGCCCGCCGACCAACGTCGAGCGCGACAGGCGCCGGGCCATGCGGACCGTCGCCATGACCAGCAGCGTGCCGAAAATCACTGAGGCGATGCGCCAGCCGAAGCTGTTCATGCCGAACACGTACTCGCCGCCCGCGATCAGCCACTTGCCCAGCTGCGGGTGGACGATGAACGATGCCGTCTGCTCCCAGCCGTTCGTGTTGCCCGCCACGATCTGGTCGTTGGCGTCCGCGGGCCAGTCCACCTCGTAACCGAAGTGGAGCAGCGTCCAGGCGTCCTTGGCGTAGTAGGTCTCGTCGAACACGAGGTTGGCGGGACGCGAGAGGTTCACGATGCGCGTGAAGAAGGTGAGGGCGCCGATCGCCACGGTGACCACCCAGGCGGCGACCCGGTCGCGGCGCAGGACGGCGGCGTCGTCCAGCCGCTCGATCGTCGGCATCAAAGGTGCCTGTGAGGTGCCCCTGATGCGCTCTGCCCACGCGACGCGGGGGAGCCGGTCGATCAGGCCGCTCAGGGTTGTGGTCACCCGGCCATAGTAGGGGGCCTGGTTGTGAGGCAGGGGGTGTAGCTGGCAGAGCGTGACCAGGTTCCTTCAAATTCGCGTAGCTGGCGCGATGTTGGAGCATCTTCCCTAGTGGGGGTTTTCGTGGACAACAATTGAAGGAACCTGGTCACGGCTGTGCCCGGCAACCGGGTTTCAGCGGGTTCGGTGAGTTGAGCCCGCGTCCGTCCGGGGGCCTACACGAGCCCGGAGCCTGCCCGGGCCCGAGGCGTTAGTCTCGTCTGCGTGAGCAGAGCGGAATTCGCCGACGGTCAGGGACGTCTTGTGCTCGCGGGCACCCCCATCGGGGACGCCGCGGACGCCTCGCCGGCCCTCGTCCGCGCCCTCACGGACGCCGATGTCATCGCCGCGGAGGACACGCGCCTGCTCCACACCCTGCTCGCCCGTCTGGGCATCGAGACGGCGGCGAGCGTCGTCAGCTACTTCGAGGGCAACGAGGCGAGCCGCACTCCCGGGCTCGTCGAGGCGATGGGTGAGGGCAAGGTCGTCGTGGTCGCCACCGACGCGGGCATGCCGTCGGTCAGCGACCCGGGATATCGCCTCGTCGTCGCGGCGATCGAGGCCGGCATCCCGGTGACCGCGGTTCCGGGGCCGTCCGCGGTGCTCACGGCCCTGGCGATCAGCGGGCTGCCTGTCGACCGGTTCTGCTTCGAGGGATTCCTGCCCCGCAAGCCCGGGGAACGCCGTCGCCGTCTGTCCGAGCTGTCGGCCGAGCCCCGGACGATGGTCTTCTTCGAGGCACCGCACCGGCTGGCGCGGTTCCTGGCCGACGCGGCGTCCGAGTTCGGGGACGATCGTCCGGCCGCCGTGTGCCGTGAGCTCACCAAGCCCTACGAACAGGTCGTGCGGGGCACCCTCGCCGAGCTCGTGACCTGGGCGGACGAGGGGGTCCGCGGCGAGGTCACCGTGGTCGTCGGCGGGGCTCCGGCCCGGTCGGGCGACTGGGACGAGGCGCTGGGACGCGTCCGCGGGATCGTGGCCTCCGGCGGGAAGCTGAGCGCGGCGGTGGCCGAGGTGGCACATGCCACCGGCGTGCGCCGCAGCGAACTCTACGAACGGGCGCTGGTGCAGCGGTCGTCCGGCACTGACGAGGGGAATCGATGACCGGAACCATGATCGAGCGCCTCGGCCTGCCGCCGTTGCCCGAGCCGCTGCCCGTTGCGACGGTCGATTCGCACACGCATCTCGACTCGACCCAGGAGAACTCGGGCCTGCGTGTGGCCGACAACCTGGCGCTGTCGGCGTCCGTCGGGATCGACAGGGTCGTGCAGATCGGCTGCGACGTGCCCAGCTCCGAGTGGGCAGCGCGGCTGGCCGCCGCCAACCCGCAGGTCGTGGCCGCGGTCGCGGTCCATCCCAACGATGCCGCGCGCATGAGTGACACTCAGGCATCCCAGGCCTGGTGCACTATCGAGGGCATCGCCGGGTCGGGGCCTCATGTGCGTGCGGTGGGGGAGACCGGTCTCGACTACTTCCGCACTCGCGAGGACGAGGGCATCGCGCGTCAGCAGTTGATGTTCCGGCGTCACATCGCCACGGCGAGGCGCCACGATCGCACGCTGGTGATCCACGATCGCGACGCACACGACGACATCGCCCGCATCCTCGACGAAGAGGGCTGGCCGCAGCGGGTCGTCTTCCACTGCTTCAGCGGGGACGCGGAGTTCGCTCGCCGCTGCCTCGACCACGGCGCCTGGCTCAGTTTCGCTGGAAATGTCACCTACAAGCCGAATCACCAGATGCGCGAAGCGCTCGCCCTCACACCCCCCGACCGGATCCTGGTCGAGACCGACGCCCCCTACCTCACTCCGGTGCCACGGCGCGGCAGACCGAACGCCCCCTATCTCGTGCCGCACACGGTGCGATTCCTCGCCGACCAGCTGCACACCGACCTGGGGGAGCTGTGTGCGCGGCTCGCGGCCAACGCCGTTTCCGCCTTCGGGGGCGAATGGGGAGTCTCGCAGCCGGGGGCGATCGATGGCTGAACTTCTCGACCCGAAGCGGGTGCGTTCCCTGGCCGGGCGCATCGGGCTTCGTCCCACCAAGTCACGCGGGCAGAACTTCGTGGTGGACGCGAACACGGTGCGCCGGATCGTCCAGAAGTCAGGTGTGGGCGCGGACGACGTCGTGCTGGAGGTCGGGCCGGGGCTGGGATCGCTGACCCTGGGCCTGTTGGAGACCGGGGCCGCCGTCACGGCGATCGAGATCGACGAGGCCCTGGCGCGGCTGCTGCCCGAAACGGTCGCGGAACTCCAACCGGGCAACGCCGAACGGCTCCGCGTGGTGGCCGCGGACGCGCTCGAGGTCACCACGCTGCCGGGGCCCGAGCCCACGGCCGTGGTCGCCAACCTGCCCTACAACGTGTCCGTGCCGGTGCTGCTGCACCTGTTCGCGACCTTCCCCGGATGGGCGAACGGGCTGGTGATGGTGCAACTGGAGGTCGCCGACCGGTTGGTCGCGGGCCCCGGCTCGAAGGTGTACGGGGTACCGAGCGCCAAACTCGCCTGGTTCGCCGGGGCCGACAGGATCGGCACGGTGTCGCCGAACGTGTTCTGGCCGGTGCCCAACGTCGATTCGGGGCTCGTGCGCATCGTCCGCCGCGACCCGCCGCCCACCACCGCGACCCGCGAACAGGTGTTCCGGGTGATCGACGCGGCCTTCGCCCAGCGCCGCAAGATGCTCCGCTCCGCCTTGTCGGGGCTCTTCGGCTCGTCCGCGGCGGCCACCGGTGCGATCGAGGCGGCCGGATGCGATCCGACCGCCCGTGGCGAGGTGCTGGCGATCGAGGATTTCGCTCGGCTCGCCGAGCAGTTGTCGACCCCCGTGTCCTGAAACTTTCGCCGGTCGGCTACCGTATCGGGGTGAGGAATCCATCATCCCCGGTCGTTTCGCAACGGATCCACGTGCGAGTGCCGGCGAAGATCAACCTGGCGCTGTGTGTCGGATCGCGCCGGGTCGATGGCTTCCACGATCTGTCCACGGTGTTCCACGCGGTGTCGCTGTGGGACGACGTCGTCGCCGTCGGCCGGCGCGACGGTCGCATCACGTTGACGATGAGCGGCGAGGGCAGCGAACTCCTGCCGTGTGACGAGACCAACCTGGCCGTTCGTGCGGCGCTGTTGTTGCGCGAGCAAGCCGGGGAGCCCGGGCTCGGCGCCGATCTCCGCATCGAGAAACGGGTGCCGCTGGCGGGGGGCATGGCCGGCGGCTCGGCCGACGCGGCGGGGGCTCTCGTGGCCTGCGCTCGTCTGTGGGGTCTCGATGTGCCCCCGGGGGAACTGCTGGCGCTCGGGGCTCAGCTGGGCAGCGACGTGCCGTTCTCCCTGCTGGGCGGAAACGCCCTCGGCCGCGGGCGCGGCGAGCGACTGCATCCGCTGGCCGGTGCCGTACCGCTGCACTGGGTGGTGGCAGCGGCCCCCGACGGGTTGTCGACCCCGGCGGTGTACCGGCGCTTCGACGAGTTGACGGCGCACGACGGGCTCGTCCCCGATTCGGGCGTGCCCACCGACCTGATCGCGGCCCTGGAATCGGGCGACCCGCGGGAGGTGGCGCCCCTGCTGCGCAACGATCTTCAGGCCGCTGCCGTCGACCTCCACCCCGGCCTCGCCGCAACGTTGGACGCTGGTCTGGCGGTCGGCGCGCTGGCCGGGATCGTGTCGGGCTCCGGGCCCACCTGCGTGTTCTTGTGCGCGGACGAGCGGCATGCCGGTGCCGTCGCCGGCGGGCTGTCATCGGCTCGTGGCGTCCGTGCGGTGCAGCGGGTCACCGGCCCGGTGCCGGGACCGTGTGCCGCGGCGTTGCCCGTGGCACGGGTGTGATGGACTGAGACATGGACCTGACATCTGCCCATGGTTGTGCGACGACCGAGCGGGACGAGGTCGACCACGTGCTCGCGGCCTGGCGGCGTGAGCGTCCCGATCTCGACACCTGCCCGATGGAGGTCTGGTCGCGGATCACCCGCTTGGCCCAGCTGCTGGACGGGGCGCGTGCCCGCGCCTATGCCGCTCATGAGCTCCAGGTCTGGGAGTTCGACGTCCTGGCCGCTCTTCGCAGGGCCGGCGATCCGCCGAGGCTGTCGCCCGGCAGACTCGTCCGTGAGACGCACGTCACGTCCGGCACCATGACCAACCGCATCGACCGGCTCGAGAGCCGCGGTCTGGTGCGCCGTTTCGCGCATCCCAGTGACGGCCGCTGCGTCCTCGTCGAGCTGACGGCCGAGGGGAGCGCTCGAGTGGACGCGTCCATGGCCGATCTGCTCGCCGCGGAGCGCTCGCTGGCGACGGGGTTGGGGGACGAGGAGTTCCGGACGCTGGGCGTTCTCCTGCGGACGCTGCTGATCAGCCAGGGGTCGTAGCGGTCGTTGTCGTGGTGGTGGTTTCGACGAGCTCAACCACCGTTTCGGTCGTTGAACTTGTTGTTTCGGTCCTTGAGCTTGTCGAAAGGACCTGCGTCAGGCGCGTTCGTCTCGACGGGCTCAACCACCGTTTCGGTCCGTGTCGTGGTGGTGGTTTCGACGAGCTCAACCGCCGTTTCGGTCGTTGAGCTTGTTGTTTCGGTCCTTGAGCTTGTCGAAAGGACCTGCGTCCGGCGCGTTCGTCTCGACGGGCTCGACGAGCGTCCGCGGTCGCTCTCACCCTTTCGTGGCCGAGCCGGGTTCGGTTTCGGCGGGGTCCTGTGTGCTATCGGTGGCCGGGGCGACCGCGGGCTCGGGCTTCGGGGCGCTACGGAGCCTCGGATGCTTCTCGAGGTTGGCCAGGCCGTTCCATGCGAGGTTCACCAGCTGGGCGGCGAGTTCCTCCTTCGGAGGCTGACGCAGATCGAGCCACGACTGACCCGCACTGGCCACGAGGCCGACGAGCCCCTGGGCGAACACGCGTCCCAGTTGGGGGTTGTATCCGCGCCGGGCCAGCGGCCACACCAGCATGTCCTCCACATGGGCGGTGATGTCGCTGAGAATGGACGCGAAGTTTCCCTTCGTCGCGGGGATCGCGGAGTCGCGCGCGATGATCCGGAAACCGTCGGGGCAGGTGTCGATGTAGTCGAGCAGCGCCAGGGTGCCGCGTTCGATGATCTCGCGATAGTTGGCGTTCGGTGTGGCCAGGGCGTCCTGGATGGCGGTTTCCAGGGCGAGCACCTCCCGGTCGACGACGACCGCGTAGAGGCCCTCCTTGCCGCCGAAGTGCTCGTAGACGACGGGCTTGCTGACCTCGGCGTGCGCGGCGATCTCCTCGACGCTGGTGCCGTCGAACCCACGCTCGGCGAACAGGCCGCGGGCGATGACGATGAGCTGCTCGCGCCTCTCGGCGCTCGTCATCCGCCGCCTGCCCCGCCGGGCACGCTGGGGTTCGTTGGTCCTCACCGGTCCAGTCTCCCACAGCCGTATGTGCATACGCGGTGGCCGACCCCGTAGAGTAGGGGAGTCACTCGCCGAAGTGACCGTTCCCCGGTTGGTCTGCCGGCAGGGCCCGCCTGACTTTGAATCAGGACTAGCGACGCAGGTTCGACTCCTGCCCGGGGAGCTCAGAGCGTGATCGGCACCTTGGAGTAAAACGCCGATGCGGAGAATCTGGAGATATCCCGACTCCGATCATGCGCATCGAAGTCGGCTCAAATTAGGCCTCGAGCAATAATCCTTCCTATAGGAGACCTCGAACGACCATGATAGCGGTTCGTACGTAGCATGCTTGGGAGTGCTCCACTTCTCGCGAAGCTGCGGCAGTGGAGGAGATTTACTGCTCAACAATCACAATGACCAATAACCCCTTTGGAAGTGGTGACGTAATGCGACTCCGTCGACTACTAATGTTCGCTGTACCTTTGCTGCTAGTGAGCGGGCTGTTCTACGCCCCGACGGCATATGCCTCGCCTGATGACACTGCGTCGGGAGCAAACCGACTGGACACCGCGATTGGTCGTGCCAATCCGGATGTGCCTCAGGAGGTGATTGACGGTCTCCCCACATCGATCCTGGACAGATCTGACATCTGGGTGGATCCGGACGTTCCTGCAGATACAGTTTGGCTCACAACGGAGGGAGAGCCGTTCAAGGGTCAGTCGCCTGAACAAGTCCAGAAAGCCGCGTCGTGTCGTTGGTCCGGGGTCTCGCCAGCCTTCACCTCTGGTCTGCGCTACAATGCTCCGTGCGGATATATCGGCACTGATTCAAGCGCGAAGATCTCGTACACTCGTACGACGGACCCGAATTCTAACGGTACTTCTTGCTGGCAGGCTCGCTACTATGCATGGCGGATCGACAATACTTGGCAGGAACGTTGGATTGGTGCTGGCTGTTATGATCGCACTATCGTCCAGACTTGGGGCCCAGTGGCCTCGACTCCCGCCGTTATTCTGAGCAACAGCACAATGACTGGCTGGGCTGGCGCTTTCGTGGTCTAGCCATCTGTCTGATGGCGGCCGGGGTGGTGTAACTATGAGTGTCATCCCGGCCGCCTCAACGTCGAGAGGAGAAGCGGTGTCGAAAAGGTCACTTTCCGCTGGTGCTGGAGCAGCATTTGTGATTGCAGTTGCCATCGATATACTGTTGCGCGCGAACCTGACATTTGCGATTTCCCCGCTTGTCATCTGGCTGCTTTCCGACGTTCGCACGGTTGCGTTGGTGGTGGTGGGTGTGCTGCTCGCCTGCGCCTGGGCGGATGGAATCCCCTCCCGTCAGCGAGTCGGTATACAGACGGGTAGACGCCTGATTATCATCGGTTTCGTGTCGCTCGCGGTGGCCATCGGTGTCGGGCTGTTGGGTCAGCTCGTCGTCCTCGACGACGGATTCGGGCAGTCGGCTTGGCCGAGCATGCTGCTGTCGCTCGTGTTGTTCACTCTCACCGTCGTTGGCGCGGTGATGGTGAGTTTCGGTGCCGTGGCATCGTCCAACCGCGATTGACAGCCGCCGGGTGCCCGGCCGCGTGCGCCCGCGATCCGGCCGTCGGTCGCTTCCAGGCTGGGCATCTGCCTGCCCAGCCGCGCGGGATGGTGGGAAGTTTCCGGCTCCCGCGCGCAAAGTCGTTTCCCGCGCGCGAGATTTCGACTGCGGGAAACGACTGAGTGCGCGGGAAGGCAGGAGGCTGCAGCTCGTCCTTCAGGCGCTCGGTGATCACGACTTAGCGGAGAACCGTTCAGAAAGCATCGGCGAGGGCGAGCACGCCCACGGCGAAGATGGCGACGGCCGATATCAGCAGGTAAACCGTTGTCGGCGAGCCGTCCTTGATCCGCTTGTCGGTCTCCGTGAAGGAGAGGTAGACCGTGGCGATCGCGATGATCATCAGGTATACCGCCTGCAGGATCCCTGCCAGGATGACAAGCTGCAGGGGCTGCTGGATCAGCGTGGCGGTCAGGCCCCAGCACAGCGGCAGGATGACCATGAGGATTCGCAGGACCAGGTTTCGTCGTTTGGCGTCGGCCCAGTCGAACAGGCCGAACACCGCGAGGGACGCGGTGAACTGCCGGGACAGGTTGGGTACGGCTGTGAACAGCGTTTTCGCCAGGGTGATGGCGGACAGCAGCAGGAACAGCGGGCCGACCCAGGGACCGAGGGTGTCGGTGAAGATATGGGAGATGGTCTCGATCAGATCGGTTCCGGTCGGGCTGATGCCCTGTTTGTACAGCACGGTCGCACCCAGGATGTAGAACGCCACGGTGGCCAGCGTGTACACGAACCACGACACCCAGGCGTCCTTCTTCATGACCGAGATCCACCCACGGGCGCGTCGCACCCAGTCATCCGAACCGTCGTTCGGGCCGGTCCAAGTGGCATAGCCCTTCTCGACGACCCAGAACGTGTAGCCGGAGATCTCGTTGGCGTTCACGCCCGTCAGGCCGAACATCGACAGCGCGATGCCCATCGCGCCGGCGGAGACCTGGAACCTCATGCCGTCGGCAAGGTCTCCCGCTGTCCAGGCGAACTGCGTCGCCTGGATGCCGAAGACCATCACGATCACCGCGATGGTGACGAGAAGGACCAGACCGGTCGAGACCGTCTCGATCAAGGAGTAGCGGTTGAGCTGGTGGATGGCGATCACGATGATGGTGAAGATCCATGCCCAGATGCCGATCGACACGGCTGAGAACGGATCACCGCCGAACGGCAGCAGCATCGACATGGCGACCGCTGCCGAGCCCACGATGCCACCCAGGTTGGCGAGGAATTGGACGAACTGGAGCAGGACGAGATAGGACGCCCAGCTGCGCTTGCCTATCTTGGGTGGCACGTGGTCATATCCGAAGATGCCGGGCTTGCCGGTGGAGATCGACCAGCGGGCGAGTTCGATCTGGACGGCCACCTTGACGATGGTGGAGACCAGAATCAGCCAGAGCAGCGTCATCCCGGCCCTGGACCCCAGCGTTGTGGTGGTGATCAGCTCGCCAGAACCGACGATTCCGGCGGTCGCGACCATTCCTGGCCCGAAGAAGCGCAGGCTTGCGGCCCAGCCCTTCGGCGGCTCCATCACCTTGGATGGATCCAATACGTAGGGATCGGCATTCTTGTTCGCAGCGATGATGTCGACCGGCGCGGATTCCGCAGCGGCTGGGGTTCTGGCGTCCATGTTGTTGTCGGGTAGGGAAGGTGGGACTATCGACATGGTTGTTCACTCCATTGTGAGCGCGAAAGTGGGACCTCTCACCTCAACGTCGAGGTGCTACCGATTGGTTGGCCCGAATGTAAGATCGGATACAACAAAAGTCAATACTTATCCAGAGTCCGTCTGCACCGGGGTGCTCTTTATGCGGAGATTCGTAGGTCAGCGTTGAGCCCCCGCACCGCGTTGCCGCCAGGGGTGTACCGCTCGCGATGGCCACCGGCATCGGGGTGTCCGGCATCTCGCGCCGCGATCCCGCCACCACCTACTGCCAGACACGCATGTGCTCACCGATCGGGGTTTTCGCGCGCACAATCATCTCCCGCGATCGAAATCTCGTGCGCGGGAGACAATAGTGCGCGCGGGAAGGTGGAGGGACCACCGAGCGACTGACACCGAGAGGGGAAATGATGTCGAGACGAGCTCTTTTCGTGGGCTGCGGAGCCGCATCCGCGATTGTTCACCGGCACCGTCGTCGGCGCGGTAATGGTGAGTTTCGGGGCCGTGGCATCGTCCGGCCGCCATTGACCGCGGCACAGATCAGCGGGACGCGCCGCTGCGTTGCCGCCTGAGCCATTCCTGGACGCCGGGCTTCGCCGTGATCGTCAGCCGGGGGCTGGCCAGCACCCGCCCGTCCACCGTCATGAAGACCGAGTCGAGTTCGGGATGTCGCAGGTCGAGCCGCATGGCCGCGTCCAGCCCCATCGCGAGATAGGCGGTCGAGAACGCCTCGCAGGCCATGCCGTCCGCACCGCAGACCACCGCTGCGCACAGGTCCGTGACGGCGGGAGCACCGGTGGCCGGGTCGAGTACGTGGCTGCGTCGGCGACCGCCCTGAATCGGGGTCCCCGGATCGGCCGAGACCGACAGTGACCCCGACGCCAGGGTGAGCGTCCCGAAGGTTTCCCATCCCTGCCAGGGGCTGGCCAGGCCGATCGCGGCGGGTTCGCCCGCGACCGCGATGGACGAGCCGCCCAGGCCGATCAGGACGTCCTCGGCGCCCAGGCCGACCGCAAGATCGCGCAATTGGTCGGCGGCGTACCCCTTGGCGATAGCGCCCAGATCGACCGACCTGGGCGGGGCGGCCACCAGCCGCGCCCGGTTGCCGTCCACCTCTATGCGTCCCGCGGCGGCGGAAGAGCCGGGTACCCCCGGCCGTGATCCGGCCGCGACCTGCTCCCAGGCCCGTGTCTGCCTGCCGAGCAGGGCTGTGAAATGCCCGTTGGTCTGCGCGCGCAGCGCTTCCGAGGCGGCCAGGACGGCAGCGGTGTCGTCCGAGACCTCCGACCAGGACGTGGACAACCCGGTGATCTCGGAGTCGTCCCGGAATCGGGTCAGCCGCCGCTCGATCCGTCCGGCCCGGTCGTGCAGCTGCCGCCCGATGTCGAGCCCGGGCGGGGTCCACGAGGCGTGCCCGAGAGTGCCCATCGTGGGAAAGGTGAGCCCGGCTCCGGCCGACCTACTGGGAGGCATTCGCGATGGCGTCCTCGACCGCGGCCTGGAACTGCCGGTACGACAGCGAGGCGCCCGCGACCTGCTCGACCTGCTCCTGATCGCCCGACTCCTCGAACTCGGCCACGTACTGTTTCTCGGCCGCGATCGCGTTCTGGGCGCGCTGGTAGAAGGTCTCGTCGACGGGCTTGCCGTCGCTGCCCAGCCCGTAGCTCTCGTCGTGCGGGGTGCCGTCCTGGTCGTAGACGACAAAGCTCGCCGCGGTGACGGCTCCGCTGCTGACCGTGAAATTCACGACCCCGTACGAGCCGTCGCTGTCTGCCTCGGACTGCCCGGTGTACTGCCCGTCCGGCAGCGAGTTGGCTGCCGGGGTGGAACCGCCGCACCCGCTGAGGACCGCCGCCCCGATCACCGCGGCCAGCATCACTGCAGCATCGCGTTTGCGCGTCATCGGATCTCCGTCCTGGTCACAGGCTTGCCCTTGGTGGGGGTGCTCAGGACGTCGGTGACCTCCCGGGCGATCCTGCCGTGCTCCAGGATGATCTGCCGTTGCCCCTGGGCGGCCACCTCGGCATCGTGGGTCACGACGATCAGGGTGGTGCCGGCATCGTGCAGCTGATGGAAGAAGTCGATGACGACCCGCTCGTTCACCTCGTCCAGGTTGCCGGTGGGTTCGTCGGCCAGGATGACGTCCGGGTGATTGATCAGCGCACGAGCGACGCAGACGCGCTGTTGTTCACCGCCCGACAGCTCGCGCGGCAGGTGGGTCGCGCGCTCGGCCATGCCTACCCGCTCGAGGGCCGCAAGGGCCTCCTTCTCGTCGGGGATCGAATGGTAGTGCTGCGCGAGCATCACGTTCTCGCACGCCGTCAGGTGTTGGACGAGGTGGAACTGCTGGAAGATCAGTCCGATCTTCTCGCGCCGCACGGTCGCCAACTCCGGCTCGCCCATCTTGTCGAGCCTGTCGCCCTCCAGCAGGACGATGCCGTCGGTCGGGCTGTCCATGCAGCCCAGGATGTTCATGAGGGTCGATTTTCCCGAACCGGACGGGCCGACGATCGACAGCCATTCGCCGCGGGTGATCTCGAGGCTCACATCGTCGAGCGCGGCCAGCTCGCCGTATCGGCGACTGACGTTGCGCACCGAGTAGATGGAGCGGTCGGTCGGCTCCGGGCCCCTTGTGGTTGACGCCTGGGTCATCGTCATTCTCCTCCCAACACATCGGCGGGTCTGATCCTCGAGATCCGGCGGGCCGGTAGCAGGCTGCCCGCCAGCGAGATGACCACCGAGAACACCAAGGTGATCGGCACCACCCACCAGTTGATATCGAGCTGCACGGCGAACGCCTTCAGCGAGATGAAATTGGCGATCCAGATTCCGGCCGCCACGCCCGCCACACCGCCTATCAGGCCGAGCAGGACAGACTCGCCGACGAACTCGTTCATGACGTCCCTCGACAGTGCGCCGAGGGCCTTCTTCAGACCGATCTCGCGTGAGCGCTCCGAGACGATCGCGTTCAGGGTGGCCGAGATCGAGATCAGGGTCAGAAGGCAGATGATGACGCTGACGATCCAGATGAGTGTCTGCAAGGTCTGGGCGATGCCGGTCTGGGTCTGACTGATCCGCCGCACCACCTCGGCGTCCATGCCCGCGTCGGTGGCGTCGATGTCGTCGACCAGGGCGCCGAGCCGCGTCTCGTCGGCGTTCACCGAGTACTCGATGATGTTGTACTCGCTCACGCCGCCGGTGAACTCCTTCAGGGTGTCGAGGCTCATGACGATCAGGTCGTCCTCCGCGCCACCGGTGCGCAGGATCCCGCTGACGGTGAGCCGCTTGGCGGTGCCGTCGGCCACGGTCGGCTCGGTCAGCCCGACGGTCTCGCCCACGTCGAACCGGTAGAGCTCGGCCACGTTCTCACCGACCAGGATCTGATCGGGCCCGCTCGGCAGCTCGCCGTCGATCTCCCAGTACGGACGCACGGCCCAGGCGTCGTCCACGATCGTGCCCATCACCTGGAGCGCCTGCTGGTTGTACAGCAGGTTCGTGTACTGGTAGGGCGCGCGGCTGAGCCGGGCGTCGCCCACGGCGTCGTCCGCGGCTGCCAGCTGTGCGTCGGTCAGGCTCTGCGAACCGTCGGACAACACGATCAGGTTGGCACCGTACGAGCGCAGTTCCTTGGACATCTGCGCGGGCACGGTGTAGGCGACCAGGCCCAGACCCGACAGTGTGGCGGCTCCCACCGCGATCGACAGGGACGCGATGATCACGCGCGACAGCCGATGCCAGAACGACTGCGTGATCATCCGCAGGTACATCTTGTGCCGGTTGTTCATCCCATCACCTCCCGTGCAGTACCTGGGCCGGCCGGAGCCTCAGCAGATATCTCATGGCGGGCAGACAGCCGATGACGACCGTGAGCAGAATCACCAGGGCCATCAGTGGTGGCACGATCGGCCGGATGGTGATGCCCGACCCGAAGACCAGGCGTCCGACCAGTTGTGCCAGACCGATGCCCACCCCGAAGCCCGCGACTCCGCCGATCAGCGCGACGACGAGTGTCTCGGTCAGGATGAGCCCGACGATCGATTTGTTGCGCGCGCCCAGCGCCTTCATCAGACCGACCTCCTTCGAGCGCTCCATGACCGAGGCGGTCACCAGGTTCGCGATGCCCAGGGAAGCCGCGACCATGGCGAAGATGGCCACCACCGACATGATCAGCTGTGTCTTGTTGAGGATCACGCCCTCGGTGTCGGCGACCTGGCGCACCGGCTTGGCGGCCACGTTGGTCATGGCCTCCTCGATCTGGTACGCGATCGAACTGACGTAGGCGGTGCAGTACCAGGTCTCCCATTCGTCCGCCGACAAGGTGGACGGGTCACGCGCCGCCCGCTCGGCCAGATCGTTGTCGGGTGTCGTGATGGCGCGCACCTCGATGCTTCCCACCTCGCCGGGACGATCGGCCAGCTGCTGGGCCACGGCCAACGGCACGAACAACTGGTTGTCCTCGTCCGAGCCGGATTGGAAGACCCCGGTGACGGTGACCTCGACCTGGGCGTTCCCCGTGCCCAGGGTCACCCGGTCGCCCGGTTCCCAGCCGAGCTGGGAGGCCAGGCGGCTGCCGGCCATCACCTCGTCCGGCGCCTGCGCCCACGATCCGGTGATCGCCCACCAGCTGCGCAGGTTGGTGATCCCGGTGCTCAGCGTCTCACCGGTGGCCGTGGTCAGCTCCTGGTCGAACCAGGTGCCGACCACCGGGACGTCCACGCCGTCCACGGCGGCCGTGGTGTCCAGGAAGGGCGCGAAGTCCTCGATGTTGTAGGCCCAGAAGATCGTCTTGAGGTTCGGCAGCTCGTCCTCGCGGATCGAGCCCGCCGAGGCACCCGAGTCGACCTCGTACATGTCGGAGACGATCGAGGCGCCCTGGGGCAGCACCTGGATGTTGGCCCCGAACGAGCCGAGCTCGGCCTGGACCTTGTCGCTGACGTCCAGCATGACGGCGAACATGGACGTCGCCAGACTGGAGCCGAGCAGGATCGTCACCGCGATCATCAGGCGCTTGCTCACCTGGCGTCGCAGGGCACGGCCGATCATTCGCCAAAAGAACATGGTCACTTCTCGAATACGTTCGCGTGGCTCTCGAGCTCTGCCACTGAGAAACTGAGTTTTTCCGCCGACATCTCGTAGGCGATGGGGATCGGGTTGCAGCCACCTTCGAAGCCGATGGTCTGGATGTTCATCATGACGCCGCAGCGTTTGCAGATGACCTTGCCCTTGTCCTCGTAGTAGCCCGAGTCGCCGCAGATCTCACAGGCGTCCAGGCCTGTGCCGAAGGCGATCTCGTTCTTCTTGATCACGATGAACCGCACCTCGACATTGCCCGTGGACCGGTAGGCGAACCGGTGCAGGTGACCGTCGCTGACCAGCTCGCGCGACACGGTGACCGAGTCGCCCTCGATCTCGGACGGCTCGATCGCCGAGAGCTCGGGCACGTATTCGGCACGGCGTTTGCCCTCGGTCAGGGCGGCCACGAAGACCACCGAGCCAGCCACCGACAGGGCGAGGAACTTGCGTCGCGAGATCTGGTCGGCCTTGCGCAGCCTGACCTGTGCGGGGTTGCCGAGCCTGCCACGTGGATGGGTCCACAGCGCCACGATGCCGGGGACGGCGATCAGGACGGCCAGCGCGAGTTGCGTGGCGGCCTCGTGTTTCTGGATCCAGAGCACCCAGTCGAAGACGAGCGCGCTGCGCGGCACGATCCGCCGGGTCGCGAACTGCTGGTAGAGCAGGATCGCCCGCGGCAGGATCATCGCCGCGAAGACGATGGTGGTGATGGCCGAACGAAGGTAGCTCGGCACCCGGGCCGCCGAGATGACGTAGCCCCACGAGGCCACGATCACCAGGACGGTGCCGAGCGCGTAGCCGGCGAGCCGGAGCAGGCTCTCGGTGTCCAGCAGGCTCGATCCCATGGGGACGATCCCGCTGATGTCGAAGAAGTAGGTGAACCCGTAGAACACCGAGGTGGTCGCCAGCCCCGCCTGGCTGGTGACGGCCAGGAAGCGGTGTCGCCGACTCTGGTCGATGTCGTGCAGATCTCGTCCGCCGAAGATCCAGACGGCCACCAGGAAGACGGTGACCGCCGCGAACATGACGGGGCCGACGTAGGCGTTGAAGGTCGGGACGTCGATGAAGGTCGTGTTGAGCCGGAGCCAGGCCACGACGGCGGCGGCAGCCAGGCCGGCACCGCCCACGGCCGTGGTGATCCGGGCCGTGGTCCGGCGTTCTTTGGGCGAGTAGGCGCGGCTGGCAAGCAGGATCGCCACCGCCAGGCATAGCGGCAGCGCACTTTGGACAGAAGTGACGAACAGTTCCAGCATGATGTGATGCTCGGCCTACCTTCGGCTATGGATCAGTGCGGGTCTGCCGGCTCGCGGGAGAACTGCTGAATGTGTGTGCCGCCGGTGGCCGAGCCCGTCGAGGGGCTCGGCCACCGCAGTTCAGCAGGTTTCCTGAGCCGTCAGATGAGCTGGCCGTCCCACTGCCAGTTGTCGAACTCGAACTTGAGCGGCTCGGTCCAGAAACGACCGGTGACGCCCGAGGAGTCCTTGCCGGTGTGCAGCATGAAGTCGTCGGCCGGGGAGGCGACGGTGATCACCACGTCGTAGTTGCCGGGGTCGAGCGAGATGTTGTTGCCGTAGTGCGGGCCGTCGGAGGCGATCATCGGCATCATCGTGCCGAGGTCGACCTCTTCACCGGTGTCGGTGTTCGTGGCGACCGCGTTGACCGTGAGGTAGGGCATGAACTGGTCGGCCTCGTAACCCCATTCGGTGGCCTTCTCGTTGGTGGCCACATCGACCTCGAAGTGCATGTCCGACTGCGACGCCGGCGGCATCGCCATGGAGCCCATCTCCAGGTCGATCGCCTGGAAGTAGACGACGTCGATGGTGAGCGCGTCGTTGGTCTGGGGGCCCGAGTCGCCGACGGGGAGCTCGTTGATGCCGGCGGTGTCCTTGGTCTCCTCGGTCGTGCTGCTGGCCGTGGCGTCGGTGGTGCCGGTGGCATCGCCGGAGCTGTCTGAGTCGCTCGAGCAGGCGCCCAGCGACAACGCCAGGGCGAGCGCAGCGATCAAGGCGAGAGGCTTGTTTTTCACCTTCGGTTTCCTTTCATTGTTCTGCGTTGGCAGCAGCGCTTTCGGTAGGTGCCTGCTGTCTTTCTGCCTTGGCCTTCCGGTATTGGAGAACACCAAGGACCACTAGGATGACGATGACGAACAGCTGTCCGACAAGGGTTTCGACCGTGGGATAGAGACCCAGCCAGGTGATCTGGGGAACCGAGTCGACCGCGTGGGCGCCGACGACGGTCGCGTCCTGGAACTCCGTGATGGCCCCGCCGGTGATCGTGACGGCCAGCAGCCCGAGCAGCACCGACGTCCACTTGAAGAACTGCTTCATCGGCAGCCGGACGCCGAACACCCAGACGAGCATGAACATGACGACCAGCAGGACGACGGCGGCGCCGGTTCCCATCCAGATCTTGGCGTGGTCTCCGCCGGTCTTGGCCGCGGCCAGGATCGGGGAGAAGAACAGGATCGTCTCCGCCCCCTCGCGCAGCACGGCGAGGAAGGCCACCGAGGCCAACGCGAAGACGCCCCCCTTGGCGACGCCTTTACCCGCGCTCTTCTCAATGTACTCCTGCCACTTGTTGCCGCTCGACTTGGACAAGATCCAGTTCGACACCCAGATCAGCATGAGTACGGCCAGCGTGCCGGTGACGCCTTCGAGCAGCTCCTGGCTCAGGCCGGTGGCCGCCGAACTGGTCAGCTTGCTGAACAGGACGGCCAACCCGATCGAGACCGCGAGCGCGGCGATGACGCCGACGATGATGCCCGTCAGCTGGTCGCGCCGCCCGGCTCTCATGGCGTAGGCGACCACGGCGGCGACCACCAGAAGAGCCTCGGTGCCCTCGCGCAGCAGCACCAGGAAGGAGGCGAAGAAGCCACTCCACCCCAGTTCTGCGCCCGAGGTCAGCTGGTCGAGTTCCGTGGCGTCCTGCGTGATCGCGTCCGCGAGTGTGTCGGCCAACTGCTCGTACTCGTCGTTCGACAGGGAGCCGTCCCGCGCGGCCTGCCGGAGCTGGGTGAACATGCTCTCCAGTTCGCTGACCCGGGCCTGCCCGATGTAGGAGATGGTGGCCTTCTCGAGGCCGTCGGCCTCGTAGTGCCCCAGGTAGGCGTCCTTGGCCGCATTCGCTGCCGCGTCCTGGTCGCCTTGGGCGAAGGAGGTCTTGGCGGTCTCGAGCTTCTCGACGATGCGGGTCGCCACGCGCGTCCACTGGTCGTTCAGCTCCGGGGTGTTCTTCAGGTCCGTGACGTCGTCACGCAGCATCTGGATCGTCGTGGTGACCGCGGTGTCGACGTCGGCCGGCGCGGCCTCCTCCCGGGTCAGATCGCGCACCGACAACAGCTGGTCGACGAAGGCGTCGCTGCGGTCGTCCCCCAGGCGATGGCTGATCTGCGCCTCGAGCCCGCTGACCTGGTAGATCTCGTAGTAGGCCTGCCGGATCGAGTGTTCGACACCCTCTTGGTCGCTGCTCCGGTACTGGCCGGGGATCTGCTCGATCGAGGCGACCACCTGGTCGGCGATCGCGTCCCAGTCCTTCTCGTCGGCATGCGCGGGCGCGCTCAGCATCGAAAGGAGCGTTACCAGACAGAACACCATCACGAGCACCCGTGTCCACGGGGACGATGGCCGATGCTGCACTGTCGTTACAGTGTTCACGTCGCCTTCCTTGGTAGCTGGCACATTGACTCAGTCAGGTTAGCCTTAGCTAACTTCGTCGGGAACGGCACCCCTGTCTTTTTGGGACATATTGCGTTGACTAGGGATGATGGTCCCGCGGAGGGCTTTTTTCGGGGGTTTGGTGCGCGTATCGGCACCCTGAGGGCCTACATCTCGATTTGATAACGATCTACACGCGATGTGGCGGGACGCCCGATCGGCTCCCCCAGCCGTAGTCCGAGGGCAGCGATGGTCCGTATCGGGTGGCGCGGTGGGCGCGTCCCGCCTAGGGTTGGTGAGTGGCTGACGGCAGAACTGGCCACGGATGGCGGGAACGGGGCGGAGGTAAACCCTGTGGGCTGTGCTCAAAACCCCGCTGACGCGGTACGATACCGACCCGGGCCGGATGGCGAGAAGCTGTGTGGCGAAACCGTGGGTCGGCGCCAGCGGCACGGGCTTGCTTTGGGCCTGTGGAGCGAAGTGGCGAAGGAGAATCCCTGGTGAACGACACTCCCACGCGCGCGCCGGTCGCGGCCGTCATCGTGCTGGCCGCAGGCGGCGGCACCCGGATGAAGTCCCGGCTGTCGAAGCTGCTCCACACGATCGCCGGACGCCCCATGCTCAGCTATGCGCTCGACGCGGCCAGGGCACTGCAGCCCGAGCGTCTCGTGGTGGTCGTCGGGCACCTGCGTGAGCAGGTCGAGGCCCATCTGGCCGAGTCGGCCCCTCAAGCGATCATCGCCGAGCAGCCGGTTCGCAACGGTACGGGCGGAGCGGTCGCCTGCGGTCTGGCGGCGCTCGGTGATCTCGACGGTGTCGTCGCGGTCACCTACGGCGACGTCCCCCTGCTGAGCGGCGAGACCCTGTCGCTGCTCGTCGACCAGCACGTCGCCGACGGCAACGCCTGCACCGTGCTGACCGCCGTCGTCCCGGACCCCACGGGGTACGGACGCATCGTCCGCGAGGGTGGCGAGGTGGCGCGCATCGTGGAGCATCGGGATGCCACCGAGGCCGAGCGGGCGATCGCCGAGATCAACTCCGGCATCTATGTGTTCGACGCGCGGGTGCTGCGCGAGGGCTTGTCGTCCCTGCAACCCGACAACGCGCAGAGCGAGTTGTACCTGACCGACGTGCTCGGCTACGCGCGGGCGCACGGCGGCCGCGTGGGCGCGGTACGCACCGACGACGCCTGGCAGACCGAGGGCGTCAACGACCGCGTGCAGTTGGCGGCGGTCAGCGCCGAGGTCAACCGCCGCCTCCTGGAGCACTGGATGCGCGAGGGAGTGACGATCGCCGACCCGTCCACCACCTGGATCGAGGCCGAGGCCGATCTGTCCGCCGACGTCACGATCCTGCCCAACACCCAACTCCTGGGAGCGACGTCGGTCGCGACAGGCGCGGTGATCGGCCCCGACACCACGCTGCGCGATTGCGAGGTGGGGGAGAACGCCCACGTGATCCGCACCCACGGTGAGCTGAGCATCATCGGCGAGGACGCCGAGGTCGGGCCGTTCGCGCGGCTGCGTCCCGGCACCGTGCTCGGCGCCAGGGGCAAGATCGGTACGTTCGTCGAGGCCAAGAACGCGCACATCGGCGACGGCAGCAAGGTGCCCCACCTGACCTACTGCGGGGACGCGTGGATCGGCGAGGGTGTCAACGTCGGCGCCGGCACGATCTTCGCCAACTACGACGGCAAGCACAAGTCGCCCACGCACCTCGGCGACAACGTGTTCATCGGCTCGAACTCGGTGCTCGTCGCTCCGGTCGACGTCGCCGACGGCGCCTTCGTCGCAGCCGGATCGGCCGTCGTGGACGACGTGCCGCCCGGGGCGCTGGCGGTGGCGCGTGGGCGCCAGCACATCTCGGACGGGTGGGTGGCCAAGCGGCGTCCCGGCAGCAAAGCCGCTCAGTCGGCCGCCGAGTCGTCGGGTCAGGTCCATCAGGCCGTGGAACAAGCGCGCGAGAAGCTCGCGCGGGAGCAGGAGGATCACCAGTGAGCGGGGTCAAGCGTCCCACCGACAAGCACCTGATGCTCTTCACGGGGCGTGCGAACCCGAAGCTGGGTGAGGAGGTGGGTGAGCTGATGGGAGTCGAGATGACCCCCAGCCGCCTGGTCACCTACGCCAACTCCGAGATCTACGTGCGCTTCGAGGAGTCCGTCCGCGGCAGCGACGCGTTCGTCATCCAGTCGCATCCCTCGCCGGTGAACGAGTGGCTGATGGAGCAGCTCATCATGGTGGACGCGCTCAAGCGTGCGTCCGCGAGGCACATCACCGTCGTCGCACCCTTCTACCCCTACGCGCGCCAGGACAAGAAGCATCTCGGCCGTGAACCGATCTCGGCACGGTTGATCGCCGATCTCTACCGGACGGCCGGCGCCGACCGGATAATGAGCGTCGACCTGCACACCGCCCAGATCCAGGGCTTCTTCGACGGGCCCCTCGACCATCTGACCGCGCTGCCCGTCCTCGCCGACTACGTCGCCGCCAAGTACGACGTGACGAAGATGACGATCGTCAGCCCGGACGCCGGGCGCGTCCGGCTCGCTGACCAGTGGTGCGACCGGCTCCATGCCCCGCTGGCCATCATCCACAAGCGTCACGACCCGACCGTCGCCAACCAGGTGGCGGTGCACGAGGTGGTCGGCGACGTGCGGGGACGTACCTGTCTGCTGGTGGACGACATGGTCGACACCGCGGGGACGATCTGCCAGGCGGCCAACGCGCTCCTGGCGCACGGAGCCGAGAAGGTGCTCTGCGCGGCGACGCATGCGGTGCTGTCGGACCCGGCGGCCGAGCGGCTCAACGAGACCCCCTTCGAGGAGGTCATCTTCACCAACACCCTGCCCATTCGCGAGGGGGTCGACGTCCCGAAGATGACGGTGCTGTCGATCGCCCCGCTGCTGGCGCAGGCTATCCACGAGATCTTCGAGGACGGCTCGGTCACCAGTCTGTTCAACGGCACTCCGCCCGCCTGATCGTTCCTCGTTCGGGGGTGCGAGGGATTTCGCGTCCCCAATGCGGGGCGGCTAGTATTGGGGGGTTGCTTGGCGAGGGGCCGGCGGTAGTGGTCCGTGATCGACTGGTTCTGATCGACTGCTGTGCGGCGTGTGCGATCACGTGAGCCGCGTCCCTCCTTCGCCGAGCTGTGTGAGCCTGTGAGAAGACGAAGTTGAGGAGAAATCGATGGCAGACACCATCAAACTGAACGCCGAGGCCCGTGACGAGTTCGGCAAGGGCGCTGCTCGCCGCATCCGGCGCCAGCACAAGATTCCGGCCGTGCTGTACGGACACGGTTCCGACCCCATCCACATCACCCTGCCCGGTCACGAGACCATGCTGGCGCTGCGTCAGGCGAACGCGCTGCTGAGCCTCGACATGCCCGGCGGCGAAGAGCAGCTGGCCCTGCCGAAGCAGGTGCAGCGTCACCCCGTGCGCGGCGAGATCGAGCACGTCGACCTGCTGATCGTCAAGCGCGGCGAGAAGGTCACCGTGCCGGTGCCCATTGTGGTCGTCGGCGAGCTGGTCGAGGACACCGTGGTCAACCAGGAGCGCAACGAGCTGCACATCACCGCCGAGGCCACGAACATCCCGGCCGACATCGAGATCTCGGTCGAAGGTCTTCCCGTGGGCACCCAGGTGTTCGCCGCCGACGTCAAGCTCCCTGAGGGCGTGGAGCTGCACGACGATCCGGAGTCGCTGGTGCTCGTGGTCAGCCCGGCCACCGCCGCCGAGGACCTTGAGGCTTCCACCGAGGCCGAGGAGCCGGAGGCCGCCGAGGCCGGTGCCGAGGACGAGGTGAAGGAAGAGGAGTGAGGCTTTCGCCTTCTCCCACGGACGTGAGGGCCGCGGTGTGAGCACGTGGCTGCTCGTCGGGCTGGGTAATCCCGGCCCGGAGTACGAGTGGACCCGGCACAACGTCGGCTTCATGACCGCGGACGAGCTCGCCCGGCGTGCACGGGCGAGCTTTTCGTCCGCCCGTGGCATGCGGGCCGGTGTCGCCGAGACCGTCATCTCGGTGACCGGGCTCGGCATTCCGCCGGGCGACAAACTGGTGATCGCCAAACCGCGCACCTACATGAACGAGTCGGGCGTGGCCGTGGGCAAGCTGGCGTCCTTCCACAAGGTGGCACCCGACCACATCGTCGTCGTCCACGATGAACTCGACCTCGACTTCGGCCAGTTGCGGCTGAAGCAGGGAGGCGGCGACAACGGGCACAACGGGCTCAAGTCGATTCGCGCCCATCTGCACACCGGTGACTATTTCCGGGTGCGTATCGGCATCGGACGCCCACCCGGTCGTCAGGATCCGGTCGACTACGTGCTCGGTACTTTCCCCGGCGCGATGCGCGAGGACCTCGCCGTCGAGATCGGCCGGGCCGCGGACGCATGCGAGGCACTGGTCACCGAAGGGCTCGCGTCTGCCCAGAACCGGTTCAACAGTTGATTGGTGTCGGCCCTTGAGTTCGTCGAAAGGATGTGGGGTTCGTTTCGACAGGCTCAACGAGCGTTTGGGGTTGGTCCTTGAGTTTGTCGGGAGGGCGTGGGGTTCGTTTCGACGGGCTCAACGAGCGTTTGGGGTTGGTCCTTGAGTTTGTCGGGAGGGCGTGGGGTTCGTTTCGACGGGCTCAACGAGCGTTTGGGGTTGGTCCTTGAGTTTGTCGGGAGGGCGTGGGGTTCGTTTCGACAGGCTCAACGAGCGTTTGGGGTTGGTCCTTGAGTTTGTCGGGAGGATGTGGGGTTCGTTTCGACAGGCTCAACGAGCGTTTGGGGTTGGTCCTTGAGTTTGTCGGGAGGGCGTGGGGTTCGTTTCGACGGGCTCAACGAGCGTTTGGGGTTGGTCCTTGAGCTTGTCGAAAGGACGTGGGCTCGTTTCGACAAGCTCAACGAGCGTCTCGACGGGCTCAACGAGCGTCTCGAGGCTCCCGGGCGTGGTGGAGGTCAATGGCGGTTTTCCCGGGGCACTAGTCTGGTGCAGTGAGCTTGTCCGGTCTGACGCAGGCACTCGCCGAGGATCCCGGCATCAGTGGGGCAATCGCCGAGGCCCGGGCCAAAGTCCCATCCCTCGATCTTGTCAGCGCCCCGGCTGCGCGCCCCGCCCTCATGGCCGCGCTCAGCGTCGCCTCCGGCCGTCCGCTGCTCGTCGTCACCTCCACCTTCCGTGAGGCCGAACAGCTGACCGTCCAGCTGGAGTCGCTCCTGGCACCCGGCGAGGTCGCGTACTACCCGGCCTGGGAGACCTTGCCGCACGAGCGTCTCAGCCCGCGTTCCGACACCGTCGGACGACGGCTCGCGGTGCTGCGCCGCGTCGCGGGCACCGACGAGCTTCCCGCCCCGTCGGTGGTGGTGGCCCCGGTGCGATCGATGCTCCAGCCGCAGGTCAAGGGGCTTGCCGAGCTCCGGCCCGTCCGGTTGCGCACAGGGGACGAGTACCCCCTCGACCGGCTCGCCGGCGACTTCGTCGCGGCGGCCTATCAGCGAGTCGATCTCGTGGAGCGGCGCGGTGAGTTCGCGGTTCGCGGCGGCATCGTCGACGTCTTCCCGCCCACCGAGGAACATCCCGTGCGGGTGGACTTCTTCGGCGACGAGATCGACTCCATCACCTATTTTCACGTGGCCGATCAGCGGTCCACCGATGTCACGGTGCCCGAGGCGGTCGCCGCGCCCTGCCGCGAGTTGCTCATCACCGACGACGTGCGCGAGCGTGCCGCAGCACTCGTCGACGACCATCCCGAGCTGGCCGAGTTGCTCGAGAAGGTGGCGCAGGGACAGGCCGCCGAGGGCATGGAGGCTCTGATTCCCGCCCTCGTGGACGAGCTCGAGCTGCTCGTCGACGTCATGCCGGACGACACCCTGGTGCTGGTGAGCGATCCCGAACTCGTCCGGACGCGCGCCGAGGACCTCGTCCGTACCAGTCAGGAGTTCCTGCACGCCGGGTGGGCGGCGGCGGCATCGGGCGGACGCGCCCCCATCGACCTCGGGGCCACCGCCTATCGCACTCTCGCCGACGTGCGGCGGGCCGCGATCGGACGCGGGCTCGGGTGGTGGCTGGCATCGCCCTTCTCCGTGGCCCCCGATGACACCACCGAACCCGAGACCGACGCGTCTATCGCAGGCGTTCCATCGCGGCGGCTCGATCTGCTCGACACCCCGAGCTGGCACGGCGACGTGTCGGGCTTCATCGATCAGATCCGCGCCGACGTGGCCACCGGCACACGGGTGGTGCTGAGCGTCGAAGGGGCGGGGCCCGCGTCCCGCATGGGCGAACTGCTGGGCGAACACGACATCGCGTCCCGCTCGGCCGAGGGGGACGCCCCCGTGCCGCCGCGGGGGAATCCCGTGGTCACCATCGTCCGCAGCGCGCTGACCCACGGCTTCCGCGCCCCGGCCATCGACCTGGTCGTCCACACCGCTAGCGACATCACAGGAGCCACCCCGGAGCGCACCGGCCGCAAGATGCCTGCGCGGAGGCGCAACCAGATCGTCCCGCTCGAGCTCAAACCGGGCGATCCGCTCGTCCACCAGCAGCACGGCGTCGGACGATATGTCGAGATGGCGACGCGCACCGTGGCCGGAGCCACCCGCGAGTACCTGGTCGTCGAGTACGCGCCGTCGAAGCGCGGGCAGCCGCGCGACCGGCTGTACGTGCCGATGGACCAGCTCGACGAGATCTCGCGGTACGTCGGTGGTGAGGCGCCGCAGCTCGATCGGCTGGGCGGCTCCGACTGGAAGCAGCGCAAGTCGCGGGCCCGCAAGGCGGTGCGCGAGGTGGCCGCCGAGCTCATCAAGCTCTACGCGGCCCGGCAGGCCACCCGCGGGCACGCGTTCGCGCCCGACACGCCGTGGCAGCGCGAGCTGGAGGACGCGTTCGCCTATACCGAGACCCCCGATCAGCTGTCGGTGATCAACGAGGTCAAACACGACATGGAACAGGTCGTCCCGATGGACCGGCTGGTCTGTGGCGACGTCGGCTACGGCAAGACCGAGATCGCCGTGCGCGCGGCCTTCAAGGCCGTCCAGGACGCCAAGCAGGTCGCGGTGCTCGTGCCGACGACGCTGCTCGTCCAGCAGCACACCCAGACCTTCGCCGACCGGTACGCGGGTTTCCCGGTGACGGTCGCGTCCATGAGCCGGTTCCAGACCGACAAGGAGATAAAGACCACTCTCGACGGGCTGGCGTCCGGGCGGGTCGACGTGGTCATCGGCACCCACCGGTTGTTCTCCGACAAGGTGAAGTTCCACGACCTCGGGCTGGTCGTCGTGGACGAGGAGCAGCGCTTCGGCGTCGAGCACAAGGAGGCGCTGAAGAAGCTGCGGGTGAACGTCGACGTGCTCTCGATGAGCGCGACCCCGATCCCCAGGACGCTGGAGATGGCGATCACCGGCATCCGCGAGATGTCGACGATCGCGACCCCTCCCGAGGAACGTCACCCCGTGCTCACGTTCGCCGGGCCGTACGACGAGGGCCAGGTGACCGCGGCGATCCGCCGCGAGCTCGCCCGCGAGGGGCAGGTGTTCTTCGTCCACAACAGGGTGACCGACATCGAGCGCATCGCTGCGCGTATCCGGGACGCTGTGCCCGAGGCCCGGGTCCTGACCGCTCACGGGCAGATGGGGGAGCGCTCGCTCGAGCAGGTGATGGTCGATTTCTGGGAGCGGCGGGCAGATGTGCTCGTCTGCACGACCATCGTCGAGGCGGGCCTCGACATCTCGACGGCGAACACCCTGATCGTCGACCGCGCCGACCAGATGGGCCTGTCGCAGCTGCATCAGCTGCGCGGCCGTGTGGGACGAGGACGCGAGCGCGGGTACGCCTACTTCCTGTACCCGGCCGACAAGCCCCTCACCGAGACCGCCCACGACCGGCTGACCGCTCTGGCGACGAACAACGACCTCGGCGCGGGCATGGCGATCGCGATGAAGGACCTGGAGATCCGAGGCGCCGGCAACCTGCTGGGGGACGAGCAGTCGGGCCACATCGCCGACGTCGGTTTCGACCTGTACATCCGCATGGTCGGAGAGGCGGTCGGGGAGTTCCGCGGCGAGGCTGCGTCCGACGAGGCGCCCGAGATGCGCATCGAGTTGCCGGTGGACGCGCACCTGCCCACCGACTATGTCGAATCGGAACGCCTGCGCCTGGAGATGTACCGGCGGCTTGCCGAGGTGCGCGGTCCAGACGACGTCGAGGCGATTCGCGCCGAGCTTCTCGACCGGTACGGGCCGGTTCCCGAGCCCACCGAGGCGCTGCTGCGCGTCGCCCGGTTCCGGTTGGCCTGCCGCGATGCCGGGCTGACCGAGGTGGTCGGCCAGGGCAACTTCATCCGGTTCGGGCCGGTGAACGGGCGCGTCCTCCCCTCGGGCGAGACCGTCGACCTGCCGGAGTCACGCATGCTCAGGCTCAACCGCCTGCATCCGGGGACGTTGATCAAGCAGGCGACCAATGTGGCGTTGGTCCCCAGGCCCAGGGCATCGGGCGTGCCGGTCACCCCGGTGGAGGGCAACCCGCTGCTCGACTGGGCGACCGAGCTGGTCGGGGCGGTGTTCGCGTCCCCGTCAGCGTTGGCGGGAGCGGGCGCGTCCTCGACGGGGCCGGGACAGTAGACTCACAACCGTTCGTCGGCGAACAGGACGCTGGGGGATCGGGCACTGCAACAGGAAGTACGAGGTCTGGAATGAAGAAGGTCCACCGTTGGGCGGTTCCGCTGGTGGGTGTCGTGCTGTTGTCCGGGTGCACGCCGTCGGGCGGAACGGCTGCCGTGGTCAACGGGGTGTCGATCCCCGACTCTCTGGTCACCGAATACGCGGAGGGGTGCTCGGCCGCATTGGCGGCGGAGCCCCAGGCCACCAGCCAGTCGGCGAACGATCTGCGCGCCGGGATGGTCTCGTGGGCCGTCGTCGGCGAGATGGCCAAGCAGGAGGCGATCCGGACGGGCAACGACTTCAGCGACGAGACGTTGACCTCGTACATCGACTCCGCCGGCCGCAGCTACCTGATGTCCGACTCGCGGTGCTCCCAGGCGCTGCTCGACGTCGCCCGTCACGACCTGCTCGTCCAGTCGATGGGCACCGCCGACGTGTCGGAGTACCTGGAGTCGCAGGACATCGTGCTCAACCCCCGCTACGGGACATGGGACTGGAACCAGCTCGGTCCGTCCGGCTCGGGTTCGCTGTCTGAGGTCGCGTCCTGACCGGCGCCGCGGGCGAGGAGACCCGGCCGGGTGACGACCAGCTCGCACGTCTGCGGCAGATCGTCCGTCGCATCCGGCGGGAGTGCCCCTGGGATGCGGAACAGACGCACCGCAGCCTCACCAAGCATCTGATCGAGGAGGCCGCCGAGGTCGTCGAGGCGATCGAGGCGGGCTCCGACGACTCCGACATCCCCGACGCCGATCTGTGCGAGGAACTGGGCGATCTGCTGCTGCAGGTGTACCTGCAGGCCGAGATCGCCGAGCAGCAGGGCCGGTTCGCTCTGGACGACGTCGCGCGCGGCATCGGCGACAAGCTGGTGCGCCGCCACCCGTGGGTTTTCGCGGGCACCGACGACCCCGATGACATGATGGGCGCCTGGGAGGCGGCCAAGCGCGCCGAGAAGCAGCGCACGAGCGCCCTCGACGGCATTCCCTCGACGCTGGCGGCGCTCTCGCGTGCGGCGAAGGTGATTGCACGCGTCCGCGATGTTCATCTGCCCGTCGAACTGGTGGACGAGCCGATCGGCGCCGACGAGGTGGGCGAGCAGATCCTCGTCCTGGTGCAGCGTGCCCAGGCGAGCGGGATCGATGCCGACCAGGCGACGCGCGACGCTTTGCGACGGTTCGAGGACGATGTGCGACGCGTCGAGACCGGCCCGGATTCCGGGGAGCAGGGTAAGAACTGAGGGACGCGGTCGCGCGCCCATGGTTGTCCGCCCCGTGCGTTGGAAGGGCACCGGGCCGTTAGAGTTACTTCCGAAGAATCAGATCCACAGGTCCGAAGAAAGGACGAACACCCGTGGCACTTATCGAGTACATCGAGGCTCGCGAGATCCTGGATTCGCGCGGCAACCCCACCGTTGAGGTCGAGGCAGTCCTGGATGACGGCTCGTACGGTCAGGCTGGCGTCCCCTCGGGTGCGTCCACCGGCGCCTTCGAGGCCGTCGAGCTGCGCGACGGAGACCCGAACCGCTTCGGCGGCAAGGGCGTTCAGCAGGCGGTCGAGAATGTCAACGAGGCCATCTACAAGGAGGTCGTCGGCTGGGATGCCAACGACCAGCGTGGCCTGGACGAGGCGATGATCGCCCTCGACGGCACCGACAACAAGGGCAAGCTCGGCGCCAACGCCATCCTGGGCGTCTCGCTCGCCGTCGCCAGGGCGGCCGCGGAGTCGGCCGAACTGCCGCTGTACAAGTACTTGGGCGGCCCGACCGCCAACATCCTGCCCGTCCCGATGATGAACATCCTCAACGGTGGCGCGCACGCCGACTCCAACGTCGACATCCAGGAGTTCATGATCGCTCCGATCGGCGCCGAGAGCTTCGCCGAGGCTCTGCGCGTCGGCTCCGAGGTGTACCAGTCGCTCAAGAAGGTGCTCAAGAGCAAGGGCCTGGCCACAGGTCTGGGCGACGAGGGTGGTTTCGCCCCCAACCTCGAGTCGAACCGTGAGGCCCTCGATCTCATCGAGGAGGCCATCAAGGCCGCCGGCTACGTGCCCGGCAAGGACGTCGCCCTCGCGCTCGACGTAGCCGCCAGCGAGTTCTTCGCCGACGACAAGTACACCTTCGAGGGCAGCGCGAAGTCGTCCGCCGAGATGATCGAGTACTACGAGAAGCTCGTGGCCGACTACCCGCTGGTCTCCATCGAGGATCCGTTGAACGAGGAGGACTGGGAAGGCTGGGCCGTCATCACCGAGCGCATCGGTGACAAGGTGCAGCTCGTCGGCGACGACTTCTTCGTCACCAACGTGACCCGTCTGCAGCGTGGTATCGACGCCGACTCGGCCAACGCCCTGCTGGTGAAGGTGAACCAGATCGGTTCGCTCACCGAGACCATCGACGCCGTCAGCCTGGCCCACCGCAGCGGTTACCGGACGATGATGAGCCACCGTTCCGGCGAGACCGAGGACACCACGATCGCCGATCTCGCCGTGGCCCTGGGCTGTGGCCAGATCAAGTCGGGAGCCCCGGCTCGTGGCGAGCGCGTCGCGAAGTACAACCAGCTGATCCGTATCGAGGAGGAGCTGGACGAGTCGGCCGTGTACGCGGGCGCTTCGGCGTTCCCCCGTTTCGACACCGAGAAGTGGAGCTGAATCGCCGTACGATGTGACCGGTGATCAACCGGTCGCGCCCGGCGTCAAGCCGATCGAGGCCGCCCCTGTCGCGTATCGCGGCGGGGCGGCTTCTTCGGTTCCAGGGTGTGCGGGCGGACGGGGAAGTGTGAGGGGGTGGCATGGCGGCGAGGGACTCGTCCCATGGTGGACGGCGTGCGAGCAGGCCGGGCGCCCGGGGAACCGACACCCCCAGCGCGCGTACGGCCTCGCGTCCGGCGGGTCGTGCCGGGCAGTCCCGGACGAAGGGGGCCGCGAAGCTCACCGCCGGGCAGGCCCCCGATCCGGGTGGTAGCACCATCGCGCCCCTGCGCCGCGGCCTGAGATTCACCCAGCGTGCCTTGATTCTGCTCGTCGTCATGGTGTTGCTGCTCGTGAGCTACGCGACGACGTTGCGCGTCTACTTCGATCAGCAGCACCGCATCGCCGAGGCGCGCCAGCAGATCGCCGAGCATGAGCAGAGCATCACCTCCCTCGAGGAGGAGATCCAGCGCTGGAACGATCCCGAATACGTCAAGATCCAGGCTCGTGAACGCCTGGGGTGGGTGCTGCCCGGCGAGACAGGGTTCCGTGTGGTCGGCGCGGACGGCGAGCCGTATGCGGGTGGGCAGGAGATCGGGTCGGGGCAGCTGCCCGAGGGCGAGCACGCGGCCACCTGGTGGGAGACGATGTGGGCCAGCGTTCGCACCGCGGACGACCCGACCGCCGACGAGGAAGCGGACGAGCAGGCCAACCAGCCTGTCGGGCCCGACACGGCAGCCTCAGCCTCGTCGGATGCGTCGCCGGACGACTCGTCCACCGAGGGACCCTGATGCGACGTGGGAGAATAGACCCCATGCCGCGACTCCAACCGTTCACCGACGACGACCGCGTCATCGCTGAGGCGCAGCTGGGGCGTCCCGTCCGCGGCGTCGCCGGAGTCGCATGGCGCTGCCCGTGCGGGCGGCCGGGGGTTTTGGCGACCCGTCCGCGATTGCCCAACGGCAGCCCGTTCCCGACCACCTACTACCTCACGTGCCCACGCGCGGTCGCGGTGTGTTCGCGGCTGGAGGCGTCCGGGATCATGGCCGAGATGACCGAGCGAATCGTGCACGACCCCGGGTTGGCGGAGCGCTACCGGGCGGCTCACGAGGCCTACCTGGTCGATCGCGCGGAACTGGCCGATCCCGGGGACGAGGTGCCGGAGATCGCCGGCTTCAGCGCGGGTGGGATGCCCGCGCGGGTGAAGTGCCTGCACGCGCTGGTTGGTCACGCGTTGGCGGCCGGGCCCGGAGCCAACCCGATCGGGGACGAGGCACTCGCGATGATGGGGGAGTTCTGGCACGGGCCGTGCTCGCCCACGGATGGGGATGACGATCAGGAGGGATCTCGTGGGTGAGGTCGTGGCTGCCCTGGACGCGGGCACCAACACGCTGCGGTTGCTGGTCGTCGAGCAGGACGCCGACGGGCGGCTGGTCGAACTCGATCGGCAGTTGCGTTTCGTCGGGCTCGGCCAGGGTGTCGACGCCACGAGACGGTTCAGCGACGAGGCGGTTCAGCGGGCCTGGGCCGCGGTCGACGAGTACGTCCCTGTTCTGCGGCGGCTCGGGGCGAGGCGGGCGAGGTTCGTGGCGACGTCGGCGTCCCGTGACGCCTCGAACCGGGACGAGTTCTTCGACGGGGTGGCGCGGCGGCTGGGCGTCGTCCCCGAACTGATCAGCGGGGACGAGGAGGCCGCGCTCTCGTTCACCGGGGCGCTGGCAGGTGCGCGGATCGACGGTGAACCGGTGCTCGTCATGGATTCGGGCGGCGGTTCGACCGAGCTGGTGCGGGGCAGCGCGTCCGGCGTGATCGATGGGGCGGAGAGCCTCGATGTCGGCTCGCGGCGGATACGGGAGCGATATCTGCTGTCCGATCCTCCGGAGCCGGGCCAGATCGCCGAGGCCCGCGCCGAAGTCGGACGGCTGCTGGACGGGCTCGGTGTCGACCTCGGGGGCATCACGACATTCGTCGGAGTCGCGGGAACGGTGACGACGATGGCCGCTCTTAACCTGGGTTTGACAAGCTATGACAGATCGCTGGTGCATGGTTCGTCCATGAGCGTGGACGAGGTCGTCGCGCTTGCCGAGCGGCTGCTGGCGATGTCGGTGGACGAGGTGATCGCCCTCGGGCCGGTGCAACCGGAACGGGCGAAGGTATTGTGCGCCGGGGCATTGGTGGTCGCGGAGGTGGTCGAACGCGTCGGGGTCGAACTGCAGGCCAGCGAGTCGGACATCCTGGACGGGATCGCGCTGTCGATGCTGCGGGATGGGAAGGGACAGGTGTTGCCCGGCTGAGTTGTTTGCGATACGGCGACCGCGTGTGGTCGCGCCCCCGTAGCCCAATGGGTAGAGGCAGGCGGCTTAAACCCGCTCCAGTACGGGTTCGAGTCCCGTCGGGGGTACAACGATCTGCGGTTCGTCTACCGCAGCGGTTAGTTGGGAGTGCTGCTCAGGGCAGTAGTGCCCCTAGGCATGGCCCGAGCAGTTGTCGACGGCCGGTGTCCCGTCGATGCGGTCCTGCGTCCACGCGACGAGGTCATGGGGAAGCCCGGAGACTTCGTCGAGGACTCCCATGTGGGTATATCCGGGATACTCCTGGTACTCGAGCGCCTGGCCGGATGAACAGAGCTCGGCGACATAGTCGTGCTGCAGGGACGCGGGGATGACCTCGTCAGCGGAACCCCATGCGACGAATACCGGGACGTCGAACGGCCCGGTGGCCTCGTTCTCGCGCAGGCGTCGCCCGGCTGCGTCGTCGATGAGGCTGGACACGTAGAGGGGCTGGTCCTGGGACAGTGCCATCGAGCTGAGCACCGAGACCAGGAGGCTCGTGTTCTTCACGCACCGGGAGGCGTACTCGTAGACGAGTCCTCGGCCGGCCGGCGCGACGTAGTCGGTGACCCGCACGTCCGAGTACGTCTGGCTGTACGGGACGAGGACCCAGGACACGATCACGCCGAGCGCTCCCTGCACCCCTTTCTCCTGGATGACGTTCGCGAGCGCCCATGGATCTGCGGCCGGTGAGAGAGCGGCGACGCCCAGGATGTTGAGTTCCGGCGCGTAGGTCGGGGCGAGCTTCGCCGTCCATAGCGCGGCATGGCCGCCCTGCGAGTGCCCCCAGATCACGGTGTCCGCGGAGAGGTTCGCCCCCTGGAGCTGCTGGGCGGCACGCACCGCGTCGAGTGCCGAGCGTCCTTCGCCCTCGCCGATGAGGTAAGGGAAGTCACCCTCAGTGCCTTGGCCGGTGTAGTCGGTGGCGACGATCGCCCAACCGTTCGCAATGGCCGCATCGACCGCAGGAATCCCCTGAATCTGGAACATGTCGGTCATCAGGCTCGGCGCACACGACCGTGCGACGCCCGTGGTGCCGTGGTCCCACGCGATCACGGTCCGCGGAGTGGCCTGGGGTTGGTCAGGAAGGACCACGATCGCACTCGCAACCGCGGGGGCGCCATTGGAGTCGGTGGTGGTGTAGAGGATGCGTGTCACGGTCGCTCCGTCCGGCGCCGTACCGGGCCACGCCGAGGATCGCAGCAGCTGACCCGGCTCATCCGGAAGATCTGAAGGCGTTGCATAGAACGCGTCGAGCACCGGCTCGCCGCTGCGCAACTCGTGGCTGACGACACTTGCCCCGGCGGCGAGACCGAGCACGACCACGGCCGTGACCCAACGAACCACGTCAGCGCCTCGGCCATCCCGCCGAGCCTGGGCGGCTTGGATCGGCTGATGACGGGTAGCGAGCATCCGGATTCCACGCCAGAGCAACGAGACGCCGAACGCGATCGTCCGCAGCCCGAAGAACACCGCGACCACCGGGATCGCGAGATCACCCGGACGCTGATCACGCCGGCATCGCCGCTCTACGACCGTGCGGTCAGGCAGGGCCGTCGGCGCTCCAGCTCGTTCCGAGGTGACGTCGTGCTCGATGGCCGGTCACAGTTCTTCCGGTTCGTCTTCGAACACCTTCTCAGCCGGCCGGACGATGTGGTGATCGTGGACAGGGCACTGGACGTGATCGACGGCATCTATCCGGTGATCGGGAACCGTCGCATCTACTCGATCGTGCACGCGGAACACTTCGACCTCAAACAGATCGAGGACAGCGTCCTCCTCTGGAACAACCACTACGAGAACGTGTTCACCCGTCCGGACATGGTCGACGGTTTTGTGGTCTCGACTCACCGACAGAGAGAAGTCCTGGAGGGTCAGCTCGCCTCGCGATTCCCGGTCGGCGACTTCACCGTGGAGTGCATCCCGGTCGGATTCGTCACCGAACCCGCGGCGCACGAGCAGTACGATCCCCTCGCCGTCGTCACCGCGAGCCGCCTGGCGGACGAGAAGCACATCGACATCCTGATCCGCGCGATCAGCGCGGCCCGCAAGGCACTGCCCGGGCTTCGCCTCGACATCTATGGCGAAGGGGCCCGTGATCGCCTGCTCGCCGTCATCCGGGAGACGCAGGCCCAGGACTACGTGCGACTCATGGGGCATCAGAAGCTGAACGGGGTGCTGGGCTCGTACGGACTGTACGTGTCGGCCTCCACGTCCGAGGGCTTCGGGTTGTCTCTGCTCGAGGCGATGGCAGAGGGCCTGCCGATCGTCGGATTCGACGTCGACTACGGGAACAGGGAGATGGTCGAGTCGGGCGTCAACGGCCGCCTTGTGCCCTGGACGTCCAGCGACCGCGATGTCGTCCGGATGGCCGACGCCGTCGTCGAGGTGCTGACCTCGGAATCGCTCGACGACATGCGGAACCAGAGCCTGCGCAAGGCCGGAGCGTACACCGCCGCGAACGTCGGGAAGCTCTGGGAACGTCTCCTCCGCGAGGGGGAGACGTGCTAGCGCTGTTCAACACTTTCGACGACGCCACGGAGGAGCTCATGCGGTCGCTGGCTGCGGCGGACGTGGCCATCACGCCGGTCGTCATCCAGTACGACGGCGACCTGCCGGACGCGGCGCTGTGCCCTTTCGTGACGTACACGGGGATCGAGCGCAAGGGCGATCCCCTGTTCTTCGACGAGGTGCCCGTCCCCGCGTGGTGTGAGATCCGGCAGGGACGGAACATCTACGGTGAGATACGCCGCGACGGATACGTGATCGGCCGGATCAACTACGAGGCGAACTCGTTCCGTCAGGTGGAGAGCGTCGACTGGCTCCTGCCGGACCAGACGCTCGGTCACACGGATCATTACGACCGGTACGGCAACCACTACTCCACGACGTATTACAGCAGCGGCGTCGCCTACCAAACCGTCTACCGGGGGCCGGGGGAGTGGGAGATCGAGGTCAACCATGTCTCCCGGGTCGTCACGATGCGGTCGCGGCACGGCCTGCTGACCTTCCAGACGCTGACGGACTTCGTCTCGCATTTCCTCGACGACCAGCAGCTCGCGGACGACCGCGTCCTGATCAACTCCCTGTCGTACCCGTTGTTCGTGATGCGCAAACGCGCGGCGGAGCCCGACGTCACCCTGTTCTGGCAGGAGGCGATGCCGGGTGATGTGCCGGGCAACATGGCAATGGAGCTGGAGCGGCCCAGGGCCCTGGGGCGCGTCGTCTTCTTCGACGAACGGCTACAGCGGAAGGTCGCGGCGCGATATCCCCACACCGCCCTGGACATCACCTACCTCTCGCACCTCGGCCAGTTCGCCGACAAGCACGGCTATGACCCCAGGCGCACCTTCACACTGACCAACACCGACGAGATCCCAGGACTCGTGGAACTGCTCGAAGCGTTCCCGGACGTGACGTTCTCGGTCGCGGCCCTGACACTGATGAGCGAGAAACTGCACGACTCAGCGCGGAAGTACGCGAACCTGACGCTGAGCCCCGCCATCAACCACAAGCGGATCCGCGAGGAGCTGGACAAGGCGTCGATATACCTCGACATCAACGCCGGCGCCCATGTCCTCGACGTCGTGAAGGCCGCGTACTACCTCAACCTCGTCGTCCTGGCGCCCACTGCGTACGCGAAAGCCCCGGATCACTCCCGGACGTTCTCGACGACCGACGAGCTGAAGGCGTACCTGTCCGCTGTGGTCGCGAGCCCGCAGGGCAGGACGAGGGCCCTCGACGAACTGCACAGGCAGCACGGCCCGCTGTCGACCCCGGCGGATTACCGGCGGCTCTTCGCGTAGCGGCGGCGACGGTGGGATCCGCGTTCCCGCGGGTGCCGTGGCCTCGCGCGGGTGCTGTGGAGCCCGCGGGAAGCGACAGCGTCCGCGTGAAGTCAGGCGGCCCGCGTGGACGAAGCTGACACGGAGCTACGCGGCTTGCGCGTCCGGGCGCTACGGTTGGGCAGTGCCATCAGAAGAAGACACCACATCCACAGCCACCGAGATACCCGCCTTCGCCGAGCTCGGCGTGACCGGCCCCGTGCTCGCGGCGATCCGCGATCTCGGCTACGAGACCCCCTCCCCGATCCAGGTGGCGACGATCCCGGTACTGCTGGGCGGACGCGATGTCGTCGGCACGGCACAAACCGGCACCGGGAAGACCGCGGCGTTCGCACTGCCCATCCTCGAACACCTCGACATCGACCAGAAGAGCCCGCAGGCACTCGTCCTGGCCCCCACTCGTGAACTCGCGCTCCAGGTGTGCGAGGCGTTCGAGTCGTACGCGGCACAGATGCGCGGCGTCCACGTGCTGCCGGTGTACGGGGGACAGGGTTACGGCGTCCAGTTGTCGGCGTTGCGGCGCGGCGTCCACGTGGTCGTCGGGACGCCGGGGCGCATCCTGGACCACCTCGCGAAAGGCACGCTCGATCTTTCCGGGCTGAAGCACCTCGTGCTCGACGAGGCCGACGAGATGCTCGCGATGGGATTCGTCGAGGACGTCGAGCAGATTCTCGCCCAGACGCCACCCGACAAGCAGACCGCGCTGTTCTCGGCGACGATGCCGACCCAGATCCGCAGGCTCGCGCAGCAGTATCTGCACGACCCGCAAGAGGTCATGATCACGTCGAGGACGACGACCGCTACGAACATCAGGCAGCGCTACCTGGTCGTCGCCCATCCGCAGAAGGTCGACGCGCTCACCCGCATCCTTGAGGTCGAGCCGTTCGAGGGCGTCATCGTCTTCGTCCGCACGAAGAACGAGACCGAGGCCATCGCGGAGAAGCTGCGTGCTCGCGGGTACTCCGCGGCGGCGATCAACGGCGACGTGGCACAGCCCATGCGGGAACGAACCATCGGTCAGCTCAAGGACGGCGAACTGGATGTCCTCGTCGCCACCGACGTCGCCGCCCGCGGCCTTGACGTCGATCGGATCAGCCATGTCATCAACTTCGACATCCCGACCGACACCGAGTCATATGTGCACCGAATCGGGCGCACGGGGCGCGCCGGCCGCACCGGGGATGCGATCAGCCTGATCACTCCGCGCGAGCGCTACATGCTCAAGCACATCGAGCGTGCCACGTGCCAACAGCCCGAACAGATGCAGCTACCCACCATCGAGGACGTGAACAGCACACGCCTGGCCCGCTTCGACGACGCGATCACCAGCGCGCTCACCGAGACATCGCGGATCGAGGCGTTCCGCGACATCATCGCCCACTACGTCCGCCATCACGACGTGCCGGAGGCCGACGTCGCGGCCGCGCTCGCGGTCGTCGCACAAGGTGAGACGCCGCTTCTGCTCGACCCGGGGAACGACCCGCTCGCTCATTCGGCGGACGCGGGGCGCGGGCCGCGCGCGGACGACCGGCCGCGGAAGTCCCGCGCCCGCGGCGACTTCGCTCCCTACCGCATCGAGGTCGGACGCCGCCATCGCGTGCAACCCGGGCAGATCATCGGCGCGCTGGCCAACGAGGGCGGCCTGGTGCGCGACGATTTCGGCGCGATCACCATCCGCCCCGATTTCTCCATCGTCGAGTTGCCGGCCGATCTCGACCAGACGGTGCTCGATCGGCTCCGCCACACGCGGATCTCGGGCCACCCGATCGAGATCAAGCCCGATCGCGGCCTGCCGAACCATCGCAAGGATCCGAAGCGGGGAGCCCGTGGTCCCCGTGTGTCGGACACGGCTCGGCCGTTCGAGGCGTCCAGAGGTGAGCGTCCCTACCGGAAGCCTCGTCGCAAGGGGTGATGGCGACCGCGCGGCGGTTTCGTCAGCGCGGCGGAATCGTTGTTCGGGGCCGGTCGTCTGCTGATGGCAGAACTCCGGGCGCGGTGCCGTGATGGCGTCCTACGATCGGGGCGTGGCAGAGAGATCCTTGGCGGTGGTCGGGCCCGCGAGCCCCGGTACCACGGTGCCCATCAGCAAACCGGCCGACGCCACCCCGCCCGAGCCCCTGTGGCGCAGACTCGTGGGTGATCAGCTGCGCGGCACCCGCCGCGAGCGGGGCGAGACCCTCGACGACGTCGCCGACCGAGCCGGGGTCTCCCCGCAGTACCTGTCGGAGATCGAGCGGGGCCTGAAGGAGCCGTCCAGCGAGGTCATCGCGGCTGTGACCGGCGCTTTGGGCCTCACCTTGCTCGACCTGACGCTCGCGGTCGCCGACACACTCACGATCAGTGGGGCTCGGTCCGTCACTGGGCCCGCCTGCTTCGTCGGCCTCGCCCTGGCGGCCTAGAGCGATCGCTGTTCGATCACCTGGTCGATGAGACCGTAGTCGCGGGCGGATGCGGCGGTGAACACCCGATCGTGGTCGGTGTCGGCCCGCAGCGTCTCGATGCTGCGTCCGGTGTGCTCCGAGAGCGCGGCCTCGATGTCCGACCGGATGCGCACCACCTCGTCCGCCTGGAGGATCAGATCCGGAATGGGGCCTTGTCCCTGGGCTGCGGGCTGATGCAGGACGATGCGTGCGTGCGGCAACGCCGCGCGTTTGCCCTCCGCTCCGGCGGCCAGCAGAACCGCGCCGACAGCGACCGCCTGCCCGACGCACGTGGTGGCCACCTGGGGCTGGACGAACCTCATGGTGTCGTAGATCGCGAGCATCGCGCTGGGATCACCGCCATCGCAGTTTATGTACAGCTGGATGTCACGATCGGGGTCGTTGGACTCCAGGTAGAGGAGTTGCGCGATCAGGGCATTGGCCACTCCGGCGTCGACGGCCGTGCCGAGATAGACGATACGTTCGGTCAGCAGGTGCGAATAGACGTCCATGATCCGTTCGCCGCCGCGATGCTGGGCGATCACGTTCGGAATGGTGTAGGTGCTCATCGGCCGACCGCCTCTCGTGTGTTGCCGAACCCGGCGACCAGGCGTCGCGACGGGCGGATCTGGTCGAACGAGTCGACGACCGCATCGACGAAGCCGTAGTCGCGGGCCTCTTCGGCGGTGTACCAGTGGTCGTGGAGGGAGTCCTCGAAGACCCGCTCGACGGGCTGCCCGGTGTCCTCGGCGATCAGCCGCAGGACGGTGTCGCGGGTGTGACGCAGGTCGTCCGCCTGCAGCTCGATGTCGACAGCTGTGCCGCCGATTCCCGCGGAGCCTTGGTGCATGAGCACCCGGGAATGGGGCAAAGCCTTGCGCTTCCCGTGGGTGCCCGCGGAGAGGAGGAACTGGGCCGCGCTGCAGGCGATGCCCAGCACGAGTGTCGACACGTCGTTGGGGATCGTGTGCATGAGGTCGCGGATCGCGAGCATCGCGGGAACCGACCCGCCGGGCGAATGTATCCACAGCGCGATCTCGGATGCGGGATCGTCACTCGACAGTGCGATCAACTGCGTCGCGAGCAGCGTCCCGTTGTCGTCGTCGAGCGGCCCGTCGAGGACGAGCACCCGGCGTTCGTAGAACTCCCGTCGTACCTTGTCGTTGAACAGTGGTTGGTTCGGTGAATCGGCCATGCCTCAACAGTGCACGGGACGTGGCCCTCGACGGGCATCATCTGCTGTGGGCAGGGCAGCTGTCGGCAGAGGCCTGTCAGCCATCCGGTGGGAGGCGCTTACCGCGAGCCGACTGGATCGACTGCGCGGTGAGTGACACCCGCCGGTCCGGGTCGCCGGCGAGTCGCGTCAGGGCCCGTTCGGCTGCGTGACCGGGTATCTCCGCGAGTGCCTGGACGATCCGCAGCCGTACGGTCGTCCCGGCGTCGTCGAGCCCGCGGGTCAGCATCGCGACGATCCGGTCGTCCATGCGTAAGCGATCGGCCAAGCCGCCCAGCACTTCGGCCGCTTCCACGTCGCGGACCCCCTCGACGACCATGCCGACCAGGGCGGGTACCGCCTCGATCCGGCCCCGGCGGCCGAGTGCCAGACCCGCATGCCGGCTCACCTCGGCCTCCTGATCGTCGAGGGCGGGCAGGAGCAGCGTGGTCGCATCGTCGTCCGATATCTCGGCGATGGCCAGGACGGCACGTAGCCGTCGCTGCGGATCGGGCGACTCCAACCCGGCGGCGAGCGGGGGCAACGCCTGGGCGCCGGCCTCGGCCAGTGCCCAGCGGAGAGTCCCGGCGACGTTCGGCTCCGCCTCGGAGAGAACCGCTCGCGCCAGCGCGCCGGGCGACAATCGTCCCCGCGCGGAGAGGACGGCTTCCTGGCGATCGGTGGCCTCCTCGGACGCCAGGCCGCGAAGCAGCCGGACGATGTGCAGGACGCCGTCCCAGTCGGCGGGTTCGGCGGCCTTGATCTGGTGAAGACGCGCGAGCAGCTCCCGCTCGCGGGCCATCCGCTGCCGGGATTGCTCGATCAGGTCGGTGATCAGGACCGACGGGGTGAAACCGGGGTCGTCGAGCGCGAGGTGGATCTCTCGCAGGGACAGGCCCAGCGACCGGAGGCTCTCGACCTCGAGAAGACGTCGCAGGTCGTCTGCGGAGTACTCGCGATAGCCGGCTGCCGTCCGATCCGACGGGCTGACCAGACCCATCGAGTCGTAGTGCCGCAGCATCCGGGAGCTGACGCCCGAACGGCGGGAGACCTCACCGATCAGCATCGGACTCGCCCTCAGTGCCCACGATGGTGACGCGCCTGGCCTCTTGGAGGGCCCAGGAGAACTCGCGGTCGGGGTCGGCGCGCAGCAACTCGGTCGCCCTCGCATGAGCCTGGATCTCGGGATCGTCGCTCGTCAGTGCCCTGCGCATCGCGGGGGCGGACGAGTCCCCGAGGGCGATCAGGGCTCGGCTCAGGCTCAGGCGGACCTCCGGGCCGCCCCGGCCGAGTTCCTCGGCGAGTTGTGCGGCGAGGCCGGCCCTGCCGTCGTCGGGGACGAGGGCGACGGCGGCACGCCAGGCGCTGCGGGCGACGTCCTCGTCCGCGTCGTGCACCACGGACGTGGAAATCCCCGCCCAGGAGCCACGATCCCCGATCTTGGACAGGGTGTGCAGCGATTGGCTCCTGGCCCGCGGGTTCGGTGATCGGAGCTCACTCAGCAGGTGTGGGACGACCTGGTCGGCTGCTTGCCTGGTGAGAGCCCAGGTGAGCATGTCGCGGACGAAGAAGTCCGGTTCGACGCCGCACCGTTCGACGAGCAGCGGGACGATGCCGGGACAGGGACGCGTGCCGGCCGCCATCGCCGCGTGCAGGCGTACCGAAGGCTGTGGAGCAGACAGGGCGGCGATCAGGCCGCCGTTGTCCCGCCCCGTGTCGTCGAGGTGTTGTGATGATGTGTCCATGGTTGCCCTCCTTGGTCACAGTCCAAACCTTCTCACCGTGTCAAGGTCAAGAGGCGCGTTCGAGGTGTTCAGCGCTTGATCCACCAACACACTTGAAACTGAAAATAACTGTAAGTTATGATCCATAACATGAGTGAGATCGAGTACGTCAGTCGCGGCACCGGCCGCATCGCTGTGGAGGTCAGCGGCGAAGGCCCGCTCGTCCTGTGCATCCCCGGCATCGGGGATCTCCGCTCGTCGTTCCGTCACATCGTCCCCGGGCTCGTCGCGTCCGGATACCGTGTCGCGGCCATGGACCTTCGTGGCCACGGCGACAGCTCCGCCGACTTCGACGCCTACGACGGGGCATCGACCGCGGGTGACGCGCTCGCTGTCGTTCAGCATCTCGGTGCGGACACGGCCGTCATCGTCGGCAACTCGATGGGTGCGGACGCCGCCGTGGTCGCGGCCGCCCAGTCGCCCTCGGCCGTTGCGGGGTTGGTGCTCATCGGCCCGTTCGTACGCGACGCGGGTGGCACGTTCAGTCGTGTCGCGTTCCGTCTCGCACTCGCGAGGCCGTGGGGTAGATCGGTCTGGCGATCGTACTTCGCGAAGTTGTTCGTCACCGATCCTGTCGATCTCGCTCAGCACAAGGCCGCGGTCGAGGCCTCGCTCGCGCGGCCGGGACGATGGAGGGCGTTCCAGCGCACCGCGACCGCGTCCCACGCGGGTGCGGAGGCCGCGACGCCGCAGGTGCGCGCGGACGTCCTCGTCGTCATGGGTGAGCGCGACCCCGATTGGAAGGACGCGGCCGCGGAAGCGCGGTGGGTCGCGAACCGCCTCGACGGGAGCGTGCGCATGATTCCCGACGCCGGTCACTACCCGCAGGCGGAACGCCCGGGCCTCGTGCTCGATGCCGTGATCCCGTTCCTCGCGCAGAACGTGCCCGCGGCGGAGCGGGGGCGTTGAGGGCCGGTGCCTTCGTGGCACGATGGCGTCGACGGCCCGGCCGCGTCGGGATGGAAGAGGAGATTCATGGCTGAGCGCTTGACCCGCACAGCTGTCGTCGAGCGTGCCGCCGACCTGAGCGACGAGATCGGCCTCGGCGAGGTGACGATCACGCGAGTCGGCCAGGCGGTCGGGATCGCGCCGCCCGGTGTCTATCGCCACGTCGTCGACGTCGTCGACCTGCGCGGTGCGATCGCCGACCTCGCGGCTACGGAGGTCGCTCGCGAGCTGGCGCGGGCGAGCGCCGGGCTGGCCGGCCGCGCCGCGCTCGCGGCGCTCGCTGACCGGCTTCGCGCCTGGGCGCACGAGCACCCGGGACGCTACGCCGCGCTGCAGGTCGCTCCCGATCCGGACGACGAGGCCGGCCTCGCCAGGGCAGGAACGCTGCTTGAGGTCTTCGGTGCCGCGCTGCGCGCCTACGACCTGACCGGGGACGCGTTCACCGACGGGGTGCGGCTCGTCCGGAGCGCCATCCACGGTTTCGTCGACCTCGAGCAGCACGGAGGCTTCAAGCAGCCACGCAGCCGCGACGAGACGTTCGAGCGGATCATCGACGCCCTCGACACGGTGCTGTGCGCGTGGGGCGGCGAGCAGGGGCGAGAATAGGGCACAGTTGTCAGCCATGAGCGTCGTCACCAAGGCATTCGTCGAACTCACGCCGCGTGAGCTCTACGCCTTCCTCAAATTGCGCAGCGACGTCTTCATGCTGGAGCAGAGGGTCGACGACGTGGAACTCGACGGACGCGACCTGGAACCCGGCACGCGGCATCTCTGGATCACCGACGAGTGGGGGTGTGCCGCCTACCTGCGCGTCCTGGAGAACCCCCGACCCGAGTACCGCGACGCGCACCTGGTGATCGGCCGCGTGGTCGTGCGCGCCGATCGCCGCGGTGCCGGCCTTGCCCGCGAACTCATGGAGGCGGCGCTGGAGGTCGTCGGTGACGAGGCTTCCGTGCTCCATGCGCAGTCCCACGTCGTGGGGCTCTATACCCGGTTCGGCTATGAGCCCTATGGCGAGGAGTACGTCGAGGCCGGCATGCCGCATCGGGGGATGTACCGGGCAGCGCCGGGGAAGCCGTAGCGAGCGACCACGGTTTCGACGACGCGGTGACCCGCTCGGCGTCGCAATTCTTCTGTTTCTCGCCCCGTATTTCGCCCGGATAAGCGATACGTGGGAAAAATGGTGAGTGCACTCCGTGCCCGCTGTTAGGCTCCCGGGCAGCGTCCGATCTGGGCGTCCTCGTCTTGTTTCGGAGTTAAAAATGCCTGTAGACCTGCCATCCGTCGATCACCGCGAACTCCAGGATCAAACGACAGAATTGCTGCAGCGGCTGATCGCGAATGCATGTGTCAATACCGGAGAACCAGAATCGGGTCAAGAAATCCGGAACGTGCGGACGCTGGAAGACCTGTTCGCCGGAATCGGTCTGTCGTACGAGATCGTCGAGCCGTCCCCGGGCCGGGCCTCGATAATCGCCCGCATTCCGGGTAGCGACAATTCTGCCCCGTCGTTGGGGCTCTTCGGCCACCTCGACGTGGTTCCCGTCGAAGCCGAGGGCTGGACGCAGGACCCGTTCGGAGGCGAGATCATCGACGGTTGGGTCTGGGGCCGCGGCGCGATCGACATGCTGGGTCTCACCGCTTCCTTCGCCGTGGTCACCAGGGAGTTGGCCGAACGGGGCATCCCGCTCAAGGGCGATCTCGTGTTCGGTGGGGTGGCTGACGAGGAGAACGGGAGCGCCTGGGGGGTCGACTGGCTCACCAGCAACCGGTGGGATCTCGTCCGGGCCGACAGCGTCCTCACCGAATCCGGCGGTGTCCCGGTGGGGCCGGGGCGGCGCCGTACCCTCGGCGTCGGAGAAAAGGGTGGTGCCGGAAGGACGCTACGGGTCATCGGGCGCCCGGCGCACGGTTCGAGGCCCTGGGGAAGCCAGAACGCGATCGTGCTCGCCGCCGAGGCCGTGCGACGGATCAGCGCCTACCGGGGTCCGGTCACGATCAGCCCGGAATGGGCCGATTATGTGGACGCGCTGGGTCTGGCGGGCTCGTTGCGCGACGCGCTCCTGGACCCGCTGCGGATCGACGATGCCCTGCCCGACCTCGGTGACGAGGCCGGCGTGGCCCACGCCACGACACATGACACTTTCGCCCCCACCGTCGTTCGGGCCGGGCAGAAGCAGAACGTCATTCCGGGGGAGGCCGAGGTCACGATCGACATCCGGGTGCTTCCCGGTACCGCGCCGCAGACGGTGGACGAACTCTTGTACGAGGCCATCGGCGACCTTCGTGAGCACGTGCAGATCGTCGGTGATCGTTTCGGGGAGCCGACGGTCTCACCGGCACAGACCCCGCTGACCGGCATCATCGATCGCACGTTCCGGGAGCGCGGCCAGGGCGGAGGGATACTGCCGATCCTGCATACCGGTGGCACCGACGCCCGCTTCTTCCGCCGACGGGGAGTGCCCGCCTACGGCTTCGGCCTGTTCAGCGACGTGTGGAAGCCCGGTGAGTTCCGAGGCCTGTTCCACGGACATGACGAGAGGATCGACATCGCTTCCCTGGGACTCACCGCGAGCGCGACGTGGGACGTCGCGACGCGGTACCTCGCGGATGTGAGCTGAGGACCGGTCATGACTGCAATCAGATGAAAAGGCTGTCATTGCTGATTCGAGGAGGCGATGATGGCGGTTCTGACAGTGCGAAACGTTCCTGACGAAGTGCACCGTGCTTTGCGGGTGCAAGCGGCCGAGCATGGACGCAGCACCGAGGCGGAGGTGCGGGAGATATGCGGAGATGGCTGTCGCCGCTCGTGCCGCAGGGCGGCCTCTGCCGACGGCGGACGGATAGATCGCGGCTAGCGCGGCCTCTCGTGGCTTCGCGGTCGCGACCCGGCGTCTCACGCCCTGACCGCGCGATTGGATGAGGTCGTTTATTTAGGTTAGCCTAACCTCAAGTTCGAACTTCACATCGAGTGGGGCCTGCTCGCCATGTCCAGCGCGGCGCACGTGGTCGGGAACGTGGGCAGCGTCCCGATAGGATCGCGCCGCGGAAGTCGTGACGTACCCACGAAGGAGAGAGCATGACCGCTGAGGTCACAGACCGCGTCTCGCTTGGCCGTGAGGACCCCTGGGAGGGCTTCGAGCCGGGTGCCTGGGTGGATCGGATAGATGTCCGGGACTTCATTCTGCGAAACTTCACCCCGTACGACGGGGACGCGTCGTTCCTGGCCGGGCCGACCGACAAGACCCTGGAGGTCTGGCAGACCCTTCAGCGTGACTACCTGTCGGTTGAGCGCGAGCGCCGGGTCTACGACGTCGAGACCCACATCCCGGCCGATGTGGACGCCTTCGACCCCGGCTACATCTGCGAGGCGGACGACGTCGTCGTCGGCCTGCAGACCGACGTGCCGCTGAAGCGTCCCATGATGCCGGCGGGTGGCTGGCGGATGGTCGAGACCGCGACCCGTGAGGCCGGGATGGAACCCGATGCCCGGGTCAAGGAGATCTACACCAAGTACCGCAAGACCCACAACGAGGCGGTCTTCGACATCTACACCCCGCGCATCCGCGCGGCGCGCAGTGCGCACGTCGTCACCGGTTTGCCCGATGCCTACGGCCGCGGTCGCATCATCGGTGACTACCGCCGGGTGGCGCTCTACGGCGTCGACCGGCTGATCGCCGACAAGCGCCGCGAGATGGACGCGGTCGTCGACCAGCCGTTCAGCGAGAACTGGGCACGCTACCGGGAGGAGCACGCCGAGCAGATCAAGGCGCTCGGCAAGCTGAAGAACCTGGGCGAGCAGTACGGCTACGACCTGTCGCGCCCGGCCGCCGACTTCGTCGAGGCAGTGCAGTGGACCTACTTCGCCTACCTCGCGTCCGTGAAGAGTCAGGACGGCGCCGCGATGAGCATCGGGCGGCTGTCGGGTTTCTTCGACGTCTACGCCGAGCGCGACCTCGCCGCCGGGCTGATCACCGAGTCCGAGGCCCAGGAGGTCGTCGATGCGCTGGTGACCAAGCTGCGTATCGTCCGCTTCCTGCGCACCGTCGACTACGACCAGATCTTCTCCGGCGACCCCTACTGGGCCACCTGGTCGGACGGCGGTTTCGCCGACGACGGGCGCACCCTGGTCACCAAGACGTCCTTCAGGCTGCTCCAGACCCTGCGCAACCTCGGCCCAGCACCCGAGCCCAACATCACGATCTACTGGGACGCCGGCCTGCCTGCCGGTTACAAGGAGTTCTGCGCCCAGATCTCGATCGAGACCTCGGCGATCCAGTACGAGTCGGACGCGGAGATCCGCAGCCACTGGGGCGACGACACCGCGATCGCCTGCTGCGTGTCCCCGATGGCGGTCGGCAAGCAGATGCAGTTCTTCGGCGCCCGGCTCAACGCCGCCAAGACCCTGCTGTACGCGATCAACGGCGGCCGCGACGAGATGAGCGGCAAGCAGATCGCCCAGGGCTTCGAGCCGGTCACCGGTGACGGCCCGCTCGACTTCGACACCGTGTGGGCGGCATACGACCGGATGCTGACCTGGGCCGTCGAGACCTACGTCGAGGCCCTCAACATCATCCACTACTGCCACGACAAGTACGCGTACGAGGCCGTGGAGATGGCCCTTCACGACGACGAGATCGTCCGGACGATGGGTTGCGGCATCGCGGGCCTGTCGATCGTGGCCGACTCGCTGTCCGCGATCAAGTACGCCCAGGTCACGCCGGTTCGCGACGCCAGTGGGCTGGTCGTCGAGTACGAGACCACCGGGGAGTTCCCCCTCTACGGCAACGACGACGACCGCGCCGACGAGATCGCGCGACTGGTCGTGAGCACCGTCATGGACAAGATCCGGTCGATCAAGCTGTACCGCGACGCTGTCCCGACCCAGTCGGTGCTGACCATCACCTCGAACGTGGTCTACGGCAAGGCGACCGGGGCGTTCCCCTGCGGCCACGAGGCGGGCACGCCGTTCGCACCCGGTGCGAACCCGGAGAACGGTCGCGACACCCACGGCATGCTGGCGTCCATGATGAGCGTCGGCAAGCTCGACTACGACGACGCGCTGGACGGCATCTCGCTGACCAACACGATCACCCCACCGGCACTGGGGCGGACCGGCGAGGAGCGGATCACCAACCTGGTCGGCATCCTCGACGCCGGTATGGGGGAGGGGCTCTACCACGCCAACATCAACGTGCTGAACCGCCAGACCCTGCTCGATGCCATGGAGCACCCGGAGAACTACCCGCAGCTCACCATCCGGGTCTCCGGGTACGCGGTGAACTTCGTCAAGCTCACCCGGGAGCAACAACTCGACGTACTCTCGCGAACCTTCCACGAGTCCGTCTGACGTGAGCGTCGCGCTACCCGTCCGACCGAACCGGGCTGACCCCGCCTCCCCCGAGGTCCGGCTGGGCGGGGTCCCGGTTGCCGGCGAGTTGACGCGCACAGAGGCGCTGCTCGCCCGGCATACCGGTGAGATCGGCATGGTGCATTCCTGGGAGTTGGTGACCGCCGTCGACGGCCCGGGCACCCGCATGACGACCTTTCTCGCGGGCTGCCCGTTGCGGTGCCTGTACTGTCACAACCCCGACACCATGTCTGCCGCCCGAGGGCTGCCGGTGCGGGCCGACGACCTGCTCGCACGGATCCGTCGCTACCGCGGGGTGTTCACCGCCACCGACGGGGGCATCACGCTGTCGGGCGGCGAGGTGCTGGCCCAGCCGGCCTTCGCCCGGCGGGTGCTGCGCGGCGCCGCGGCCATGGGCATCCACACCGCGCTCGACACCTCCGGTTTCCTCGGGCGCAATGCGGACGAGGCCATGCTGGCCGACGTCGACCTGGTGCTGCTCGACGTGAAGGCCGGGGACGAGGACACCTACCGCAGGGTCACCGGACGGGCGCTGGCTCCCACCCTCGACTTCGGGCGCCGCCTGTCCGCCGCCGGGATCGAGATCTGGATCCGGTTCGTCCTGGTGCCCGGCCTCACCGACGACCCGGCGACCATCGAGCCGATCGCCGACTACGCCGCCGGGCTCGACATGGTGAGCCGCGTCGAGGTGCTGCCCTTCCACCAGCTCGGCAGGTCCAAATGGGCCGAACTCGGTCTGCACTATGCCCTGCAGGACACCCCGGTGCCCTCCGGCGAACTCGTGGAGCACACCCGGGCCATCTTCCGCTCCCGCGGTCTCACCACGTACTGAGGACGGCCGGGCGCGGCTCAGGCGGGTTGCGCGCTCCCGGAGCACCGTGAGGCCCTCGGCGCGACGGGATCACCTGCGGGATCAGACGGTGAGCCATTCGGAGACGCGCTTGCCGGGAATGGCGTCGACAAGCTCCTTCGTGTACTCCTCCTGGGGATGCCGGAGCACATCGAGGGTCGCGCCGGTCTCGACGATCCGTCCCGACTTCAGCACGAGCACTCGGTCGCTGATCCGTTCGACGACGGCGAGATCGTGCGAGATGAAGAGATACGCGAGCCCGTACGCGCGCTGGATCTCGGCCAGCAGTTCGAGGATCTGGCTCTGCACCGAGACGTCGAGCGCCGACACCGCCTCGTCGAGCACGACGACGTCGGGGCTCAGCGCGAGCGCGCGTGCGATGGCGACGCGCTGTCGCTGCCCCCCGGACAGCTCCGCGGGCCGCCTGTGAGACAGACTGCCCGGCAACCCGACCCGCTCGAGCAACTCGGCCGCCCGATCGCGTCGCTCGGACCGGTTCCCGACGCGGAAGGCACGTAATGGCTCGGCGACGATCTCCTCGAGCGTGAAGCGCGGGTTCAGCGAGGCGTACGGGCTCTGGTAGACGAGCTGGAAGCGGCGCCGGAGCGGCTTGAGCGCACGATCGTGAAGGCCGGTGATGTCGGTGCCGTCGAAGACGATCGCCCCGCTGTCGGGCTTTTCGAGGCGCAGTGCGAGCCGTGCGGTCGTGCTCTTGCCCGACCCGGACTCGCCGACGAGCGCGAGTGTCTCGCCACGGTGGAGTTCGAACCCCACGCCGTCGACCGCGCGGAAACGGCGGCGTCGTCCCTGGCCATGGCCTGCTACCTGGCCTGCGGGTATGGGGAACTCCTTGACCAGGTCGCGCACCGAGAGAAGAGGGGTGCCCGGCGCTCCGTTCGCGGGGTCGAGGCCGGTTTTCGAGGCGTCGATGGCGGCCCGCACCGCGACGACACGCTCGGCGTGGGTGTTTGCGGCGGGCCCGGGCCTCCCGGTACGCGCGCCGGTGACGATCGCCGAGGCAGCGCTGACGATCTCCGGGACCGCTCCGAGGCTCGGTGCGGCGGCGATCAGGCCTTTCGTGTACGGATGGCGTGGGCTGGTGAGCACCTGCCGAGCCGTTCCGCGTTCCACGATGTTGCCACGCTGCATGACCAGGATGCGATCGGCGCGGTCCGCGGCGACCCCGAGATCGTGGGTGATGAGGAGCACGGCCGTGCCGAGCGCGCGTGTGCGTTCGGCGATGTCGTCGAGGATCTGCCGCTGCACGGTGACGTCGAGGGCGCTCGTCGGCTCGTCGGCGATCACGAGCTTGGGGTTGGCGGCGAGCGCGGCGGCGATCAGCACGCGCTGGCGCATCCCTCCCGAGAACTCGTGTGGATACTGTCTCGCACGCGATTCGGCCGGTTCGACGCCCGCCGCTGCCAGAAGCTTCACGGCCTGCTCATGGGCGGCCACACGGTCGGCGATGCGGTGGATGCGCAGAACTTCCGCGACCTGTTTGCCCACGGTCTGCAGCGGGTCGAGGGAGACGGTCGGATCCTGCGGGATGAGCGAGATGAACCGGCCTCGTACGCCCTCCCATTCCTCGGGCGTCAGGTCGGCCAGGTCGGAACCGTCGAACCGCACGGCGCCTCGCGCGACCCGTGCGTTGGGGGCCAGGAGGTTGATGATCGTGTGGGCGACCGTGGTCTTGCCCGAACCCGACTCTCCCACGATCGCGACCACCTCACCCTCGTGGACGGTGAAGGACGCATCCTGCACGGCGGTCACGTGTCGTCGTCCGCCTGCGATCGAGTACTCGACATCGAGGCCCTCGACCCGCAGCAGGGGCTCGGGCTCGGCGTCTCTTGCCGCAGTGGGCGCCGCCTTGTCGGTGAACTCCGCCATGGTCAGTCTGCTCCTCGCTCGAGGCTTCGGGAGATGTAGTTCGCCGCGAGCACGGTGAGCGCGATGACGAGCCCGGGAAACGTGACGAGCCACCAGGCGGTGGCGATGAAATCGCGGCCACCGGCGACAAGCGAACCCCATTCAGGGGCGGGCGGCGGGGCGCCGAAGCCGAGAAAGCTCAGCGCCGAGATCGCGAGCACGGCCTGCCCGAACTCGAGTGCCGACAACGCGATCACCGGGCCCGTCGCATTCGGCAGTACGTGACGTGCGAGGACGCCGACCCAGCTCACGCCGGACGCTCGGGCGGCCTCGACGTATTCGGCGTTGCTCACCCGTAGCACCTCGGCGCGCATGATCCTCGCGAAGCTCGCCACCGACGCGAGCCCGACGGCGATGGCGACGTTCACCGTGCCGAACCCCAGCGCGGTGATCAGTGCGAGCGAGAGCAGCAGTGACGGGATCGAGAGCAACACGTCGACCATCCGCATGATCAGGTCGTCCACCCAGCCGCGCAGGAACCCCGCCAGGAGCCCGAAGAACGCCCCGAGCACGAGCCCCACCAGCACCGCGCCGCCGGTCGCCGCCAGCGACTGGGCCGCCCCGTAGACCAGGCGTGCGTAGAGGTCGCGTCCGAGTTGATCAGTGCCGAACCAGTGATCGAGACTCGGCGGTTGGAGCTTGTCGGCCGGGACGCCGTCGATGCCACTCCAGCTCGTGAAGAAGCTTGGGAAGAGCGCCCACGAGATCACCAGCAACAGCACCAGCCAGGCGAGGACGACGCCGGGGTGATGCAACGCGTGGCGTCCGACCGCCCTCCAGCGACCCTCCTTGAACTCTTCCGGCCCGTGGGGACGATCACCCAGGAGCCGGGCGTGCCCGGTGGCCTGGGGGGTCGAGGCGGGAGCCTCGGGCAGAACTCCGTTGAGGGTGTCGGTCATGAAACCGCTCCAATCGCGATGGTCACGTTCACTTTGGCTCACGGCCGGCCGACACCCGGATGCGCGGGTCGACGAGCGGATACAAGAGATCGACGACGAGGTTCACGACCACGAAGACTGCCGCGACGAAGAGCACGAGCACCTGCACGAGCGGGATGTCCCGGTCGTTCACCGCCGTGACGGTGAGCCGTCCGATGCCGACGCGCGAGAACACGGTCTCGCTCACCGTCGCACCCGCGAGCAGGTTCCCGACGAGGATTCCGAGCATCGTCAGCGTGGGCAGCGTCGCGTTGCGCAGGGCGTGACCGAAGTTGACCCGCCAGCGTCCGGCACCTTTGGAACGGACTATCTGGATGTAGGGCTCGCCGAGTGTCTGCCGCAGGCTCTTCGAGAGCAGCTGCGCGATGATCGCCCCGGTGGGGATCGCAAGCGTCACCGCAGGCAGCACGAGCGAGGCGAATCCCTCGTTGCCGAGCGCCGGGAAGGCCCTCAGACGGAAGGAGAACAGCTGAAGCAGCATCAGGCCTACCCAGAACGTCGGCACGGCAACACCGAGGGCGGGCAGTGAGGAGATGAACCGGCGTACCCAGCGGCGCCGGCTGAAGACACTGCCGAGCGCGAGCGCGACACCGAACACGATCGCGATCGGCAGGGCGAGGGCGGCGAGTCTCAGCGTCTCGGGCAGAACCGAACCCACGAGTTCGACGGCCGGGCGACCGTCACGGAAGGAGTCACCGAAGTCCAGCGTGACGGCCTTGCCGAGCGCGACCACGTACTGCACGTAGAGGGGGCGGTCGAGGCCGAATTCGTGCCGCAGCGCCTCGATCTGTTCGGCGCTCGTCTCGGAATCCAGGCCGCCGGCCATCACCTGTGCGGCGTCGCCGGGAAGGAGGAAGAGAATGAGGAAGGTCACCGTGTACGCCGCCCAGAGCACGAAGACTCCCTGGCCGATACGAGTCGCGATGTAGCGGAACATGCACTCGCCTCCACTTCCGGTTCGTAAGTTGTCGGTTCGTTGCGGACGGGTTCGCCGCGCCCCGGGTCTCCCCGAGGCGCGGCGGCGGTGCTACTGCTCGATCCAGGCGTCGTAGAAGTCGAGTCGTGAGGACGCCTCGAACTTCAGGTCGTGTACCTTCTCGCTCGCCGAGATGGTCGTCGAGAGCTCATGGGTCGGGATCGAGTGCGCGTCGCTGAGGAGCAACTCCTGGGCCTTGTCGACAGCCTCCTGACGAGCGCCCTGGTCGGTGACCGACGCCGCTTCGGCGAGCCACTCGTCGACCTCGCTCGTCTCGCGCTGGTTGTAGTTGCCGGGTCCGTCGGCGGCGAGCACGGAGCGGATGATGTCGGGATCGGCCCTGGTGAGGTTGCCGTAGAAGAGCTCGTAAGTGTGTTCCCCACTGGCGTCGTTGACCTCCGTGGCCTCGGCGATCGAGGTGTACTTGAGCTGCAGGTCGACACCGATCTCGCGCCACTGCTGCTGGACGAGCTCGAGGAGTTCCTTGGGCGGCTGCCAATAGGTCACGACGAACGACAGCTTGGTCCCGTCCTTCTCCCGGATGCCGTCGGCACCGAGAGTCCATCCGGCCTCGTCGAGCAGGGCCTCCGCGCCGTCCGGGTCGTAGGTCAGCAGGTCGCTGAAGTCGGTGTAGTACGGCGTGGTGGAGGCGAGCACGCCCGTCGCCGGTTTGTCGTTGGCGCCGAGCACCGTGTCGACGAGCTCCTGACGGTTGATCGCCTTCGACAGTGCCTGGCGGACGCGCTTGTCGCTGAGCTTCGGCGACGACTCGTTCGGGTACAGGTTGTAGACGACCCCGGGGTTCGACCGCGTGATGTTGGTGAAGCCGTTGCCGTCGAAGAGCGGGAGGTCGGTCGACGAGATGCCCGCGGTCGCGTCGATCTGGCCCGACTGGAGCGAGCCGGTGCGGTTGCCCGACTCGGGTATGACCTTGACGGTGATCGTGTCGAGGTATGCCTCACCGGTGTGGTCGTTGGTGGAGGGCCCCCAGTCGTAACCGGGAACCTTCTTGAGGACGATCTCCGAGTCGAACGTGTACGACTCGACGCTGAACGGGCCGGAGCCCACGAAGTCGCCCGTGCAACGCTCTTCGGGCGAGATCTCGGCGCTCGCAGGCGAGAGCAGCCCGAGGGAGAACGTCGACGTGGCCTGCAGGAACTGCGCGTTCGACTGGCTGAACTTCACCACGACGGTTCGCTCGTCGGGGGTCTCGATCGCCGAGACGTCCTTGAGGTAGGTGCCGCCGAGTGTGGCCTTGCCGGCGGCTCCGAGTTCCTGGATGTGTTCGAAGTTCGTCTTGACCGAAGCCGCGTCGATGGCAGTGCCGTCGGCGTAGGTGGGGCCGTCCTCGAGCGTGAACGTGAACTCGGTGGCGTCCGCGTTCTGCTCGTAGGCGGCCAGCCACGGGACGATCTCGCCGGTGTCGGGGTCCTGGGCGGTGAGCGAGGCCACCGTCTGGCGAGCGGAGGCGATCGCGTCGTTGTTGCCGACCTGCTGGGGGTCGACGCAGTGCGCGTCGCTGGAAATGGCGTACGTCAGGTTGCCCCCGGCCGTCGGGGACGCGGAGGCCTGGCCCTCGTTGTCCGTGGTCCCACTCGCGCAGCCGGTGAGCGCTGTCAGGGAGATCGCGGTGGTGGTGCTCAGCGCCAGCAGTGCCAGGCGCCGCCTTCTGGATCGGCTCATGCTCGTCCTCGGTCTTCGTTTCTTTATCGGAATGGTGCTCTGGGACGCGTCGTCTGGAAGGAGGTTAGGTGCCAGTGCGTCAACGGTGCAATCGAGTTCTCGGCGCTTCCTGATGCGCGAGAAAAGGATCACCTAACGGGCCAATGATGCGAATAGGGGAATCGTCGTCCGCCGGACGAAAATTGCTTGTGTCGCGTCCGATGGCGCGATGATTGTGGTCGCGACTCCGGCGGGTACGACCGGGATGGGACGGATTGCGAAAAGGGTTGGAAGGGGAAACTCTGCCATTACCACAGGATCGCCGCGCCATTTATTTTCATGCGGATTCTTGATCCACGAAAATGAATGGAATCCGGCGCCGCGCGCCTCTTACGATCGCGTTGGCGGTTTTCGGTCTGTCCCGTGTGGACGGCGAAAACCACGGACACGACCGAAAGGGGTCTGATGCCGTCGACGGAACTGAGTCTCGGGCTCGACATCGGCTCGACGACGATCAAGGCTGTCCTCCTGGATGCGGACGACGCCGTGGTCTTCTCGAGCTACGACCGGCACTACGCCGATGTCCGTGGCGCCACCGCGCGGGTGTTGGAGGCGATCGCCCGCGAGGTGCCGGCCGACACGCCCCTGCTGATCAGGATCTCGGGCTCGGCGGGTATGGGACTGGCCGAGGCGCTCGACGTTCCCTTCACCCAGGAGGTGATCGCCGGAACGGAGGCGATCGAGCGCCGTCTCCAGGGGATCGACGTGGCCATCGAACTCGGGGGCGAGGACGCGAAGATCACCTTCTTCGGCCAGAGCGTCGAGCAGAGGATGAACGGCATGTGCGCCGGCGGCACCGGCGCCTTCATCGACCAGATGGCACTGCTGCTCGACACCGACGCCGCCGGTGTCGACGCGTTGGCGGCCCGGGCGACGACGATCTATCCGATCGCGTCGCGGTGCGGGGTGTTCGCGAAGGCCGACGTCCAGCCGCTCATCAACGAAGGCGCCCGTCGGGAGGACATCGCGGCGAGCGTCCTGCAGGCGGTGGTCAACCAATCGATCGCCAGTCTCGCCGCGGGGCATCACATCGCCGGACGGGTGGCGTTCCTCGGCGGACCGCTGTACTTCATGGACCAGCTCCGTCTCCGTTTCGTGCGGACACTCGGTCTGTCGGACGACCAGGCCGTCTGCCCCGAGGACGGTCTGCTGTTCGTCGCCCTCGGCGCCGCCTGGACGAGCGTGGCGCGTGCGGCTCGCGGCGCGTCGGTCAAGGTCACCACTCTGGGCGACGTTCAGCGGTTGCTGGTCGCCCACCCGGCCGGGCCCATGGCCATCGGGGCGCTACCGCCGTTGTTCGCGGACGAGAGCGACCTTCGTGCCTTCGAGGCCCGGCACAGTGCGGCCGCGCCGCCGCGCCGAGACCTCGCCGCGCACCACGGGCCTGCCTTCCTCGGGATCGATGCGGGGTCGACGACGACCAAGTCGGTCCTCATCGACGCTGACGGCGCTCTGCTCGCGAGCAGCTACGAGCCGAATCGCGGTGACGGGCTCCAGGCCGTCGTCCGGCAGGTCGGAAACCTCCTCGCGCAATTGCCGGCTTCGGCGTACATCGCGCGGGCGGCGGTCACCGGCTACGGGGAGAACCTGGTGCGCAGTGCCCTTCGTGTCGACGAGGGAATCGTGGAGACGATGGCCCACTACCGGGCTGCACGGTATTTCGTGCCGGACGTCGACTTCATCCTCGACATCGGTGGCCAGGACATGAAAGCCATGACGATCCGCAACGGGCAGTTGCATGCGATCCAGCTGAACGAGGCGTGCTCGTCGGGCTGTGGCTCGTTCATCGAGGGCTTCGCGCAGTCGCTCAAGCGCTCCGCACCCGAGTTCGCCGCCGAGGGCTTGCGCTCGCGCCACCCGGCCGACCTCGGTTCGCGATGCACCGTGTTCATGAGTTCCAAGGTCAAGCAGGTGCAGAAGGAAGGGTTCGACGTCGGTGACATCTCCGCCGGCCTGGCCTACTCGGTGGTCAAGAACGCGCTGTTCAAGGTGATCAAGGCTCGCCACCCCGAGGCGCTCGGTTCCCATATCCTGTGCCAGGGCGGCACCTTCGACAACTCTTGCGTCCTGCGTGCCTTCGAGCTGATCAGCGGCAGGCAGGTGACGCGTCCGGCGATCGCCGCCCTCATGGGGGCCTTCGGGGCGGCCGTCACGGCGCGCGACACCGCCCAGCCCGGCTCGCGCAGCACTCTGCTCGACCGCGCCGAACTCGCGGAGTTCTCCGTCGACAGCGAGTTCGCCCGTTGCGGTATCTGCGAGAACGACTGCCTCCTGACGATCTCGCGGTTCCCCGACGGTAGGCAGTTCGTCACCGGAAACAGGTGTGAGCGTGGCCTGCGCGTCCCGATCGATCCCCATCAGCGCAAGATCGACCTCGTCGAATACCGGTATCAGCGGCTCTTCCGCTATCGCCCGCTCGCCGCGGGCGCACCGCGCGGCGACATCGGTATCCCGCGGGCCCTCAACATGTACGAGAACTATCCGCTGTGGTTCACGGTGTTCACCGATCTCGGTTTCCGGGTTCGGCTCTCGCCGCGGTCGACCCGCGAGGTCTTCGACAGCGGGCTGGAGACCCTGCCCAGCGACTCGATCTGCTTCCCGGCAAAGCTCTCGCACGGGCATGTGCAGTGGCTCGTCCGCGACGGCGTTCGGCGCATCTTCTTCCCGTGCGTGGTCTACGAGGAGTCCGAGCATCCGGAGGCACCGAACAACATCAACTGCATGATCGTCCAGGGATACCCGAACGTGTTGAGGCACACCATCGATGCCGTCCTCGACGGTTCGGTCGACTACCACGCACCCGTCCTCGACCTCGCCGATCCCGAGTCCATGGCCGTCACGCTCCACGACGACTTCGCGGGTTCGGGTGACATCGGGCTGGACGAATGGCGGGCCGCCGTCGCGCACGGCCTCGAGGAGCTTCACTCGTTCAAACGTCAGATCCGCCGACAGGGCGAGCAACTGCTCGTGCGCATGCGCGAACGAGGCGAGCGTGGCGTCGTCCTGGCCTCTCGGCCCTACCACGGCGACCCCGAGATCAACCACGGCATAGCGAAGCTGATCTGCCAGGAGGGCTTCAACGTCTTCACCGAGGACAGCATCTGCCATCTCGGTGACGCGAGCGATCTGGAGGTCTTGTCCAACTGGGAGTTCGCCTCTCGGGTGTTCGCCGCGGCGAAGGTCGTGGCACGGGACGATCACCTCGACCTGGTCCAGCTCAGTTCCTTCGGTTGCGCGCTGGATTCGGTGACGACCGACGAACTGCAGTCCATCCTCGCGCCGACGGGAAAGATCTGCACGGTTCTGAAGATCGACGAGGGCGCGAACCTCGGGGCGGTGAGGATACGGATCCGCTCCCTCAAGGAGGCCGTGCGCATGCGCGGTGGGGGCGTCGTCCGGGCGGTGGACCTTCCGGGCGGCGTTCCGCGGCACCTCGGTGGCCGGGACGCGGAATTCGCCCGAGTGGCCGAGGTACCGCACGGATACCCCACCGCAACGGCCTCGGTGTGCACGGGTTCCAAGGGAGGCGATGAGTGATGAGTGCGACAAGGACGACACAGGTGGGCGCGAGCCCGCATCTCGCGCGCCGGACGGTGATCATCCCGTCGACGGCCCCGGTACGGCAACACGGCCTGCTCGATGTGGCCCTCGCGGCCGAGGGATACGACGTCGAGATCCTGCCGGCCGATGATCGCCGGGCGCTCGACGTGGGGACGCGCTACGTCAACAACGACTATTGCCACCCGCCGATCGACTACGTAGGGCAGATCGTCGAGGCACTCGCCAGCGGACGCTACGACCTTCGGCACACCGCGATCATGATGAGCGACCCGGGCACCGCGTGCAGTTGCCGGGGCGGGAACTTCATGACCGTCATGCGCAAGGCCATCGTGGACGCCGGCTTCGGGCAGGTCCCCGTGATATCGCAACCCTTCGATTTCAAGGACTACACCACGCAGGCGGTGCCCGGGACGCTCCCGCTGACGGCCGGGCTCCTGGTGAGGCTGGCACTGGCGAGCACCTACGGGGATCTCTTCGAGAAGGTGGTCTATCCCACCAGGCCCTACGAGCAGGAACCCGGGAGCACCGACCGCTTGCACGCGCAGTGGCTGTCGCGGGTGGCGTCCAACATTCGTGACGCCTCGTTCGACCGGTTCCGCGTGAACGCGCGTGCCATCGTCCGCGACTTCGATGCCCTGCCGCGGGTCGAGGTCGTCAAGCCGCGCATCGGCATCGTCGGGGATCCGCAGTTGGTCATCAACTTCACCCCCCGGAGCCCCAACATCGTGCGGCTCCTGGAGGAGGAGGGAGCCGAGGCGGTGGTACCGGGCATGGGATTCATGTCGACGTACAACATCCTCGACATGGGGCACGGCCACGACCGTGCCCTGGGGATCGACGCCCAAGCGCTCGGCCATGAGTACCACGACACCTGTGAGAAACCGCTCGACGACGCGCTGCGCGCCTCCGAGCACTTCACGCCGTTCTCCTCGATCTTCGACATGGTCGACACCGCCGACGAGCTGGCCCCGTTCGCCCATTCCTTCGGGCACTTCTTCTTCATGACCGGAGGCAAGCTGCGCGAACTGCTCAAGCAGGGTGTCACCAGCATCGTGTTGTTCCAGGCGTTCAACTGCGCGGTCAACTACGTGGTGGGGGCCGGCATGGTGAAGAAGCTCAAGCTCATGTACCCCGCCGCCGACGTCCTCAGCGTCGACTACGACCCGGGGATGTCGATGACGAACCAGATCAATCGGATCCGCCTGCTCATCGCCGCGCAGGAGCGCGCGAGGGACAAGGCGGACCAGGACGCGCGGGTCGCGTCATGACCCGCGGCGACGGCTCCGGCCCTCGTACACGTACACACCGCGGCAACCGCCCGAGTCCGCGTCAGCCCCACGACTCGTTCGGCAACGCGTCAGAACTGCAGAAGGGAAGCCGATCATGGCAACAACGGTGATCACGGGTGCGCAGGTCCTGGTGGACGGTGAACACGCCCCGGAGGGTGTCTCGGGGATCGTCGTCGTCGACGGGCGGATCGTCGAGACCGGCCCCGGCGCCGAACTGCTCGACCGCTGGGCAGAGCGGGACCACGTGGATGTCGATCACTTCGAAGGAGCGTTTCTCCTGCCGGGCCTGGTCGACGCCCACGTGCACCTGACGTTCGACGCCACCCCGGGCGTGGACGCGGCAACCGATCTCACGGAGTCGTCGGCCGAGACGCTCGCGGCCCGGGCCCGTGTGAACGCACGAGCAGCGCTCGCGGCCGGAGTGACCACCGTCCGGGATCTCGGAGACCGGTCCGGCATCGTGCGTGGCCTCAGGGACGAGATACACGCGGGCGGGACGACAGGCCCGCGCATCCTGACCTCAGGGGTCCCGCTGACGGTTCCCGGTGGCCATCTCCACTTCCTGGGGGGAGCCGTCGAAAGCGACGAGGAGATCCGCGCGGCGGTGCGCCAGCGCAAGGACGAAGGCGATGACGTCATCAAGGTGGCGGTCTCCGGGGGGCACATCACCGCAGGGTCCCCGCCCACCTGGCGTTCACAGTTCACCGAGCATCAGATCCAGGTGCTGGCGCAGGCGGCGCGGGAGGCGGGGCTGCCGACGGCCGCGCACGCCCATGCGGTCGAAGCCATCGAGTTCGCGGCGCGCGCCGGTCTGACGACGATCGAGCACTGCTCGGCGGAGGTTGCACCCGACCCGCACGCCGGCGAGGCCGCCCCGCGGACAATCAGCTTCACAGACGAACTCGTCGGCCTGATCCATGCGTCCGGGGCGGCGGTCGATCCGACTCTCACCTCCGGTTGGATCGACAAAGCCCCCCAGGACGTGGGGTTCAAGCTCATCGATCGAATCCGGCGTCTGTACGCGGCCGGCGTCCCCCTGATCGTCGGAACCGACGGAGGCGTGGCGGGGAGCCCGTTCGGAAGCTATGCCGAGTCGTTGCTCGTGTGGCTGCGTGCGGGGCTGTCGAACACCGAGGTGCTGCGGCTGGCGACCGCCGAGACCGCTGATCGGATCGGCTTGAAAGGGACAACCGGCCGGTTGCAGGAGGGGTACGCGGCCGACGTGCTGATCGTGCAGTCCGACCCGCGTCGCGACCTGCGCACAGTGTTGCGTCCGGTCGCGGTCTTCGCCCGGGGTGAACTCGCCGGTGGACGCGTCCCCGCCTGAACCCTGACCCGAACTCAGGCAGCGGCGGCGAGAGCCACCTTGTCGGCGTGGGTGTGGACGGCCTTGAGCCAGTTCAGCAGGAACTCGGCGGTCGACTCGTTGGTGACCTCGCCCTCGTCCGTGATCAACCCGGGGACGGTCTGGATGTAGGCCTCGGGCTGGCTGAGCTCCGGTGAGTTCAGGAACGACAGGATGCTGCGCAGGTGCTGCTGGGCGACCGCGGTGCCGATCGCGCCGATCGAGGTGCCGATGACTGCGGAAGGCTTCCCGGCAAGGGAGTTCGACCCCCACGGCCTGCTCGCCCAGTCCAGGGCGTTCTTCAGTGCGCCGGGGATCGAGCGGTTGTATTCCGGGGTGATGAGGATGACCGCGTCGGACGCCTCGATCGCGGCCTTGAATGCCGTGACCTCCTCCGGGAGTGCGGAGTCGAGGTCGCGGTTGTACATCGGCAGATCACGGATGGGCACCTCCGCCAGGCGGAGATCCGCCGAGGGGGCGAGGCGCGCGAGCGCGGTGAACAGGCGCCTGTTGATGGAGTCCTTCGACAGGCTGCCGATCAGGACGCCGACGTTGTAGGTGGTCATGCTGGTTCCCTTCGTTGCGCGGGGCAAGGTGGTGGCCGGGACGCGTTCGTCCCCCTGCCAAAACGGTTCCGTGGAGGGGCGGGCCGACCCAGGTCTTATCTGTACATGCAGCATCTGTAACTACAGCGATTTGGGGATTATTCCTGCCCGGAACGAGGTTGAGGGGGGACGAACGGCAGCGTCGGGCATGCCGGGGGCCACGTGGCGTACTGAGGGGGAGCGATGTCCGAGACGGAGAGACCGGGCGCCGAGATCTGGCGCCACCTGGTGTACGCGCAGCGTTCGCTGACCAGCCAGTTCGCCGGCCGGCTGAGACGTGAGTTCGGGCTGACCATGTCCCAGTTCGAGGCGCTCCTCGCTTTGTGGGAGGCCCCGGGCCACTTCCTCCACGTCTCCCAGCTGGCACGCACCCTGCTCTACAGTTCGGGCTCGACCACCCATCTCGTCGACCGGCTGAAGAGCCTTGGCCTGGTCGGGCGCTGTTCCTGCACCGCGGACGCCCGCATGTCCGAGATCCGGTTGACCGAGCGGGGCGAGGACGTGATCCGGCGCGCGACCCAGGCGTACGTGGCGACCATGGAGGAGATGTTCGAGGCCCACATCGAGCCCGGTGAGATCGACACGCTGCTGCGTTTCGCCCGCCGCCTGGCGGCGGGACAGCGCAGCCCCGAACCTGCGACGGAAACCACCTGAGCCACCGGACGATCCCCCGGCGCGTCCGCGTCGTCCGCGAAGTGCCATGGCCGCGTCCACGGTGCGAGTTCCCTCGTGCCGCACGCGGCTGCCGGGCGACAATGGCGCGATGACCTACATCGCCGACGACGACAAGTCCCGCCTCGACCGTGACTGGATCTGGCGGATGCTGTCCACCGAGGCGTACTGGGGCTTGTGGCGCAAACCCGCGGACGTCGACGTGCAGATCGGGACGGCCTGGCGCGTCGTCGGGATCTACGAGGAGGAGACCGGGGCACAGGTCGGCTTCTGCCGGGCCGTCTCCGACGGGCTGTCCTTCGCCTACCTCGCCGACGTCATCATCGACCCTGGCCATCGCGGTCGTGGACTCGGCAAACGACTCGTCCGGGCGATGATCGACGACGGCCCCGGTGCCGCGTTCCGGTGGATGCTGTTCACGCAGGACGCCCATGGTCTCTACGAGCAATTCGGGTTCGGCCCGGCCGACCGGAGCGCGATGATCAGGGCCTCCACGTTCTGAGCGGGAGCCGGAGTGCCCGGGCGCGACTGTTCAGGAATCGGCGCCCCGTGCATCTTCGGCCGGCTCCCGAACGGTGAGGACGATCTTCCCCTGCGTCATCCCGCCCGCGCTGTCGGCCAGGGCATGCGCCGCCTCGGCGAGCGGACGCGTCCGGACGTTCGGCACATGAAGGGCACCCCGGTCGATCAGATCCGCGATGTCGTGGAGTTCGCCCGCGTCGGGCTGTGCGAACAGGAATCTGCCGCCGAGATCGCGTACCCCGTCGTCGGCGAGAGAGACGATTCGCTTGTGGCCCCGCGTCGGCCGGAGGAGGTCTGCGTGAAGGCGAACAGCGCTGCCGCCGTACATGTCGAGGACGGCGTCGACCCCGCCGGGGACCGCGCGGCGCAGTTCGGCGGCGAGGTCGCCGTGACGGTCGACGGGGATCACCCCGGCTGCGGCGAGTGTCTCGTGGTTGGCCGGGGACGCGGTACCGACCACGCGTGCTCCGAGGTGGCGGGCGATCTGGGTGGCGAAGCTTCCCACCCCTCCGGCGGCGGCCTGGACGAGCACGGTGTCGCCCGGGTGCACGTCGAGGACGTCGACGAGGGCCTGCCATGCGGTGAGCGCCGCGATCGGGGTCGCGGCGGCGCGCGTCCAGTCGAGGGTGGCCGGCTTGTGCGCCACCGCACGTTCCGGAACGGCGATGCGCTCCGCGTAGGTTCCGTGGTGGACGATGTCCTGCCGCGCATAGCCGAACACCGCGTCGCCGGGGGCGAACCGCGTCACGTTCGGGCCGACCCGGACGACCGTTCCCGCGAAGTCCCAGCCCGGGACGACGGGGAACAGCACGTCGAAACGGGTGTCCAGGTGCCCGGCCATCGTCTGCCAGTCGACGGGGTTGACGCCGGCGGCTGCGACCGCGACCAGGACGGACTCCGGCCCGACCTTCGGCTCGGGAACCTCGGCCGGCTCCAGCACGTCGCGGGGTTCCCCGTAGCGCCGGTAGACCATCGCCTTCATCGGATCACTTCGGAGCTGGCGGCTTCGGTCGCTCGCGGGGTGAGGGCAGTCGGAACGCTCATCCGGTCATGCTTCCACATCCGGAGCCACGGGATCCGGGAGGTCCGTTCGCGACCCTCGCCTCGCGGGACGGAACCGATGCGCCAAGGGTTGCGTCTAGATAGTATGTAACACATAATAAATAGGTGTCCGAACCTGCTCCGCGTGCGATCGCAGCCATTCGAGCCTGGTATCGGCTCGATCGTGCCTTCGTGGCGGCGAATGGTTGGCTGCGGCGTGAACACGGCGTCACGGGGGAGCAGGTCGGCATAGCCCGGATAGTGGGTGAGCGGGAGTCCTGGCCGATGTCGCAGCTGCGGGCACGGCTGTCGATGCATCCGGCGACCCTCGGGCAGGTGCTGGCCCGGTTGGAGGAGCGAGGGCTGGTGCGGACCAGCCCCGACGGGGACGACGGCCGCCGCCGCAACGTCGCCCTCACCGCGCGGGGCCGCGACCTGTTGGCCGCGATCCCACTGGTGGGACCGGTCCGGTTGCGCACGGCTCACGCAGATCCCGCCGAACTCGAAGCTCTGACAAGGGGCTTCGAGTTGGCTGTCGAACTGTTCGGGTTGGCCCGGTTCGCCGACGATCCCGACTTCATCGACGTCCGACCCATCGACACGAAGTCGACCGACACACAGGAGCAGAGATGACCGCATCAGTCAGCAACGGATTCGCGCTGTTCGCCCAGGAATGGCCGAAGACCGCTCAGGCGCACATGGCCTTCGTCCAGGCCAAGGCGGCCGAGTCGGCCCTCGACGCCAAGACCAACCACCTTGCCTACCTGGCGGTCCTGTCGGCCGCCGGGCTCACCGGGGGAATCGCCTTCCATGTGGGCCTGGCCGAGCAGGCGGGGGCCACGCCCGAGGAGATCAGGTCTGCCGCGCTGGTCGGCCTGCAGGCCGTCGGGTTGTGTGTTCTCGACGGGTACGCCGCAGTCTCGGCCGCCCTCGGCGAAGCCGACTGACCCGTCCGGCCTTATGTTCGGCCGGCAGCCGGCGGGTGGGATACCGATCTCCTTCGAGTTGTCCCGGGAGTACGCGGGACAACTCGAAGGAGATCCGTCCAGGGCGCAGGCGTACGTGTCCCACCGGGTTGCGTGAGCCGCTCGTATGGGCGAGGTGCGACGAGGGACTATGAGTTTCGACGGCTGTCGCGAGGCAGGATGCCCCGCTCCATGGCCAGCGTGACGGCCCGGGTGCGGTCGTTGACGCCGAGCTTCTCGAACAGCCGCAGCAGGTGGGTCTTCACGGTGGCCTCGGTGATGAACAGCCGCCTTCCGATCTGGGCGTTGCTGAGCCCGTCCGCCACGAGGCCGAGCACCTCGATCTCGCGCGGGGTGAGTCGCGCCGGTTCGGGTGCCTGCACCCGTGAGACGAGTGCCGCCGCGACCGACGGCGCCAGGGCGACCTGTCCGTTCGCCGCGGCGCGCACCCCGGCGATCAGTTCCTCCTTGGGGGCAGCCTTGAGCAGGTAGCCCGTCGCTCCCGCCTCGATGGCCGAGAGGATGTCCTCGTCCGTCTCGTAGGTGGTCAGGACGACCACCGTGACCTCGGGATGCTCGGCGTGGATATGTGCGGTCGCGCTCACCCCGTCCATGACGGGCATCCGCAGGTCCATGAGGACGATGTCGGGCCGCAGCGCGGCGAACTGTGTGATCGCCTCGGCGCCGTTGGCGGCCTGCCCGACGACCTCGAGGTCGGGGGCGGACGCGACGATCGCGACGATGCCCTCCCGGACGATCGGGTGGTCGTCCACGACCAGTACGCGTATCGCGCTGTTCGCCTTCACGGTTGCCGGCCTTCCTGCGACGACGATGCTTGTGGCCTGCCCGTCGCGGCGGGCAGGTGGATGCTGACTCGGGTGCCGTCGGATCCTGTCGTGATGGTCAGGCTGCCGTTCGCGAGCGCGAGCCGGCTCGACATCCCGGACAGACCGTAGCCCCGCGCGGCGGCGGCCTCCACGTCGTCGGGGAACCCGACCCCGTCGTCGGTGACCGCGAGCAGGGTGCCGTCAGGCCCGGTGTTCAGCTCGACGGTGACGGCGGACGCCCGGGCATGCTTGCGGACGTTGGCGAGCGTCTCCTGCAGGCATCGCAGCACCACCACCTGGTCGGCGCGGTCGAGCGCGTCCAACGGACCTGCCATCTCGGTGCGCACCTGCACCCCGGTCTCCTCACCGAACCGGGTGCACAGCCTGTCGATACGCGCGGCCAGGCCGTCGGCGCCGATCTGCGTCCCCCGCCCCTCCGCGATGAGGGAACGGGTCTCGGCGAGGGCCTGCCGGGCGGTGCGCTCGGCGATCCCGATGGTGGACGCGGCCGCCTCCGGGTCGGCGCCCAGCTGATCGCCGGCCCGCTCGGTGAGCATGACCACGGCGGTCAGCGTCTGGGTGAGCGTGTCATGCACTTCGTGGGCGAAGCGCTCCCGCTCCGCGGCTGCGCCCGCCTCGCGGTGGGCCTGTGCCAGTTCCTCGCTCATCGCGTCCAGCCGGGCCTGCAGAACCGCGCGGGTGGCGGCCTGCCGTGCGATCGACGAGATCCAGGTACCCATCGCGAAGCTGAAGGTCAGGGATGCCGCACCGGTGGCCAGGCCCGACCAGAACCAGTCCAGGAGCCCGCCGCCCCCGAGCCACCCATGGGCCGTGAACCCGATCACGACGGCGACCGCGATGCCGCAGTTCGCGGCGACGATACGAATCCGCTTGTCGGAGGCGGACCATGCATAGGGATAGGCGAGCACCTGCACGCTCGCCATGGCGGGGTTGAGCGAACACAGGAGGGCGGTCGCGAGGATGATCACCACGGTCACGGGAAGGCTGAGCGGCCCGTCGTCGACCGCTCGGGCCCCCACGGCGAACCAGCCGAGGCCGAGCAGCGCCAGGGTCGCGTACCCGATCCATGCCTGGCCGAGCGGGACGCCGGAGGCGGCCAGGATCACGGCGAGCAGCCCGGAGACGGTGGGGAAGATCAATCCCCACCATCCACCGGGCAGCCGTGAGACGAAGCGCACGACCTAATCCTTGCGGATCCAGCGGAACGTCAGGCGGGCGACGACGAAGCCTACGACCAGCCATCCGGCCAACGAGAGCGCGACCCCCGTCAGGTTCCAGTTCCCGCCCTGCTCCATCGCCGCCAGCGAGTCGGGCAGGAACACGTACCGCATGCCCTGGGCCATCCACTTGAGCGGGAAGACGCTGGCGAGGTTCTGCAGCCACTCGGGCAGCATGCTGAATTGCAGGTAGACCCCCGAGATGAACTGCAACACGAGGACGACCGGCGTGATGACGGCCCCGGCGCTCTTGGCGCTACGGGGTAGTTGCGCGATGGCGATACCGATCAGGGCGCTCGTGGCCAGGCCGAGGAGCAGCACCCACGCGAAGACGAGCCAGCGGCCGGCGTCGTCGGGAAGGTCCACGCCGAAGACGACGTGCCCGATAGCGATCAGCAGCGCGGCCTGGGTCACGCCGGTGGCGAGCACCTGGCCGATCTTGCCGATGAAGTACGACGCGGGTGACAGGGGTGTTCCGGCGAGCCGCTTGAGGGTCCCGTCGTGGCGCTCGGTGGCGATGTCGATGCCGAGGTTCTGCAGGCCGCTGGTGAGGATGCCCGCCGCCAGCATGGCGGGCAGGTAATAGCTGGCTGCCGTGAGATCGGGCCCGAGGTCGAGGCCGCTGAACGCTGTGGAGAAGATGGCGAGCATGACGATCGGGAACAGGAAGGTGAAGAACATCTGGTCGCCGCGGCGGAAATAGCCACGGATCTCGAACACGGCCCGGCTCAGGCCCAGTGCGACGGTGGACGGCTCGGCGGGCGCTGTGGTGGGTGAGGCGATCGCGGACATGGGTATCGGCTCCTGGGTTGTGGTCAGTGGGCGGACGCGAGCGCGGGGGCCCGGTCGCCGTGGGGCTCGGGCCGTTCACGACCGGCCTGGACGATGCCGAGGTAGATGTCCTCGAGACTGGGACGGATGACCTGGAGGTTCGCGGCCTCGCCCTGCTCGGCGTGCAGGCGTGAGACGAATGCCGCGGGCTCGGGGGTGCGTACTTCGTGGTCGCCGGCGGCATCGCGCCAGTGGACGACGGGCATGCGGGCCTGCGCGCCACCGAGAGCGTCGATGGCCCCCTCGGCGACGATGCGGCCGCCGGCGATGACGACTGCGCGGTCGCTCAGGTGGGCTGCCTCGTCCAGGTAGTGGGTGGTGAGCAGCACGGTGGTGCCCTCGTCGCGGAGCCCCTCGATGAGGGTCCAGAACTCGCGCCTCGCGGCGGGATCGAAGCCGGTGGTCGGCTCGTCCAGGAACAGGAGATCGGGTCTGCCGATGATGCCGAGGGCGACGTCCACCCGGCGTTTCTGCCCACCGGAGAGCGTGGAGACGCGGGATCGTGCCTTCTCGGTGAGGCCGACAGCCGCGATGGTCTGGTCGGCGTCACGCGGGGCGGGGTAGAAGGCCGCGAAGTGGCGGACGAGTTCGCGCACGGTCATCTCCTCGGGCATCCCGCTCGATTGCAGGACGATGCCGAGCCGCGCCCGCCAGGCTCGTCCCGCGGTGGCGGGGTCCTGCCCGAGGACGCGTACGGTGCCGGAGGTGCGGTTGCGGTATCCCTCGAGGATCTCGATAGTCGTGCTCTTCCCGGCACCGTTGGGGCCGAGCAGGGAGAGCACCTCTCCGCGCCGGATGTCGAAGGTGACATCGGTGAGTGCGGCGAAGCTGCCGTAGGTCTTGCCCAGGCCGTTGACCTCGGCGATCACGTCTGTGGAGTTCATGCTTCCATGCTTGTGGACGCCGCCTCGTGACACGAGCGGGAGTCCGGTGGGGTCGGGTGTCCACCGATCGGTGGACGCGGGCTCGCGGATCCCGCCGGCCGTTCCCGCGGCCAGGGTCTCGCGAACTCGCCGCGCGGCCCGGCCGGTCGGGCTGGACTTCGAGCGCACTCGAAGTCCTACGGTGATCCCATGACCGGGCACGAGGGATCCGAAGGACTGACGGTGGCGCAGATGGCCGAGGCCGCGGGCGTGTCGGCCCACACGCTGCGGTACTACGAGCGGGCGGGCCTGATCCGGGCCGTGCCGCGCAACGGCGGGAACCAGCGCCGGTACCAACCCGGCGACGTGGAATGGGTCGGGTTCCTGCTACGGCTCCGGGAGACCGGCATGCCGGTCTCCCGGATGCGCGAGTACGCCTCGCTGCGTGCGCAGGGGGACGCGTCCCTGCGCGCCCGCCTGGAGCTGCTGGTCGAGCATCAGGAGCGCCTGCGCCGGCAGATCGCCGCGCTCCAGGCGCACGAGCAGGCACTCGCGGCCAAGGTGCGGGTCTACGCCCGGCTGCTCGACGACCACGGCGGGCACGAGGAACTCGGCCACGAGTGATGTGCCCGTGAACGGCACGACCGACACGAGGAACGAGGAAAGACGGATGAACGACAGCGACATCACGAGGGACGAGCGGTTCGCGAGGGGCAAGCAGGTACTCGACTCCATCGACGGCGAGGCGGGTGGCCGGGTGATCGAGTCGCTGGCCGACATCGCGCCGGAGTTGGGCCACCAGATCGTCGCCTGGGGTTTCGGCGACATCTACGCCCGGCCGGATCTGGAGCCCCAGCAGCGCCAGCTCGTCACCCTTGGCATGCTCACCGCCCTCGGCGGATGCGAGCCCCAGTTGGAGGTGCACATCGGCGCCTCCCTGAACGTGGGCCTCACCCCGCGCCAGATCGTCGAGGCATTCCTGCACGCGTCGGTCTACTGTGGTTTTCCCCGCGCCCTCAACGCGGTCGGCGTGGCGCGCAGGGTCTTCGCGAGCAGGGGACTGCTACCGGTCGCCTGAGAACAAGGACGCCGTGTCTCCGGGGGAGAGCGCCCCGGGGTCAGGCTTCCTGCTCTCCCACCTCGTCCCGTCTGCACAGTGCGACGAATGCCACCCCCGCCAGAATCGCTGATCCCGCCATCACCAGGGTCATCGAAACGGCACTGGCACTGCCGGTTATCGACACCATCTGTGCGATCAGGCCCGCGAGAGCGGACTGGATCGCTCCCATGACTGCCGCTGCCATGCCCGCGTTACGGGCGTGGCGCTGGAGTCCCAGCGTCGTGGTGTTGGCCATGATCGGGGCGTTGCACAGCGAGGCGATCCAGATCAGCGGGAGCAGCACCCACAGCGGGGGCTCGGAGGTGACGAGCGTGACGGTCGCTGTCGCGGCGGATGCGATGATGCTCGCGATCAGACCGATCCGCAGGAGGCTGGTGGGGCGGTAGCGGCCGAGGAAGCGGGTGTTGAACACGCCGCCGAGGATCAGCGCGAGCGCGTTGAGCGCGAACAACAGCGCGTAGGTCGTCGACCCGAGCCCGTACTCGTTCTGCAGCACGAAGGACGAGCCCGATATGAAGGAGAACAGGATGCCGATGCCGAAGCTCTGGGTGAGCGTGTACCCGACGAACGGCAGATCGGTGAGCACGTCGCCGGCGCTACGGACGATGTCTCGCAGCCCACCCGGCTGGCGTCGTCCCGGAGGAAGGGACTCCGGGACCATCGTGAACGAACTCACCAGCATGAGCACCGCGATCACGGCCACGACCCACAGGATCCCGCGCCATCCGATCGGGTCGGCGAGCAGGCCGCCGAGCACGGGCGCGACGATGGGGGCGAGGCTCGTGATGATCCCGAGCAGGCTGAACGCCCTGGCGAGGGCGAGGCCGCTCGCGAGGTCACGGGCCACGGCTCTGCCGAGCACCGGGCCGACGGCGCCGGTGAAGCCCTGCAGGAAGCGCATCGCGACGAGCATGCCGATCGACGTCGACATGGGGGCCACCACGCTGGCGGCGACGAAGAGCGCGCATGCCCACAGGAGCAGGCCGCGCCGGCCGCGCCGGTCGGAGATCGGGCCCCAGAACAGTTGCCCCAGCCCCATGCCGATCATGAACAGGGTCAGGGTCAGTTGGACGGACGACTCGGATGCGTGCAGGTCGGAGGCGACCTGCGGGAAGCTGGGCAGATAGGTGTCGGTGGCCAGCGGCGCGACAGCGCCGAGAAGGGCGAGTGTGGCCAGGACCGCGGGCGTCAGGTGTGGAGGTGCGGACGCTTCGGATCTTCTTTCGTCTCGGGATTGGTGCACCGACGTTTCTCCGATTCTGCGAGGGGATGACTGGAAAGATAACTATCAAAGCATAGCTATGTGAAGATAGTAATCTCCATCGTGACCATCCACACTCGAAGGGAGTCCGCATGGACAGCGACGATCACGGGCCGGAACCGGACCGTGGCGACGACCTGGGCGCGCTGGCCGACCTCACCGTGCGGATCGCGAGGAAGCTCGCGGCGCACCGGTTCCAGGATCCCGAGATCATGCCCCTGAGCGATCTCGACGGCATGGTGCTGCGTCACATCGACGACCATCCCGGCATCAGCCCGTCGCAACTCGCCGCGGACCTCGTCCTCCAGACCAGCAACGCCAGCGCGAGCCTGCGGTCACTCGAGGCGAAGGGATTCCTGACGCGGGTGCCCGACCCGAGTGACGGGCGGTGCGTCCAACTGTTCCCGACCGACGCGGCCCGGCGAAGCTCCGAGCGGGTTCGCGCCGAGTGGGGCCGTCTGCTCGATCCGCTCGTCCCGCCTGAGGCCGACGTGCCCGCGACGGTCGTGCTGTTGCGGGCGCTCGACTCGTCGTTGAGTTGAGACGCCGAGAGCGTGGACGGGGCCGGGAGGACGAACCGTGCCAGCCGCGCGACGTCTCGTCGAGAGATTCGCATCTGCGGATGTATCGAGCATGTATCACCGCATCTGCGGATGTATCAGCCGGAAGTCACCGTAGTTACGGATGTGTAAGCCTTGCTGGGACGACCCCCCACTCTCGTCCTCGCGGATGCTAGGTTCCTTCACAAGTCGTTGGGAGAGGGGATCAGACCTCAGGTGAGGCGCCCTTCCCAAAGACTACGCAGGACTCTGCGCCACCCCGATTCGTGAGTGGCGGGATCAATCGCCCGGCTGGTGCACGGCCGGGCCCAGGGCCTTCGGATGCACGGGACCCGATCGTGCCGAGGTCTGGGATCGCTTCTGGCGATCCTCGAAGAAATCATCGTCACAACACTGCGCAGCGGCTAACGAACCCTTGTCTCCCAGCACTCCGGGATCGTAGCCAGCAGGTGAATCGACATAACCCCCAGCCGTGCCGCCGCAACGCGGTACGGAATCAAGCGACGCCCATCGACCAGGCCCGATCGTCCCCGCAACCCCGCGGAGCCGGTCTCACGGGGCCGGCCGGTGCTGTTCGCGCACCCGGAATCGGAAGGAATTGGCTATGACCCGAAAGATCGCCTTCTACGGCAAAGGTGGAATCGGAAAGTCCACGACCCAGCAGAACACCGCTGCGGCGATGACCCACTTCTACGATCAGAAGGTCTTCATCCATGGTTGCGACCCGAAGGCGGACTCGACCCGCCTGATCCTGAACGGAAAGCCGCAGGAGACCCTCATGGACGTCCTGCGGCAGGAGGGCGCCGAGAAGGTCACCAACGCGAAGGTCATCAAGCAGGGGTACTCCGGCATCCAGTGCGTCGAGTCCGGTGGCCCCGAGCCGGGCGTCGGCTGCGCCGGCCGTGGCGTCATCACCGCCATCGACCTGATGGAGAAGAACAACGCCTACACCGACGATCTGGACTTCGTCTTCTTCGACGTCCTGGGCGACGTCGTGTGTGGCGGGTTCGCGATGCCGATCCGCGATGGCAAGGCGCAGGAGGTCTACATCGTGGCCTCGGGCGAGATGATGGCCATCTACGCGGCGAACAACATCTGCAAGGGCCTGCTCAAGTACGCCAAGCAGAGCGGCGTGCGGCTCGGCGGCGTCGTGTGCAACAGCCGGCGCGTCGACCGGGAGCAGGAGTTCATCGAGGAGTTCACCGCCGCGATCGGCACGAAGATGATCCACTTCGTCCCGCGCGACAACATCGTTCAGAAGGCGGAGTTCAACAAGAAGACCGTCGTGGAGTACCACGCCGAGGAGAACCAGGCACACGAGTACGCCGAGCTGGCCCGGAAGATCATCGAGAACGAGGACTTCGTCGTCCCATCGCCGCTGAGCATGGACGAGCTCGAGAAGATGGTCGTCAAGTACGGCATCGGCGACTAGGAAGAAAGGCACCGACAATGCCGTATCACCTGTTCAAGTGCAGCGAATCGATCCCTGAGAGGGAGAAGCACGCAGTCATCAAGGGCGAGGGGGAGGATCTCTCCGACGCGCTCCCGCTGGGCTACCTCAACACCATCCCCGGCACCTTGTCCGAGCGGGGCTGCGCCTACTGCGGCGCCAAGCACGTCATCGGCACCCCGATGAAGGACGTCATCCACCTGAGCCACGGCCCGGTCGGATGCACGTACGACACCTGGCAGACCAAGCGCTACATCAGCGACAACGACAACTTCCAGCTGAAGTACACCTTCGCGACCGACATGAAGGAACAGCACGTCGTCTTCGGCGCCGAGGAGCAGTTGCGCAAGAGCATCAAGGAGGCATTCGCGGCCTTCCCCGACATCAAGCGCATGACGATCTACCAGACCTGCGCGTCCGCCCTGATCGGTGACGACATCGAGGCCCTGGCGAACGAGATCATGGACGAGATGCCCGATGTGGACATCTTCGTCTGCAACTCGCCTGGTTTCGGGGGCCCCAGCCAGTCCGGCGGTCACCACAAGATCAACATCGCCTGGGTCAACCAGAAGGTCGGCACGGTCGAGCCGGAGATCAAGAGCGACTACGTCATCAACTACGTCGGGGAATACAACATCCAGGGTGACCAGGAAGTCATGAACGACTTCTTCAGGAGGATGGGCATCCAGGTGCTGTCGACCTTCACCGGCAACGGCTCCTACGACGATCTGCGGGGCATGCACAAGGCCCAGCTGAACGTCCTGGAGTGCGCACGGTCGGCGGAGTACATCTGCAACGAGTTGCGGGTGCGGTACGGCATCCCCCGGCTGGACATCGACGGCTTCGGGTTCGAGCCGCTGTCGGCGTCCCTGCGAAAGGTCGCCACGTTCTTCGGGATCGAGGATCGTGCAGAGGCCATCATCTCGGAGGAGACCGCCCGCTGGAAGCCGGAACTCGAATGGTACAAGGCACGACTGCAGGGCAAGAAGGTCTGCCTGTGGCCAGGCGGGTCGAAGCTGTGGCACTGGGCCAACGCGATCCACGAGGAGATGGGCGTCGAGGTCGTCTCCGTGTACACGAAGTTCGGTCACCAGGGTGACATGGAGAAAGGCATCTCCCGCTGCGAGGTGGGTGCGCTGGCCATCGACGACCCGAACGAACTCGAGGGCATGGAGGCCATGGAGACACTCAAGCCCGACTGCATCTTCACCGGGAAGCGTCCCGGAGAGGTGGCCAAGAAGGTCCGGGTGCCCTACCTCAACGCTCACGCCTACCACAACGGACCCTGGAAGGGGTACGAGGGCTGGGTGCGCTTCGCCCGCGACATCTACGACGCGGTCTACTCGCCCATCCACGAGTTGTCCCTGCTCGACATCAGCAAGGACGAGATCCCCACAGACAAGGGATTCGTCACGCGGCAGATGCTGTCGGACGTGAACCTGCCCGCCGAGGTGCGCGACGACCCGAACCTGCGGGAGTACACGGGCGCCATCGACTCGGTCGCCAGACTGCGCGAGCGCGAGTACCCCGAGTTCGTCCTCACCGAGACCGGCGAGGCGGACGCGGACGCGTCGCTCAAGATCGGCGCCTGAGGAGGTATCCGCGATGACCGAAGAAAAGCAGAGCGAGTACATGGAACTGCTGCTGGACCACATCATGAAGAAATGCCTGTGGCAGTTCCACTCCCGTGCCTGGGACCGGGAACGGCAGAACGAGCACATCCTCGGCATGACCTGTGACCTGTTGTGCGGGGAGGAGATCGTGCCCTCCACGCCGGAGGACAAGTGCTACTACGCGGATGCTCTTGACCTCTCGCGCGCCTACCGGAACAAGTTCGGCTGGCTCGACGACCTCAGCGCCCAGGAGATCCGGCAGGTGATGCAGGCCCTGCGGGAGAAGCTGGACTACCTGACCATCACGGGGTCTTTGAACGAAGAGCTGACGGACACCCATTACTAGGCCCTCGCGGCGCGGAATGCGGATCGCGAAACGTAGATGAGGAGGACACGCATGGACACGTGTCAGTTGAAGGAGAAGGAACGGGCGGGGACGATCAACCCCATTTTCACCTGCCAGCCGTGCGGGGCCCAATACGCGAGCATCGGCATCAAGGACTGCATCGGGATCGTCCACGGCGGTCAGGGTTGCGTGATGTTCGTCCGGCTGCTCTTCTCCCAGCATTTCAAGGAGAGCTTCGAGATCGCCTCGTCCTCGCTCCACGAGGACGGCGCGGTGTTCGGTGCACTCAACCGCGTCGAGGAGGCGGTCGACGTGCTCCTGACTCGGTACCCCGATGTCAAGGTGGTGCCCATCATCTCGACCTGCTCCACCGAGGTGATCGGTGACGACATCGACGGGGTCGTGACGAAGCTCGAGAACGGCCTGCTCAAGGAGAAGTTCCCCGGTCGCGAGGTGCACCTGATCCCCATCCACACGCCCAGCTTCGTGGGGAGCATGATCAGCGGCTACGACCTCGCGGTGAAGGAGTTCGTCAGCCATTTCGCCGAGAAGGGTGAGCCGAACGGGAAGATCAACTTCATCACCGGATGGGTCAACCCCGGGGATGTGACGGCCTTGAAGCACCTGCTGGCCGAGATGGACATCGACGCCACCGTGCTGTTCGAGACCGAGACCTTCGACGCGCCCCTGATGCCCTCGGGCAACCACGTCGCGCACGGCGAGACGACGGTGGAAGACATCGCCGGGACGGCCAACGCCATCGGGACCATCGCGCTCAACCGCTACGAGGGAGGTCAGGCCGCGGCGTTCCTCTCCGACAAGTTCGGCGTCCCCGCGATCGTCGGCCCCTCGCCCATCGGCATCCGCAACACGGACACCCTGCTGAAGAACCTGAGCACCATGACGGGCAAGCCGATTCCGGAGTCCCTGGTGCGGGAGCGGGGCATCGCCCTCGACGCCATCACGGATCTGACCCACATGTTCTTCGCGGACAAGAAGGTGGCCATCTACGGCAATCCGGATCTAGTGGTCGGCCTGGCCGAGTTCTGCCTGGACCTGGAGATGAAGCCGGTGCTCCTGCTCCTGGGTGACGACAACAGTCACTACGACCGGGATCCGCGCATCCAGGCGTTGCAGGCCAACATCACGCACGGCATGGAGATCGTCACGAACGCCGACCTGTGGGACCTGGAGGGCCGCATAAAGGACGAGGGTCTGGAGTTGGACCTGATCCTGGGGCATTCGAAGGGACGATTCATCTCCATCGACCACAAGGTGCCGATGGTGCGGGTCGGCTTCCCCGTCTACGACCGGGCCGGGAAATACCGCCATCCGGTCATGGGCTACGCGGGGGCGATCCACCTGGCCGAGGAGATGGCCAACGCCCTGTTCACCGACATGGAATACAAGAAGAGCAAGGAATGGGTGCTGAACGTCTGGTAGCACCAGCACGCGGGTCGGCGGCGGGGACGGCATGGGCGAGCGCCCTGCGGATCCGCCGTCGTCCCGGCCCATCCCGACCCCGAACGACGAGACGATGCCGCCGAGGAGCGTTGTGACCGAGATCGCCTACACGGAACGAGTGTGTGAGGACAGCGAGGAGATATCGCGTTTCCTGGAGACCCAGAGGGTGGGGATCCTCGGGCTGCCGGCGGACGACTATCCCTATGCGGTGCCGGTGAACTACGTCTACCTCGACGGCAGCGTGTACTTCCACGGCATGGGGTCGGGCCGGAAGGTCGGCATGCTCGAGGCGGAACCCAAGGTGTGCTTCACCGTCTACGAGGAGTACGGGACGGTGACTGCGCCGATGGCCTGTCATGCGGACACGGCCTACATGAGCGTGATGGTCTTCGGGACGGCGCATCGGGTCGACGACTCCGGGGAGGCCGCCCGGGCACTGCAGGCGCTCGTGGACAAGCTGCTGCCCGGCTACTACCGCGCGCCGATCGCCGACGGCCTGGTCGAACGGTATCGGTCGTCCAAGGACGGCAACGCCGTCGCCGTGTTCCGGGTGACCCCGGACAGGTTGACCGCCAAGGCGAATCGCGCGGACCCAGAAGAGCTTTTCACTTCGCAGGCCTGAGGCCGCGGGGAAGGACATCGGCATGCCGACCATTGCGTTGGATCTCCAGGGGATCTCCAGCTACACCACATACGCCTCGGGCGGGATGCGGGAATGTCACGTGGATCAGCCGAACGTGGTGCACACGAGTTGCGGCGATCTTGTGCCCCGCTATTCGCGGCCCGACGTTCGCAGCAAGGACATGAAGTCCCTGTCGTTCTGCGAGAGCGGAGCGATTCGCAGCATCTGCCTGGACGCGCAGACCATGGTGGACACACCGCTGGGCGCGTTTCCCGCCGAACTGGTGACGTTCTTCGAGGACGGTGTCCTCGACAGCGTTTTCCCGCTCAACGGCCAGATCGGGTTCTCCTGGTCACAGGACGACGAGAAGGCTCTCGCTGACGACTTCACCTTCGAGTTCGGTTTCGGGTCCATCACGGCGAAGATCATCGGAGTCCGCTTCTATCCCAGCGGGAAGGTGAAGAGCGTCATCCTGTGGCCCGGCGAGGTCGTCCCCGTGGCCACGCCGCTCGGCGTCTTCCAGGGCAGGGCCGGCGTCCGCGTGTTCGAGACCGGAGAGCTCGAGTCGTTCGAGCCCGCCGCACCCGTCAGCCTGACCACCCCCATCGGGCCGGTCATGGCCTACGACGTGGACGCCCTGGAGATGGACGCCGACGAGAACTCGGTGCGATTCGACGCCACGGGCAACCTCGTCCGCGTCGCCACCTCCGGCGATGTCATCGCGAACAGCCCGGCCGTCGGTCACAAGCGGTTCTCGTCCAGGACGCGGATGGCGCTGTCGAAGGACGTGCCCGTGAAGTTGCCCATCAGCATCACGTTCGGCAACGACACCGTGACGATCTCCAACGACCGGCAGACCGAGGCGTTCGTCATCTCCCAGAGCCGGTTCCTGGTGCTCCCGGACATCGACGTGATGGGGCTGTGCGCCGACGGGTGCGACACATGCGCCCTCGGCTGCGTCTCGTGAGCCCACACCATCCCCGGTGGACGGCTGACCCCCGGCGAGCCGACCGAACGAACCGAAGGACAGTTTCATGAAGATCGCGGCGTTGCTCGACCAGTCGGGTCGTGCGGCCAGCCCCAAGAGGGGCGGCACCATCTACGTGTACGAGCGTGAGGGCGATACGTGGTCGTCCTCACAGCGGCTCGAGTTCTTCGCGGGTGAGTGCGACTCGATGGACGACCTGCGAGCCTATTTCGCGACCGTGACCGAGTGGCTGGGCGACTGCCAGGTGCTGGCCGCCAGGGCTGCGAACGGCTACTACCGGGTCGCCTTCGGCAGCCTCGGCGTCGTCCTGTGGGAGGTCAACGGCTACCCGGAGCAGTTCGTCCAGGAGATCGAGCGTTTCTACGCCCAGGCCAGGGCGGCGGCACCAGCGGAGACGATCGAGCCGATCGCCGTGATCGAGCCGGTGCCCGAGAGGGCGGGTCACTACCGCGTCGACCTGCGTGAGGCGATGGCGGTCAAGGGCGCCCACAATTCCCGGCAGGTGCTCCTGCCGTTCTTCCGCGAGGCCAACTTCCTGCGGTTGGACATCATCTGCGACCACGTCCCGCGCTGGTTCTCCGACGAACTGCCCACTCTCGGTCTCCGGGCGGACGTGGAGTCGCACTCGGATCTGACGCGCGTCCACGTCCATCCGGTCAAGTCGTCCGGATAGTCCCCGCCCGGGGCGACATCCTGCGCACGGGGATCGCGAGAACCGTGCGCATCGGGCATGCCCGCGCCGCGTCCCGATGCGACCGCTGGTGGTCAGTCGGCCGTCAGGATCGCGGAGAGCAGACCGGGGAAGCGGGCGTCCAGGTCGTCGATGCGCAGCGAGTTGTGGATCGAGGTGCCGCGGTACTCCTGCCGGATGATGCCGGCCTCGCGCAGGACGCGGAAGTGATGGGTCTTCGTCGAGTTCGTCACGGGTAGGTCGAAGGCACTGCAGACCATGTCGTGATTCCCCGCGGCGAGTTCGGTGACGATGCTGCGGCGCACGGGGTCGGCGAGCGCGGCGAGCACCGCATCGATGCGGATGTCGTCGATCTCCGGGTGTTCCAGTTCTCGCACTCTGAGGCCCCCTTTCCGGTGACGTTCTTGTGCAGTATATGGTGCGTTGTACGACATCGATCGTATTACGATGTCTGCCGTATCAGCGGACCGCGGGCTACCGCCCCATCCTGGAAGGAAACCGAGCATGCCAAGGATCCCGGACGCTCGGCAGCCCGCAGGCGTCGCGCCGATTCCCCCAGCGAACCGATTCCGAGGAGCAAACCAATGAGTCACGCACTGTTCGAGCCCATCACCCTGCGCGGGCTCGAGATCCGCAACCGCCTGTGGGTGCCCCCGATGTGCCAGTACGTCGTCGAGGCACGCGACGGAGTTCCCGTCCCGTGGCATCTGATGCACTACGGCTCGCTGGCGCGCGGCGGCGCCGGGGCGATCATCGTGGAGGCGACCGGTGTCGTTCCCGAGGGACGCATCAGCGCCAACGACCTCGGTCTGTGGAACGACGCCCAGCGCGACGGTTTCCGTCCGGTCGTCGACCTCGTCCACGGCCTCGGTGCGAAGATCGGCATCCAACTGGCCCACGCCGGCCGCAAGGCATCGGTCTACAGGGAATGGGGTGTGCCGCGGAGCGGCGCGATGTCGCCCGAGGACGGCGCGTGGCAGACGGTCGCACCCTCCGCGGTGGCCTTCCCCGGCCTGGCCGAGCCCGTCGCGCTCGACGAGGCCGGGATCGCCGGAGTCGTGGACGCGTTCGCCGCCGCCGCTCGCCGGGCGGTGGACGCGGGCTTCGACTTCCTGGAGATCCACTCCGCGCACGGATACCTGTTGCACGAGTTCTTGTCACCTCTGAGCAATTTGCGCACCGACGAGTACGGCGGGTCGCTGGAGAACCGCGCCCGGTTGCTGCTGAGGGTCGTGGACGCGGTCCGCGGTGTGATCGAGGACTCCGTACCGCTCAGCGTGCGGCTGTCGGCGACCGAGTGGGTGGACGGGGGCGTCACCGTCGAGGAGACCTCCCAGGTCGTGACCTGGCTCGGCCAGCATGGGGTCGACCTGGCCGACATCTCGTCGGGCGGCAACGTCGCCCAGGCTCCGATCCCGGTCGGCCCCGGCTACCAGGTGCCCCTGGCAACGGCGGTCAAGCAGGCCACCGGGCTCACGGTGGCTGCTGTCGGCATGATCGACGAGCCCTTCCAGGCCGAGCAGATCGTCGCCACAGGGCTCGCCGACATCGTCCTGGTGGGCCGGGAATTCCTGCGCGACACCAGCTTCGGCCTGCATGCCGCGGAGCGCCTCAAGGTGCAACTGCCCTACGTGCCGTACCCCTACCAACGGGCTTTCCGGCGCTGAGGCTGTCTGCGACACGAGCGCGAGGAAGAGGTTCCATGCCGGAGTCGATGAGTGCGCTGCTGCTGGACGAGCCGGGCGAGCCGGCAGGCCTGCGCCTGGGCCGGGTCGCGGTGCCCGAACCCGGGCGGGGTGAGATCCGGGTACGGGTCGAAGCCTGCGGCTTGAACCCGGTCGACGTCCACCTGGTCCGGGGCGGGCATCCGGCGTGGAACTGGCCTCATGTGCCGGGGATCGATGTCGTGGGGGTCGTCGACGCGGTCGGTGAGGGCGTCGACCGGGTGCTGACCGGCGATCGTGTCGCCTACCACGGAGACCTGCGTCGTCCAGGAGGCCTGGCAGACTACGCCGTGACGGACGCCAGTGCTGTCGCCGTGGTGCCCGCGGGCGTCGACCCGGGCGCGGCGGCCGCGCTGCCGTGCGCGGGCATGACGGCGTACCTGGCAGTGGTGCGCCGCTTGCGCGTCACGGAGGACTACACGCTCCTGGTCACGGCGGCAGCAGGCGGGGTGGGCGGGTTCAGCGTTCAGCTCGCGGCAGCGGCGGGAGCCCGGGTGATCGCGACGGCGTCCGCCGCGAACGCCGACCACGTGAAGCGACTGGGCGCCCACGAGGTCATCGACTATCGCACGGAAGATGTCGCCGCCCGGGTACGCGAGCTGACGAGGGGCCGCGGAGTCGATGGTGTGGTCGACACGCTCGATCGGGAATCGGCCACGGCCAACCTCGGCCTGCTGGCGTACGGCGGTGGGCTCGCCGCGGTCGGGGCGCGTCCGGATCTCGACGCTGTGCCCGCGTTCACGATCGCGCCCTCGGTGCACGAGATCGCGCTCGGTGCGGCCTATGGTCATGCCGACCCGCGCCCGCGCACAGACCTGTCGGTGATGCTGGGAACGTTGCTGGGGCTGGTCGACGCGAGAAGGCTCGATCCCATGGTCTCCCGCGTCCTGTCTCTCGACGAGGTGCCGGACGCCTTGACCGCGCTCGCCGGCCGGCACGTGCGCGGAAAGCTCGTCTACCGGGCGCGTTGACGTCCGGTAGCACCGCGCGAGATCGCCGGCCTCGGTCAGTGGGCCCCCGAGGCCCGCTCGACCAGGACGGCGACCTGCACCCGGGTGGTGGCGTCCAGCTTCGCCATGATGTGACTGAGGTGGGTCTTCACCGTGGCCTCGCTGCAGCCCAGCCGCCGGCTGATCTGCGCGTTGGAGAAGTTGTCGTGCACCAGTTCGGCGATCTCGCGCTCACGGCCGCTCAGCGACGCGAGGCTGCGCGCGGCCTCGGCGATGCGCTCGTGATCGGACGACCGGGCGAACTGCTCGATGACGTGGCGGGTGCTGCGAGGGGAGAGGATGGCGTTGCCCTGGATGACGACACGGATGGCCGATCGCAGGTCCTCGGGTGAGGTGTCCTTCAGCAGGAACCCGCTGGCTCCGGCGTCCAGGGCCTCGTAGACGTAGCGGCCCAGGTCGAAGGACGTCAGTGCGATGACCTTCGGGGGATTGACCTCCCGTTGCAGCCGGGCGATGGCCTGGATGCCGTGCATGCGCTCCATCCGGATGTCCATGAGAACCGCGTCCGGGTGGTGCACCTGGACAGCCCTCAGCACCTCGTCCCCGTCGGATGCCTCTCCGACCACCACGAGCCCCGGGTCGTGACCGAGGATGGCGCGGAGTCCCGTGCGGACCATGGCGTCGTCGTCGACGACCAGGACGCGGATGGGGCGAGCGGGGACAGTGGTGCGTGTGCTCACGAACAGCACTGTAGATCGCACGTCCGACAGGTTTGCTCGCATGTGGTCGCCGCGCCGGTGAACCTCAGCGCCGGGGTGTGCTGCGGCTCGACCACGGGATCCGGGCGTCGACGACGAAGCCGCCACGGCCGTCGGGGGCGGCCCGTACGACCCCGCCCAGCCTGCTCGCCCGTTCCTGCATGCCGATGATGCCGGCCATCGCCCCGGGGAGCCCGCTGTCGACGCCGTTGAGCAGGTTCGCGACCACGAGGTGAACACCCGTGGCCGGAGAGGCGCGGAGATCGAACCTGACCGGGCAGCCCGGGGCATGCTTGACCGCGTTGGTCAGTGCCTCCTGAGCGATCCGGTAGACGCCACGATCGAGCAGGTCGCTGGCAGATCCGGCGTCCTGCACCAGCACGGTGACGTCGACGGGGACGCCGGCGGCGCGGGCGGAGTCGATCAGGTCGGGTAGTGCACCGAAGCCGATCGACGGCTCGTGGTCCGGGGCCTCGGGGACGGCCGGATGAGTGCCCTCCGTCGGCTCGCGCAACGCCGAGACGAGGTCTCGAAGATCTTCGAGCGAGCGATGGGCGTTGTCGCGGAGTACATGGGCGGCCTGTGAGACGGCCGGGTCGCTGCTGGCGGCGGCGTCCTCCAGCGCCCCGGAATGCAACGAGATGAGTGACAGCCGGTGGGCCAGTGCATCGTGCACCTCCCTGGCCAGGCGCTCGCGCTCGTCCTGGCGCGAGACGGTCTCCTCGAGGCGATCCCCGCGGTGTTCGGCTGCGGCCCTGGCTTCCCGCGTTGCCGACAGATCGCCGCGGAAGCGGACGAACCACGCGGCGCCGAGCACGACCGCTCCGGTGAGCACCGCGATCCCGACGCTGATGCCCAACTGGAGCATCTGGTCGGCCTCGCCGTATTCCAGCGGGTCGGGATCGATGTACACCGCCCAGGCCGTCTGCAGCCATGGCCGGAATCCGTCGCGGACGCCCGCCCAGATCGTGATGAGGCCGGCGATCACGCTGGCGACCTGTGCTTCCGCACGATCGCGATGGACCACCACGGCGCCTGCGCCGAGCAGGAGCAGCAGGCTGTCCAGCCGCAGCACGGACGTGAGCAGGGCGCCTCCCGCGACCGCGATCCACGGTTCGCGCCGCCGCATGAGCAGGGCGGGAAGCGACGCGAGCACCGCCAGCATCGCCAGCACCCCCACGTCGGTGAGCTCGCCCTGTGGATCACCCGAAACCATGTAGACGTCCTCCGCGGAGATCGCGGCCACCCCGGAGACGAGGCACGCCGCGGCGCCCAGGAGCGCCCCTACGACGAGCCAGACGACGCTTGCGATGCGTCTCACTGTGGGGGACGGATGAATGGCCGGCATGTCTTCGAGCGTAGGGACGAGCACTGACAAGGTAATCGCCCGATCATCGACGAGCCCCATCGAACGATCGGCCGAAAGGATGACCCCCGCGACGCGGATCGGGCGATGTGGCCGGAGGGCATCCGGCGGTCTCATGGACTCGCGAACCGACAGACAGGAGTCCCCGACCATGAGCCAGCCCCCTTACCCTCAGCAGCCCGGCGTCCCGCAGGGCCAGCAGTACGCACCCACCTACCCGTACGTCCCCCAGCAGCCCACCACCAAGCCGAAGAAGCCCTGGTACAAGCGGTGGTGGGTCTGGGTGATCGGCGTCATCGTCCTGATCTCCTTCATCTCCCAGTTGGGTGGTGGTGGGGACGACGCGGCGACGACCCAGCCGGCCGGGACGACGACCCAGGCGGTCGACGGCGTCGTCACCGAGGCCCCCGTGGCTGATCCGACCACCGCGGAGCCGGTCACCGAGGCCCCGGCCGTCGGCATCGGGGGCACGCTCACGGTGGGCGAGGTGCAGTACACGCTGCTCGACTACACCCCCGGTGTCACGAGCCTGGGCAACGAGTACTTCAACACCACTCCCCAGGGCCAGTTCGTGATCGTCACGCTCACGGTCAAGAACATCGGGCAGGACGCGATCACCGTCATCGGCGACATGGTGGCGCTGCGCAGCCCCGATGGAACCGAGTACAGCGCGTCCGACGAGGCATGGGCCTACCTCGACGACAGCCCGCTGGCGAAGGACATTAACCCGGGCAACTCCCTCGACGCGAAGTTCGTCTTCGACATCCCGGTGGACGCGCAGCCCACCGTCGTGGAGGTGTCCGAGGGGTTCTGGGGCATGAACACCGCGGAGTTCACCCTCGGGTGAGCATGAGCCTCCGCCGACGAGGGGGCGGCGGAACGGAGGACGGCACGCGCACTCCCGTCGCGCGTGCCGTCCGCGCGTTTCCCGAACGGTTGTGCGGGGGCCGAGCCGTGCGGTCGGCGAGCGTGTGGGTCAGCCCCGGCGCAGACCGGCGACGAAGGGTTCCAGCCGGGCGAAGGCCTCCCGGAGTTCCTCCCGGGACGCGGCGTACGAGAGCCGGACGAACCTGTCGGCGGTGGCGGGGCCGAAGTCCTTCCCCGGGGTCAGGGCCACGTGGGCCTCGTCCAGGGCGCGCTGGCAGAACTCCCATGCGTCCAGTCCCGTGCCCGAGACGTCGCAGTACACGTAGAACGCGCCGTCGGGGGGCACCGGCACGGGCAGGCCGAGCTCCGCCAGACCGTCGAGCACGATTATGCGGCGCTCCACGAGGTCGTTCCGGCGTTCCTCGCACACGGCCAGCGACTCCGGGGTGAAGCAGGCGAGCGCCGCCATCTGCGCGGGCGAGGACGCACACAGGAAAAAGTTCATCGCCAGGCGCTCGGCCGCACCGACGAGTTCGGTGGGCAGGACGCACCAGCCGAGCCGCCAGCCTGTCATGCCGAAGTACTTGGAGAAGCTGTCGATGACGATCGCGTCGGGGTCGCAGGTCAGGACGCTGCGCGGAGCCGATCCGCCGGGGCCACGGTCGGCCAGGCCCAGGTAGATCTCGTCGACGATGCGCCAGGCGTCGCGGTCGCGTGCCAGGCCGCAGATGGCGTCGAGGTCGTCGAAGGGGATCGTCGTGCCCGTCGGGTTGGAGGGGCTCGCGATCATCACCGCCGCGGTCCGGTCGGTCCACGCCCGCTCCACTAAGGACGCGTCCAGCTGAAACCGGGTCTCGGGGCTCGTCTCGACCATGACCAGTCGTCCCCCGAAGGTTTTCACGAGTTCGCGATTGCAGGGGTAGGAGGGGTCGGCGATGATCACCTCGTCACCCGGGTCGATCGTGGCCGCGGTGGCCAGCAGCAGCGAGCCGGAGGCTCCCGAGGTGACCGCGATGCGGGCCGGGTCGATCGTGACGCCGTGCCGGTCCTGGTAGAAGCCCGCGATCGCGTCTCTCAGCTCGGGCAGGCCGAACGCGAGCGTGTAGGGCAGCGGGCGCCCGTCCATGACCTCGCGCATCGCCGCGCGGGTGGCCGGGGGAGCACCGAAGTCGGGCTCGCCGACGTTGAGCTTGATCACGCTGTGCCCGTCGGCCTCCAGGGCGGCGGCCTGTTTGCCGAACGCCATCGCGTAGAACGGCTCGCTCAGCGCCGCACGTTGTGAGAGCTTCATTCGTGGCTCTCCGGCCCGATGGCGGCCAGCAGAGCGAGAACCAACCGGTTCACCGGCACTTCGACACCGTGGCGTTCGGCCGCGCGGACGACGGCCCCGGTCAGCGCGTCGTACTCCAGCGGACGCCCGGCGAGCCGGTCCTGCAGCATGGACGTCGTGGCGCCGGGGGGTGCGTCCTGCAGCCACCCCAGGGTCTCGTCGACCTGGTCGGCGGTGAGAGCGACACCGTCGGCGCGTGCTGCCGCAGCGGCCTCGTCCATGATCTGCCTGGCCAGACGCGCGATGGAGGGCTCGCGCAGCACCTCGACCCGCCGTCCGGTCAGTGCGGTGAGCGGGTTCGCGGTGATGTTGGCGAGCAGTTTCGTCCAGGCCGCGACGTCGAAGTCGTGCTCGAACGCCACCCGCATGTGCCCTGTCACGAGGTCGGACGCCAGCGAGCGGGCGGCATCGTCGTCCGGGAGTGCGAGGTCGTGGTCGCCGACCCTGCGGAGGATCGCCCGGCCCGGGGCGGTGCGCTCGACGTTCAGGTAGAGGACGGCGGGGACGGTGTGAGCGTCCCCGGTGAACGGCGTGACACGCTCACGCTGTTCGATGCCGTTCTGTGCGAGGAGCACGGTCACCCCAGGTCTGGCCAGTACGTGCAACCAGTCCGCGACATCGGCGGTCTGGTGGGCCTTGACGGCCAGGATCGCGGTGTCGACGCCGACCAGGTCTGTGGGGGTCGTCGTATGGCGGACCGGCCACGACTCGGTGGTCCTCTCCTCGGTGATCTCGATCCGGTCGATGGGCGTCCGTCCGCAGACGAGAACGGACCGTCCGGCCCGGGCCATCGCGGAGGCCAGCGACAGGCCGATCGCTCCCGCGCCGATGACAGCCACCGGCCGCTCGTCCGTCGTCACACCCATGCCGAGATCGCCTCCATCCGCCGTGCACGGTGAGTCTACTCGCGGCAGGCCGCGTGCCCGCCGCTCGTTCCGCGGTGTTCACCGGTGTCGGCGGCGGGCGGACGCGGGCGTGACGGCCGGTAGGGGGACGGCCAGGGATCCGATTTCGTCCAGTACTTGACTTTCTGGAACTCCCGACGCACAATAAGTCTAGTACTTGACCGATTCGGGCAGGAGGCCCGAGTTGAACCGAAAGGATCAGAACATGAGTGACATCGAACCAGACATGAGTGATATCGAAGAAGAAGTGCTGGGCCGGCTCGCCAGGCTGCAGCGGCTGCTCCATCGTCAACAGGCCAGGCGTGGCAGATTCGCGGGCCGGCGGGGAAACCCGCGCCGCGGGCAGGGACGCGTGCTGTCGGCGCTGGCGCTGAAGCCCCAGACCAGTCAGCGGGAGCTGATGTACCTGCTGGACATGTCCAAGCAGGGGCTCGCCGAACTGCTCGGCAAGCTGGAGACCGACGGGCTGGTCACACGCGAGCCCTCGGAGCAGGATCGCCGGGTGCTCCTGGTGAGGCTGACCGAGGCCGGCCGTGCAGCCGCCGAGGAACTGGCGGTTCCGGACGATCCCGAGGCGGGGTTCCTGGACGCGCTGACCGCGGACGAACTCCGGATGCTCAACGGGTTCCTGGCCCGGTTGATCGAGAGCCTGGACGACGAACTGTCGGAATACGGTCCCGAGCCTCGTCCCGGACGTGGCCCCAGGGGCGGGCATCACGGTCCGCGCGGGGCTCACGGATTCCCCGGCGAGTTCGGGCCGTACGGCGGGCGCTGGCCGGAAGATGAGCCTGAGGACGAGGCCGGCCCGGGCGCCGAGGGGGGATTCGACCCGGACGACGAGCCCGGTACCGGTCCCCGTGGGCGCGGGGGATTCCCCGGCGGGCCCCACGGACGGCACGGGCGGCACCACCACGAGCGCGGCTGAGGTCTGTGTGGCGTGACGTTATATTTGATGAGAGGCGTTCTCTGACACCATCTCCGGAGGGAGACCACAGCATGCCCCCAACCACGCTCCGGCCGACGCGAGCCACGGCCCAGAAGGAGGCCATCCGTCGTGCCCTGCAGGCGGCGCCCGGGTTCGTCTCGGCCCAGCAGCTGCACCAGCTCATGAGCGAAGAGGGCACCCCGGTCGGCCTGGCGACCGTCTACCGGCAACTGAACACCCTGGCCGCCAACGGGCAGGCCGACACGATCTCGGTCGCCAGCGGGCAGTTGTTCCGCGCCTGCAAGCCCGGTGCTCACCATCACCACCTGGTGTGCGAGAACTGCGGCAAGGCCGTCGAGGTCGGGCCGCCCGATGAGGACTGGTATCAGGCTGTCGCCCACGAGCACGGCTTCACGGTTACTCATCACGTCCTGGAGATCTTCGGGCTGTGCCCGTCCTGCTCCTCAGCGAAGCAGGACGAGGTGCACGGCTGAGAATCGATCAACCCGCATTGACCTATCTGCAACCCCCCGCGTAACCTCGCGGGGGGTTGTTTCATCCTGTTCGGCAGTGAGAGGCGGTGAGGTGCGATGCGAAGTCACAGTCGTCGCGCCGCCGAGTCGTCCTCGCTGATCTGCTGCCACCTGCGCTGAATCCGCGAAGAAGTTCGGTGGCGTCCGTCGCGTGCTGTCCAGGCGCGCGGTCATCGGAGCCCCCGTGACGGGGCGCCATTCGGATCGAGCAGACGAGGTGAACAATGATGGCCCTGATCGACAACGCCGTTTACGTCCAGGGATTCCGCACCGCCGACCCGGCGGATCTGGCCGAGACCTATCGGGTCATGCGAGGTCGCGGCGGCATGGCCTGGATCGGCCTCTACCGGCCGACCGACGAGGAAGTCCGCTCGATCGCCGAGGAGTTCTCCCTTCACCCGCTCGCCGTCGAGGACGCGCTCAAGGGGCATCAACGGGCCAAGCTCGAACGCTACGGCGAGACGCTGGTCGTCGTCCTGCGTCCGGCCCAGTACGTGGACGACGCGGAACGCGTGGACTTCGGCGAGCTCCACGTCTTCATCGGCAGAGACTTCGTCGTCACCATCCGCCACGCCGAGTCGCCCGACCTGGCCGGCGTCCGGCGTCGTCTCGAAGCTTCACCGGAGCTGCTGGCCATGGGGCCGGAGGCGGTGCTCTACGCCATCCTCGACGAGGTGGTCGACCAGTACGGACCGGTGGTCGCCGGGCTGGAGAACGACATCGACGAGATCGAGGACCAGCTGTTCGACGGCACCGAGACGGTCTCCCGCCGCATCTACGAACTCGCGCGCGAGGTGATCGGCTTCCAGCGGGCCACCCAGCCGTTGATCGGCATGCTGGAAGGGCTCCTGCGTGGGTCTGAGAAGTACGAGGTCGACGACGAGTTGCAGCGCTACCTGCGCGATGTGCTCGACCACGCGCTCCGGATCGCCGACCGCACGGGGGTCTTCCGCTCCGTCCTCGAGAACGCGCTGACCGTCGAGGCGACGCTGGTGGCCCAGCGCCAGAACGACGAGATGCGCCGGATGACCGAGCTCAACCTCGCGCAGAACGAGGAGGTCAAGAAGATCTCCTCGTGGGCCGCGATCCTGTTCGCGCCCACGCTCGTCAGCGGGATCTACGGGATGAACTTCGCCCGCATGCCCGAACTCGGATGGTCTGCCGGCTACCCCCTGTCGTTGGCGCTCATGGTCGCCGTCTGTGCGGTGCTCTGGGGCGTCTTCAGGCGCAAGCGCTGGTTGTGAGCCCTTGCCGGGTGGGTGCCGACCCCGGCCCCGGCGTCGCGCGGCGGAATCGCGCGGAAATCGCCCTCGCGGGTGCCGCGCCGGCCTGGCGGGCCCGGCGCCCGAGGTGTCCGTTGGCCGATCCGTGACTCAGTTCCTTCATTTTGTCTGCAACATCCGCCGCATGCTGAGTTTTCCCTAGCCACAGGCTGGTGCCGATGGAGCGCGGGGCAGTTTGAAGGAACTGAGTCACGCAGGGGCGGAGGCACCGGGCTGAGCCGTGCGTTGCGGGGAGGTTACGGCTTTGACGGAGGCGTCTTCCGTCGTGCAAGAAGCTTGCGCCCGGAGGAACATCCCTGCGATGTTGATGCTCATGACAGGTATTGCGCTGGCGGTTCGTCACGTCGCTTTCGAGGACCTCGGCATCCTCGGTCCGCTGCTCGAAGGACGCGGTTACGCGGTGGAGTATCTGGACGCGGGGGTGGACCCGATCGTCGCGGACGCTGTGGTGGGCGCCGACGTCGTGGTGGTGCTCGGTGGGCCCATCGGCGTCTACGAGACGGACGCCTATCCCTTCCTGGTGGACGAGTTGGAGGCGATCGGGAAACGCCTGGACGCCGGGCGTCCCACTCTCGGGGTCTGCCTCGGGGCACAACTGATGGCCCGCGCCCTGGGTGCGGAGGTGGCCCCGACCGGCCGCAAGGAGATCGGCTACTCGCCGCTCACCCTGACTCCAGCGGGGCGCAGCTCGGTCCTCGCCCCGCTGGACGAGACGCCCGTCCTGCACTGGCATGGTGACCAATTCGGGATTCCCGAGGGTGCGGTCCGGCTCGCCGAGACACCCGGTTTCCCCAACCAGGCGTTCAATCTCGGGGACGCGGCGCTCGGCCTGCAGTTCCATCTGGAGGCGGACTGGTCGCGCATCGAGCAGTGGCTCGTCGGGCACGCCGTCGAGTTGGCCGGAGCGGGGGTCGACCCGAATCGCATTCGGGTCGATGCCGCAGCTTTCGGCCCGCGGCTCGCAGATATAGGCGCTCGAATCCTCGGTGGCTGGCTGGATTCCTGCGAAGGCACGTTGCGAAGCTGATCGCGGCGCGTCCCGGGGAACGGTCCCCCGGAAGGAAGTGTTTGATTGTTGGAGTATTGTGTCCTCTGTGGCACGGCGCTCCAACGGCGGTCTAGCTGGGGGCGGCCGAGCGACCGCCTCCTTCGGAGGCTGCCTTGAGTAGTTCTCTGGTCTTCAGCACGGGTTCCCGGCGCTTTCCTTTTCCTGCAGATGATGTGTGGGGTGCGCTGGTCGGAATGGCCGCCATTGCGGGCACACTCGTGATCTCCGTCGGCGGGGCGATAGTCCTGTGGGGGATGCGCGATCAGTTCTCGGCGATGGCGAGCGGACAGGTCGGCCAGGCGAACGGGTATTCCCCGCTCGGCACTTCCCTGATCATCGGCACACTCATCACCACGTTGATCCCCACGTTCTTGATCGCCATGGGCATCGTCACGAGCCAGAACCGCCGGACGACGCCGATCGGGACGGGCGTCGCGTTCTTTCTCTTCTGCCTGGTGTTCGGCTCGATCTGGCAGCAGCGCGGGCTGTCGGAAGTGGATCACTCCGGTTCCGTGGGTGTGCCGTTGCTGATCGGCATGGTCGGGGGCGTCGGCATCGGTCTGATCCTGGCGTGGGTGATGCGGCGTCTTCCGGGACCCGCGGACTTCGAACCGGGGCTTCCGTCCACCGGATCGAACACGGCCACCGACGCGGTTGCGAGGCGCCGCATTCCGCTCACGTGGGCGGGACGTACGCGCTATCACCGTGGGGTCCTCACCAATGGTCTTGTCGCGGTGCTCGCCCTGGTGGGGGGCAGCGTGCCCGTGGTCGTCCATGGCGTGTGGCCGCTGTTCGTCGTGAACGCGACGCTGACGCTCGTTGTCCTCGCCCTCGTCCTGGCAAGCCCCCTCGAGGTGGAGATCAACCCGGAGGGGGTCGTCGTGCACAGGGGCGAGGACACCTGGGTCGAACTCCCGCTGTGCGAGGTGGAGCGGGCAGATGTCGTCCCGCTCGATCCCCAGGTCGACTTCGGCGGCTGGGGGCTGCGTCATGCCGCCGACGGTCGTGACGGAATCACGACCGCGCCCGGCCCGGCCCTCCGCATCGAACGCGCCGGTGCGCGTCCCCTCTGCATCACCCTGACCAACCCCGACACCGCTGCCGAGACGTTGAACGGCCTGGTCGAGCGCGGTATCGATCCCTGGCGCGACCTCTGAGGCCGCACGCCGTCGCCGGATGACCGGACTCCGGCCGCAGACCCTCGTCCGTCGGACGATGTGGGCTCCTGCGATTGGTCGGGGGCGCGCGATCCTGCGGCGGGTCGCTGGATCAACCTGGGTTACGGTTTGTGTGCGCCCTAGTGATCTCAGAACAACGGAATGATCGAGCTTTGAAGCGGTTGTCGAGTGGCGGCCGTCGCTCTGAACACGTTCGTGGAACGGAGAAGCCATGTCGACGACGACAGGTTCTGAACCGCCCACCGATTCCCCGGCGGCGGTTCCTGCGCCGACGAGTCGGGTCGCGGTCGCCGTGTACTGCGTGATCGCCTACGGGCTCGCCTGGCTCGTCTGCCTTCCGCTGTGGCTCGGTGACGGCCTCAGCAGCCCGTTGTTCTTCCCGATCTCCATCGCGATGATGCTGACGCCGACGGTCGCGTCTCTGGTGGTCGTCCGGTTCGTCGAGCGGCGACCGATCGTCCGCACCCTGGGGCTGCGCCCGCCCGATGCCGGACGAACAGCGCTGTGGCTGGGCATCGCCTTGGCGTCGGTGCTGGTGGTCGTGGTGCTCGGACTGGCCTCCAGCGCGCTGCTGGGGACGTTCCGTTTCGACATCGGCGGCATGTCGGCCTTCCGCGAACTGCTGACCACCCAACTCGGGGCCACCGGCCGGACGCCGGACGACCTCGGCATGCCGCTGCGCGTCCTGTGGGCCCTACAGCTCGTCAACGTGGCCGTGGCCTCCGTGATCAACACGCTGCCGGCGCTCGGCGAGGAGATCGGCTGGCGCGGGTACTTGTTCCCGCGACTCCGTGACCTGCTCGGGCCGGTGCCCGCGGTGCTCGTCTCGGGCGTGATCTGGGGTCTGTGGCATGCGCCGCTGATCCTGCTGGGCTACAACTATCCGGGCGATCCCGTGCTCGGGACGTTCGCGATGTGCGTGCCCACCATCGGGCTCGGCGCCCTGCTCGCGTGGGTGAGCCAGCGCGGCGGGTCGGTCTGGCCCGCCGCGCTCGGCCACGGGACCTTCAACGCGGCAGTGGGGTCGTTCCTGGTGATGTTCGGGGACGCGGATTTCGACGTCGACATGCTCGGCGGAACGGTGATGGGCTGGGGCGGCTGGCCCGTGTGGGTGCTGGTGGTGGCGGCGATCCTCGTCGTCAAGGGCCTTCGTCCCTACGACGGACGCGGACGCAGTCCGGCAGCGCCGGTGGTGCCGCTGCGTCCGCCCCCGCCGCCCGACATCATCGCGTGAGAATCTCGACCCAGTTGGCACCCTCGCCCACCGGGTGGGTCACCCGCAGGCCGAGCGTCCCGTTCGCGTCCACGTCGTAGACCCCCACCTCGGGGGTGATCTCCGAGGCGACCAGCAGCGCGCCGTCCGGGAGCACCGCGAAGCTCCGGGGCTGCGGGACGACGGCCGAGTGCGCGACGGCCGTTCCCAGCGACCCGTCCTCGGCGACGGGCAGCGCGGAGATGGTGCCCTCGTTGCGTTCCGAGCAGAACAGGACGCGTCCCGCGGCGTCGAGGTGCAGATCGGCGCCCCAGATCAGATGTTCCTCGCGCGGATCGGCCCCGAAGCGGCTGTGCCCGAGCCCACGGTCGGCCGGGACGCACGGAGTCGCCCCTGCGAACCAGAGCAGCCCCGAGTCGGGGTCGCGCCGGAAATGCAGCGCTTCGCCGGAGTACTCGGTGTTCACGTACACCGAGGTCTCGTCCGCGTCGAGGATGATGTGGCGCGGTCCCGAACCGGCGGGCGCGTCCACCTGCGGCGGATCGAGCGGGATGAGCTCGCCCGTCGGCGCCAGCCGGTACTGCAGCACCGCGTCGTCCCGCAGCGTGACGAAGTAGGCGAACTGACCGTCGGCGCTCACGGCGACGCTGTGCAGGTTGGGACGATGGATGGGTTCGCCCGCGGGGGTGGGCAGGCCGTCGTCGCCGATCTGCCAGACCTCTCCGACACCCTGGTGGTAGGACGCACTGAGCAGCAGGCGGCCGTCGGGTGACAGCGCCAGATAGGTGGGCGCCCCCTCGGCGTCGATGCGACCCAGCCGTTCGAGGCGCCCGCTGGCGCGGTCGAGCTTCAGGGTCACGACGCCGTTGGGATCCTTGACGCCCGCGTGGACGAGGCCGCGGTCGGCGTCGACCGCGAACGGGAGCCCTGCCTGGCCGACGTCGCTGGTTGCCAGGGGAGTGAGGTCGCCTCCCGCATACTCGAAGGTGCTGATGGAACCGTCCCGGGAGTTCGCCACCAGGACAAGGTGAGTGCTCATGGCCCCAGAGTAGGGGTCGCCGAGCGGTGGTGTCGTCCATCCGGCCGGGTCTTGCCCTCGGGCCGGTCGACGGGCTTGATCTTGAGGGGGCTCCTTGAGCTTGTCGGTGGTGGACGTCCCTTGAGTTTGTCGAGATGTCCCTTGAGCTTGTCGGTGGTGGACGCCCCTTGAGTTTGTCGAGACGCTCCTTGATCTTGTCGGTAGTGAACGCCCTTTGAGCTTGTTGGTGGCGAACGTCCCTTGAGCTTGTCGAAAGGGTAGGGACCGGCTTTCGACAGACTCAGCGTCCCTCCGGGTCGAGCGACAGCCGCCCGTCGGCGACCGCGGCCCGCAGCGCCGCGTGATCGGCCTCGGTCTGGTCGGCGTACGCCTGAGCGAACCGGACGAGGGCCGTGGCGGCGGCGTCCGATCGTCCCAGATAGCCCGAGATGCGGGAGGCGCCCGAGGTGCGCGCGTGCGACTTCGCCAGAAGCAGCCCGAGCACCCCCGCGTAGTCGGCGAGCGCGCCCGAGTCGAGGCCGTCGAGAGCGACGGCCCCCTTCATGTTGCGGAACTGCCGCACGTACACCTGCACGTCGGGTACGTGGTAGCTGCGCGTCTGGCCCGGGAAGGGACGCATCGTGGTCGGCGTCTCCAGTCCGGGAAGGTCGGCCCAGCCGAGCAGCGGGTCGCTGACCGTCTGCAGCGCCTGCTGGTATTCGACGACCCGCTGGCCCTGGTGGGCGTGCCGGGCACGGTCGCCGTGCACGTGGCGGGCCAGCACCGAGCGGCGGGCCTCCTTGAGTTGCAGGAACAGCACGTCGTCGGGGCTCGACCCGCCGAGCAACGCGATGAATGCCCGAAGCCCCACAGATCCCACCCCGACCACCTTGTGGGCGACGTCGAGCAGCGTGTAGCTGCCGATGACGCGGCGCCACTGCAGCGGAAGGGTGTGCAGGTAGGCGTCCAGGCAGGTGCCGACCTGGTCGAAGCGCTCCGGCGACACACGCATGACCAGCGGGGGAGCCTCGATGATGCGATACGAGCCGCCGCTCCAGTCCGTCAGCTCCGGCAGCGCGCGATCGGAGGTGCGCAGGCGCGCTTTGGTGACCGCACGCTCGACCTCGTCGCGCAGCGTGGGCTCGCTCACGGTCTCGTTGAGGCGGTTGACGTCGACCTTCATGAACGAACGGGCCAGCAGCGGGGTCTCCGACAGCAGGGCCAACTCGTCCTGATAGGCGCGGACGCATGTGTATGCGGCGTCGCCACACTGCTGCTCGGTCAGGCGGTTCTGGCGTCCGGCCACCCATACGCTCGCCACCAGGCGCCTTAGGTCCCATTCCCAGGCTCCGGGATGCGCCTCGTCGAAGTCGTTCAGGTCGAGGACGAGCTCGCCCTCGGGCGAGCCGTAGAAACCGAAGTTGCCCAGGTGTGCGTCCCCGCAGATGATCGCCGTGATGCCCGTCGACGGCAGGGACGCGCAGTCGAACGCGCAGACGTTGGCCGAGCCGCGCAGAAACCCGTACGGGGACGCCAGCATGCGCTCCAACCGCACCGGGACGAGGTAGGGAATCCGGTCGGCGTGCGAGGCGCGGATCATGTCGACGGGATCGGGCCGGTCGTCCGCGGGCCGCCAGTCACCCAGCGAGAGACGCGGGACCGTGCGGCGCAGCGACTTGCCGTACTCCCGTCGTTCCCGGCGTGAGGGGATCGGTCGGCGAACGGTCTGGAAGGGCTCGTCGTCCGGGGACGGATTCGTCGCCATGGCGCTGATGATGCCACGGTCTCGGTTTCGTCGCCGCTGCTCCGGGAAAACCCTCATTGGGTCAGTGAACACCCTCTCGTAGAATTGCCGCATCGGCCCCACGCGGGCTGCAAACCCCGATCAGGAGGATGATGTCGGTGCGTACGAACAACCCGATCCTTTCCCGCGCGGACGCTTTCACCCCCGGCTACACGACAACCTACGCGCCCAACCAGGGCTACGCCCAAGCGCCTTACGGATACGGTGCCCAGGGCCCCTATGGCGCGCAGAGCGGGCCCAACATGCCCCAGCAGGTCACCGGCCGCATGACTATCGACGACGTCATCACGAAGACCGCGACGCTCATGCTCGTCATCGTCGCGGGCGCCGGGCTCGTGTGGTTGCTGCTGCCCGCCCAGTTGCTCGCGCCGGTCGCGGTCATCGGCTCCATCGTGACGGCGATCACCGTGTGGATGGTGGCCCTGCGACGTGAGCTCCCGGTGGCAGGCGTCTTCGTCTACGCCGGTGTCGAAGGCCTCGTCCTGGGCGCGTTCAGCAAGCTCTTCGAATACATGTACCCCGGAATCGTGCTCCAGGCCGTGGTGGGGACGGTCATCTCGGCGTTCGTCGTGCTCGGCGCCTACAAGTACCTCAACGCACGTGTGCGTGGGCGCCTGGCCCAGATCGTCACCGTGTCGATCATCGCCTATGCGGTCTTTGCTCTGCTCAGCCTCGTTCTCACGCTGTTCGGAGTGAACACCGGTGCGTTCGCGATCGGCGCCGGCGCCGGGCCGTTCGCCTGGCTGATGGCAGGCATCGGCGTCGTCCTGTCGGCCGCCAGCCTGCTGATGGACTTCGACGCGATCGAGAACGGCGTCCGCATGGGCGCTCCCGAGAAGGAGTCCTGGCGCGGGGCCTTCGGCCTCATCACCTCGCTGGTGTGGATGTACACCCAGCTGTTGCGGATCCTGAGCTTCTTCCGCAACTAGAAACCTCGGCACTCACCCCGAAGACAGCCCCGGCCCGGAGTCACCCCCGGGCCGGTGTTGTGTCCGGGCACAGAAATATTGGGGTTGATCGTGGGTCGAGTATGACCCACGATCAACCCCAATATGTTCCTCAGAGGACGGGAACGTGCCCGAGGTGGCGGTCGAGCAGTGACCGTGCCCCCGACGTCCACCGCAGCGAACGCCAGCGGCGCAACGGCACCCAGCTCGCAGACATGGTCGTCCCACCGATGTCGAGCACCTGCGGCTGGGTGGGCTCATCGCAGACCGCGGTGTAGATGATGCGCAGGGCCTGGAAGTCCTCCAGGACGCCGGTGGGGGAGCGGCCGATCCAGTGGTCCGACTGGAGGTCGATGAGCCGGTCTATGCGTACGCGCTGGGCCGTCTCCTCGGTGATCTCGCGGACGACGCCCTCGCTCGGTGTCTCGCCGGACTCGAGGCCGCCACCGGGCAGTTGCCACAGCCCCGGGATCGCGGTGAGGTCGGAGCACTGCGTCCCCAGTACACCCCGCCGCGAGCGCACGATCGCATACGCCGCGACGCGCTGACGGGGCTCGGGCACCTCACCCTCGGACGTGGTGAGGTCGGCGTCTGTTCCCCTCACCTTCACCCGCGGGGGGCGTGAGGAGTGCTGGCGCGGTGTCACTTGCGTGGTGAGGACGACCTCGCCCTCGTCGAGATGGGCGCTCAGCAGGCGGGTGAGAACCCAGCCGCGGCGCCAGAACATCATGCGGGGGTCGTCCCCGTGCTCCACCTCGCCCTCGACGCAGATGCTGGCACCAGGGGCCAACACTCCGACGATGCGCATATGCCCATCCTCCCACGGCGGGCAACCGGTTTCCCGGTGGCGAAGCCCGGGCCGACCGCGACCGGTCAGGACTCGCTGACCGGTGAGCCCTGCAGGTCGGTGACGAGCTGATCACCGTCCACATCGATGTAGATACGCGGCTCGCTGGCGTCCTTCGGCTGCTGGACGGTGATGGTGACCTGATCGGCGGACGGTTTGCCGAGGATCCCCGGCGCGGTGCGGACCAGCCGTGCGAGCACGGACATGTCGATGACCGAGGGATCGAACTGGTGGGCGCTGGTGGTCTCGTGCCGCTGGGTCAGGTACATGGGCACTTTCGAGCCCCGGATGCGACGCTCCATGACCCCGGGGCTCGCGACGACGTCGGCCCAGATCTGGTCGGCGTCCTTGACCCCGATGGCCACGACGAACAGGCGGTCGACCATCACGTCGGCCAGCCCCTGGGCGAGGTCGTCCTCGTCCTTGAGATCGAGCCGTGGGATGAGATCACCCTGGGCGGTGAAGAACACGGTCGTCGATTCCGGCGTGGTGGTGATGGTGATGAGCGTCTGACCGTGGTCGTACTCGCTGATCTGGAGTTCCTGCTTGCCCGAGGAGCCCGAGATCTGCTTGGCCTGGTCGAAGAGAGAGGCCACGTCGTCGAGGTCGAAGTCGGACGGGTCGAAACTGGCCGCTGCCACGAGGTCGTTCCCGTCGTCGCTCGGGGTGATCTCACCGGCGGACCAGACGAACGACTGCGGTCGATCACCCTGGTCGACGTAGGTGAGACGGGCCTGCGTCCGGTCGAGGACGAGGCGGACGACCGGCCGTCCGTTCGCGGCCGCGGTCAACGCGTCCACGACCTCCCTGGCCCGGCCGGGGACGAACAGGTCGTACTCGGGGGAGATGCTCGACGCCGAGGACGACTCGTCCGCTCCGGGTGTGGCCGAGTCGGCGGAGGTGGATGCGGGGGTGCTGGTGGAGGCGGCGGGGCCGATGGGCTCGCCGCAGGAGACGCCGAGCAGCGCGAGGGCAGTCAGCGTCGCGACCCATCCGGCGCGCGCCAAGCCCGCGAGGCGTCGGCAGCCGCGCACACGTGCATCGCTCTTGGTGACCACATGGGAAGGCTACCTTCGCTCTGGGCGAAACCGGACCACGCGCCGTCCGGGCCAATCGCTCCGGAACGCTCCCTTTCGGTTCGGCGGCGCATTACTGTGACAGCAAGCCGGGCCGACGGCGGCTCGGTGAAGCACAACTCCACCAGCGAAAAGAGGTCCCCATGGAACTGTTGAGCGAGGCCACTGGAGAGACCACGGGCACCGCCGTCATCGTCGGCCGGACGGTGCCCAACTCGATCAGGAACGTCTGGAACGTCCTGCTGACGGCCGAGGGCTCGGAGGCTCTGCTCGGCCCCGGCGCCCAACTCGGCAACAAGGGAGAAACCTGGCAGTCGCACGACGGACGCGAGGGAGTCGTCCGCAGCTTCCATCCCTTCGAGCAGATCCGGTTCTCCTGGCGTCTCAATCAGGATTGCGCACCGTCGATGGTGGCGGTGAACCTGAGGTCCGAGGGCACCGACGCCACCCGGATCGAGATCCAGCACTCCAACCTGCCGGAGTCCGCGAACCGTGAACGCGTCGAGGACCGGTGGTCGGCCGCCCTCGAGCGCATTGAGAGCGAGTGCCTCTGACGGGATCTGCCCGTCACCTACACCGGCCCGGTTCGCGGATGACCGCGAGAACCGGGCCGGAGCATGCCCTGGGCATTAGGCTCAAGCCATGATGAAGTTCTCCAAGACGCTGATGATGATCCTCGGTGTCGTCGCCCTGCTGGCGTTCGTCGGCGTGATGATCTACAACGTCATCGAGATCAACCAGATGCACGCGGTGGCCATCGCCAACCGCAGCACCGGTTTCCCGAACCCACGCAACTGGGTGCTGATCGGCGCCGCACTGGGTCTTCTGGCCGGTCTGCTGCTGGGCATCGCTCTCATCCTGCCGAACAAGACCTTCAAGGCCCGCTATGCCGAGGTGCGCAAGGCCGAGCAGATCGCCGAAGCCCGTGCGGCCGGATTCACCGGTTCGTCCAGCGCTCCCACCGATCGCCATGTCACCGACCCCAAGCCGGAGAACGCCCCGAACGGCGAGTGAGGGCTCAGGAAACCGCTGATCAATGCGGGCGACGCTGGTCGAGCCTGTCGAGGCCTGTTGCCGGACGGCGGTTCCGCGTGACCCTTCGACAGGCTCAGGGATCGTTGAGACAGGCTTAGGGATCGTTGTGACGAGCTCAGGGGTCGTTGAAGACAGGCTCAGGGATCGTTGAGACAGGCTTCAGGGATCGTTGAGACGGGCTCTAGGGATCGGTGATCAGCGTATCCCTAGCAGGCCCGGCGCAGGTCAGGCGGCGGGCTGGGCCGCACCGTCGAGGGTCACCGCACCGTTGCCGTTTCCGTTGTTGTTACCGGGCTGCCAAGGGTTGTTCCCGGGGTAGTCGAGCGTGACCGTCGGGATGTTCCACGAGAAGGTGATCGCGGCGGTCGCGGTGTCGGTGGTCTCGCTGTTGCCGCGTCCCTGATCGTTCGCGGTGGTCGTGCTGGACGTCGCGCTCGGCGTCGGGGTGGAGGCCTCGTACGACGGGGCGTGCTGGGTGACGCCGGTGACGATCGGCTGAGGGGTGTAGCGGACGCCGGTCTGCGGCGGGGACGAGTAGGTGGTCGGCACGGCGGCCGAGGCACTCGCGCTGGAGGCCACCGGGGTCGTACCCGCGATAGCGCTCTGCGGTGAGCGTCCGATCGCCACGGTCAGTGCCATGAGGGCGATCACCAGTGCGACGGCGCCGACGATGAGTGCACCGACGAAACCGCGGCTCTCGTCCGAGTCGGAGGAGTTGCGCCCCAGGAAACCGAGCAGCGAGGCTCGCGTCGGTGCGGTGGCGGGCTCGGGGTTGGGGGACGACGGGGACTGCACAGGGATGATCATGGTGTCGTCCGGCTTCGGGGGCAGGGCATCTGCGGCGTTGTCTTCGTCTGCCATCTCGCCCCTCCCGAGTGGACCATGTGTGCGGACCATTTGAAAGACCTGAGCGATCCTCAGGTAACTATACGTTCTTCGATCGATCGGGGCCAGCCTCGTTGACAGCGGGCGACCGGGCGCAGTTGGCTGGAGTCATGACCTCAGCCAGCGTCGGCCGTCCTCGACTCATCGCGCTCGATTGGGGCACCACGCACGCCCGCGCCTATCTTCTGGGCGGATCTGCCGATGGCCCGGTCGTCCGCGACCAGTCGTCCGGGGAGGGAATCTTGTCGGTCGCGGCAGACGATCCCGACCGTGACGGGGCGTTCGCGGCGATCCTCGAGAGGATGGTCGGCGGCTTCCTCGACGAGTATCCGGGGCTGCCGATGATCGCCTGCGGCATGATCGGTGCTTCCCAGGGTTGGCGCACGGCGCAGTACCGCACGCTGCCGACCGAGCTCGCAGGGGCTGGCGGCCTGGTCGTCATCGACACGCCACGCGGGCCGCTGCCGGTCATCGCCGGAGTCAAGAAGAGTGCCCCGGAGCCCGACGTCATACGGGGCGAGGAGACCCAACTGGCCGGGCTCGCCCCGGGCCTGCCCGAGGGACAGGCCTCGACTGTCCTCTTGCCGGGGACCCACAGCAAGTGGGCGCTCGTCCGCGACGGACGGCTGCTCGACTTCCACACGGCCATGACCGGCGAGGTGTTCGCGCTCCTGAGCGGTGACAGCATGGTCGCACGCGTCGCCGAACCCCCCGCTCCCGGCCACGACTGGCGGATCGGTTTCGATCGCGGCCTTGAGCTGGCCACCGGGGGAGTGCCGGGTGACGTCCTGTTCAAGGCTTTCACCATCCGCAGTGCGGTGCTGGACGAGCAACTGCCGCCTACTCAGGTGATCGACTGTCTCTCGGGTCTGCTGATCGGCTCCGAGGTCGCCACGAGGTCGGTGGCGCAGACGTTCGAGGGCCCAATCCTCGTGTGTGGCGGCGAGGCGCTGGTCGAGCGATACCGGCGCGCGCTCGACCGCGCCGGGCTGGCCAGCCGGCCGGCTCCCGCGGACGCCACGGTCCGTGGCCTGTGGCATTCGGCGCTCGGCGCCGGACTGATCAAGGAGGAACAATGGCTGACCAGCTTGGCCTGATCGCGATCCTGCGCGGCATCACCCCGGCGGAGGCGACGAAGATAGCCGACGCGATCGTCGCCGCCGGGATCTCGACCCTCGAGGTGCCCCTGAACTCACCCGATCCCTTCACGTCCATCTCGCGGCTCCGCGAGCGCCTGGGGAGCAGCGCTGTCGTCGGGGCCGGGACGGTGCTCAGCGTCGAGGACGTGCGCAAGTGCCATGAGGCCGACGCGCAGATCGTTGTGGCACCCACCATCGACACCGAGGTCGTCACCGCCGCGCTCGAACTCGGCATGACTCCGATCCCGGGGGTCGCGACTGCGACCGAGGCGTTTCAGGCATACCGGGCGGGGGCCCGGCAACTCAAGATTTTCCCGGCCAACGTGCTGGGCGTCGCGACGATGAAGGCCTGGCGCGACGTCCTGCCGCGGGACGTGTCTCTTCTACCCGTGGGCGGAGTGGACGCGTCCACCATCGGCACGTGGGCCGTCAACGGTGCGGACGGGGCGGGCATCGGGGGCGCCTTGTACCGGCCGGGGCGAGGTGCCGACGTGGTCGGTCAGCGCGCCCATGACCTGGTCGCCGCCTGGACCGGGAAGCGCACGATGTAGTGCGACGATCCCCATCGGCTGAGGCACCGGAACGGTCGTTGAGCTTGTCGAAATGACATTCGCTGGCCCTTCGACAGGCTCAGGAGCCCTTCAACACAGGCCTAGAGGACGGTCGTTGAGCTTGTCGAAACGACCGTTGCTTGAGGTTCCAACCCTTCGACAGGCTCAGGGACCCTTCACCACAGGCTCAGAGGACGGTCGTTGAGCTTGTCAAAACGACCTTTGCTGGAGGTTCCAACCCTTCGACAGGCTCAGGGGCCCTTCACCACAGGCTCAGAGGACGGTCGTTGAGCTTGTCGAAACGACCTTTGCTGGCCCTTCGACAGGCTCAGGGGCCCTTCGGCAGACTCAGGGGTCGTCTGCATCCGTGGCAATCGGGTGTGGCTCACGACGTGCGGCACCGCTAGCATTGGCGGTGCCATTCAGCGAAACGCCCGTTTCAGAAGAGCCGCAGATTCGTCCAAGCAGCAGAGGAGCCGTGATGGAGAACCGCCACACCGTCAGCAAGGAACAGGTCTCACGGATGACCACCGATGAGCTGCGCGCCAACTTCCTCGTCCCCGGCCTCTTCCAGCCGGGAAAGGTCACGCTGGTCCACAGCCACGAGGACCGTGTGGTGCTGGGTGGCGTCGCGCCGTCCACCGAGCCGGTCGCGCTCGAGGCTCCGGACGAGTTGCGCGCCGAGTACTTCCTGCAGCGTCGCGAGGCGGGCATCATCGTCATCCAGGGGTCGGGCGTCGTGACCGCCGACGGCACCGCGTATGCGATGCCGAAGGGGGCCTGCCTCTACCTGGGCCGCGGGGTGCGCGACGTCACCTTCGCGTCCGACGAGGGGCAGGACGCCCGGTTCTACCTGTTCAGCGCCCCGGCCCACGCGTCGTACCCGAGTGCTCTGGTCCTTCCGGGCGAAGGAGACATCCGCGAGCTGGGCGACCAGCAGCACGCCAACCGGCGGACGCTCAACCGCTACATCCACGCGGACGGCATCCAGTCGTGCCAGATCGCCATGGGCCACACGGTGCTCCACGAGGGCAGCATGTGGAACACGATGCCCGCCCACACCCACGATCGCCGGATGGAGGCCTACCTCTACCTCGACGTGCCGGACGATGCTCGCGTCGTCCATCTGCTGGGTGACCCGGAGCAGACCCGGCATCTGATCGTGGCCAACCACGAGGCGATCATCTCCCCGAGCTGGTCGATCCACTCGGGCGTCGGCACGCAGGCGTACTCGTTCGTCTGGGCGATGGCCGGCGAGAACCAGGACTTCGACGACATGGACCACCAGCCGATCGACACCCTGCTCTGAGGCGGAGGTTTCGGGCGTCGGTGCTCGTTTCGACAGGCTCAACGAGCACTATTGGTCCCTGAGCCTGTCGAAGGGCTCGTTTCGACAGGCTCAACGAGCATTGTTGGTCCCTGAGCCTGTCGAAGGGACGTTTCGACGGGCTCAACGAGCGTGTTGAGGCACAGGCTCCGGGTGTTGTGTTCGTTTCGACGGGCTCAACGAGCATTGTTGGTCCCTGAGCCTGTCGAAGGGACATTTCGACGGGATCAACGAGCAGTAATTGGTCCCTGAGCTTGTCGAAGGGCTCGTTCCGACAGGCTCAACGAGCGTGGGCAGACCGGGTCAGCGCTGCGCGCGTCCGGAACGCCACACGTAGACGCTGAGCACGCCTGTCGCGGCTGCCAGGCCCAGCGCCCACCAGGGGAATCCGGGGACATCGGGAGACTTGCCGGCATCGGCGACGGCTTCGGGCGGGGTCGGATCGACCCGCTCGCCGGTCACCAGGATGCGGTGGCTGTTGACGCCGAGAGGGGTGCAGGTGACCAGGGTGACGAGGTCTTTGCCCGCGACCGGGTACAGGGTCGTGGTGTCCTCCGGCTCGACCACCCTCGTCTCGGTGACGCGGTAGGTCAGCACCTCACCGAAGACCTCGATGGTGAACTCGTCGCCCACCTCGACCTGGTTGAGATGGGTGAACAGTGTGGACGAGGCCAGCCCCCGGTGGCCGGTCAGTACGGCGTGCGTGTTCTCACCGCCGACCGGCAGGGCGGTGCCTTCGAGGTGCCCGACGCCCTTCTCGAGGGTGGCGTCGCTGGTGCCGTGGTAGATGGGCAGATCGACGTCGATCGACGGGATCTTGATGCGGGCCATCTGACCCGTGGAATCGGCTTTGAGGAGTTCGCTGTAGTCGTAGGTGCTGCCGGAGGCGCCGTCGCTGGTGGGGATGCGTTCTCCCGCGCCGACCAGCGCCTGACCGCCGAGGAGGCTCGCGTTGTAATCGCGCGCCGCCTGGAGTGCGGCCAGCCGGGACGCGGGACCGATCTGCTGCACCTCGCTGCTGTAGGAGTCGATCTGCTGCGACTGCTGGTACTGGGACATCCAGGCGGCAGCGGTGGGGTAGAGGAGCACGAGTGTGCCGATCAGCCCGACGAGAGCGATCAGGACGGCCGATCGGCGGGGACGGCGCCGCGTTCGCCTGTCCGGGGAACCCGCGCCATGTGCGGGCGCGTTGTCGCGGACCTGGGTTGCAGACATCGGACTCCTCACAAAAAGATGTGGCGGGGAGACGGATCGTCCCCCCGCCACATCGGGGTTGGTGATGTGGATCGGAGCGGATCAGGCGGCCGTGGCAGCCTTGCGCCGTGAGACCAGAGCCGCGCCACCGGCGACCACCAGGAGGGCGACGCCCACCCAGGTGAAGGTCAGGGTGCCGTTGCCACCGGTGAGGGGCAGCTGCCACACGGGCACCTGCTCGTTCTCGACCTCGACGTAGTTGAGCGGCTCAGCGCTGTCGGTGCTCGTGAGACCGGGGTAGATGGTCACCGGGATCGGGTCGGTGATCAGCTGGTAGCCGGTCGGGGCCACGGTCTCGACCAGGTAGTAGGTGCCGGGCTTGAGCACCGGGATGGTGACCAGGCCGTTGTCGTCGGTGGTGCCCTCCCACTCGGCACCGTCGACGGTCACAGGCTGCGTCTTGGCCTCGTCGCGGTAGAGCTTGAAGGTCGCGCCCTCAAGACCCTTCTTCTCGTCATCGTTGGTGGCGTACTTGAAGACGGTCAGCTGGCCGAAAGCGGTCTCGGTGTCGGCCTCGTTGCTGCTGTCGTTGACGAACAGGACGGCCGTGTTGGGGATCTCACCGGTTTCGCCGAGCGAGGTCACCTGGGTGTTGAAGGTGAGGGTGACCTTGCCGCCCTGGACGGCCTCGAGCTTGGTGAGTCCAGCGGCCGTGAAGGTCAACTCAACGGGATCAGTGCCGTCGGTGGACGTCAGGGTGTAGTCGGTGCCGGAGATGAAGCCGGTGACCTCGGTGCCGCCCGCGTTCGTGATGGTGACGGTGGCGCCGGAGGCGATGTACGACAGACGCGAGTCGAGGTCGTCCGAGATCGCGAACTGGGTCAGGCCCTCTTCGGTCAGGTACGGGATGTTGGCATCGATGGTCCACTGAACCACGTCACCGACCTGGTAGTTCGGGGAGGTGGTGCTGGACAGGTCCTCGGCCGTCTTCGTGATACCGGTCACGGCATTCTTGGGGTAGACGTGCACGTCGTAGTTCCACGTGTTGTCCGGGGACGCGAAGGGAAGCGACACGAGGAACGGAGCTGCCTTGGTGACGATGCTCGCCGGGCCGTCGCCCTCGACCACGATGTAGACGCCGAAGTTGAGTGTGTCGAAGGTGATGGTTCCGGTCGAATCGGTTGTGTCGGTCGCCTCTTCGGTCAAGGTGAATGCGAGCGTGCCCACCGTCACGGTTGCCGGAGTGGCGGTCAGATCGACCACCGGTGTAGCGCCTGCCTCGATCGCGTCGTTGAGGTCGTTGACGATGTCCCAATCATCCGGGTCAGTGAGGTCAATGCCGTCCAACTGATAGAGGGTGAAGTCGACGCCCTCGATGGGGTCGGACGAGACAGTCTGCTCGGCACCGGAGGCTGGATCACCCACCTCGGACGGTTGTTCGTACTTGTGCACGATGATGCTCGACTGCCCGTCCTGTGCAGAGTCGATATCGACTGGCTCGATGGCCGATGCGGGGCTTGTCAGCGCGAAGAGGCTGAACATGGCCAGGGCCGTTGCCCCCAAGGCGCCAGTGATCCACCGGCTCAGCCCCCGACTGGTTGTGGACATCTTTTCCCTTTCTGATTGGTGCTGCTGAGGTTGAAGGTCGTTGTGGTTTGTGGTGTTCATTTCGCCGCCGCCTGTTCACGACGCCTGCGCCAGGCAGCCGCCCCCGCGGTGAGGATCAGGAGACCGGTTCCCGTGATGACGAACAGGTCCTGGGCCGTGCCGCCGGTGAGCGGCAGGACGATCGAGGGTGCGGGCACGTTGACGATGCGGTACACGGAGTGGGCGTTGTCGTCGTTGGGCACCTGGATCGCGCTCGGGTCGACGTCGGTCCACAGGCTGTCGTCGGTGTGATCGACCACACCATCGGACGGGATCTCACCCGTGTACTGCTGCACCTTGACCTGCCCGTAGGCGAGGTTGCCGGAGAGCGACTCCTCGGTGATCGAGTAGTCGTGCAGCGGGCGGACGTAGAAGGTGTTGTCGTCGGTGATCGTCTCGTCGCCGGTGACCGTGGTCGCGGACAGCCCGTCCACGCCGCTGGCCGGGGTAGCGGTGAGGTTCCAGTCGCTGGCCTCGCTGCTGCCGCCGTCGACGTACTTGAGTATCGTCATCTGTCCGGTCAGGTTGTAGGCGATGCACGCGACGTGGGTGCCCTGGGCGATCACGGCGCCTCCGTTGAGGCCGTCGTTCCACTCGTCAACACGGTTCAGGTCGTCGTCCACGTGGGTGCAGTCCCAAGATCCAGTGGATAGCGGACGCGTGGCCTGCTGGGTGTCCGGGTCACCACGGAACTGCTGGTAGTACTCGGCCGGCCCGTTCTGCTCGGCGAACTGATAAGTGCCGGGGTCGATCTCGTCGGTCACGCCCCACTGGTCGTTGGGCAGGGTGTCCGCGGGCGTCACGCCGTCGAACCCGCTGACCGCGGTTCCTTCGCTCGGGACCGTTGGCACCGTGTAGGCGGTGAAACTCCACTCGTCGGGTTCGGCGTCGCCGCCGATCACCTGCTTGATAAGGGTGAGTTTGGTGACACAGGTGACCACGTTGGTGACGACGTACTCGTTCTCGCCTGCCTGCAGGGTCGGCGAGTACGGCAGGCTCTCGGTCACGGTTTCGCCATTGGCCTCGGTGACCTGCTGTGAGTCGAGCGTGCAGCCCACCAGGATCGGGTCGATCGTGGTGGTCTCGTCGATCGACGGCTGGTCGCCCTCGGTGTAGCCGGTCCGGGTGGTCGCCCATGGTTGGGTCGTCGAAGTCGCGGTTCCTGGGCCACTGAGGGTGAGACCAGCCAGTAGTCCTTCGGGCTGGTCACCGTTGGCATAGTTCGTCCCGTTGACCACCCATTGTTTGTCAACGGCGACCGAGGCGCTCACCTCGTGCTCCCGGTTGTACACGGTGCAGGAGATGTTCGATCCTCCGTCGACCCCGGACAGGGTGAACCCGGCCTCACCGTTGTTCGTGACGGTTACGGGATCACCGGTGGTCAGGTTGGTGCAGACGGCGTTCTTGCCTCCCTGGGTCACCAACGTGTATCTCCCGGCCTGATCAGTGGTCGGTTGCTCGGTGATCGTCAGGTCGGTGGTCTCGGTTCCTGTGGGGAAGGTGAGGGGGAAGTTGACCGCGCCGGTTCCCGTGCTCGTGGTGCCGGAGGCCGGCAAGGTCACATCGGTGTTGGAAGAACTCGTGCCGAAGGTCCATCCACCCGCGGGTGTGGCGCCGGTGATGTCTTCGGGTGACTCGTCGGAGGTGGACGGCACGACCTGCTTGACCACGGTGACAGTGCCCGCGCAGCTCTCGGAGATCATTTGCTGCAGCACCTCGGCCGCCTGGCCGTAGTCATCGGTCTGGAAGTAGTCGCTACCTTCGGTCGGGCCAGAAATGGATGCCAGGTTGAGGCCGGACGCGGTGGAGTCGACACCTTCGCCGACGCCCAGGGCGATGACGCGGGTCCCGTCCTCCTTGATCGAGTTGGCGGAGAAGATGCCGTTCTCCAGCTCACGGAAGCGGGTGTAGCTGCCGTAGCCTTCGACCGGCGGCGCGGCGTAGAAGGTCGGGTTGCCGTCGGTGATCACGATGGCAACGTCGTAGTCGTTGCCGCTGGTGCTGGCCGCCCACAGCCCGCGGTCCCAGTTGGTGCCACCGCTGGCGGTGAAGGTCGCATCACCGGAGGAATTGCTGTACCACGACTTGACCGTGTTCGCCCCGGACCCAGTCGACACGCTCTGCTGATTGGTGTGGTTCGCGACGATGACCGGGCCGGTGTCGTTGTTGGAGCCGACCCAGGTGCGGGCCGGTGAGCTGGTGCTGAACGTGTAGAGCGACACGCTGGAGTCGGTCCCGGTCAGCGAATCCACCAGAGTGTTGGCCGCGCCGGCCAGATCATCCTCGTACCCGGCGATCGATCCGGACAGGTCGAGGACCAGGGCGACGTCGAGGCCACACTGCTGGATGACGGGATTGTCGCGGACGAACTGGAACACACCGCCCGAGGCGTTGCCGGTCTGGCCGGTGGAGATCATGAAGTCGGCACCCTGGCCACTGGAGGTGTAGGTGTTGTTGGCGCGCAACTGATTGCCTGATCCGACGCGGAAGCCGTACGTGCTGGTGGAGACATCGCTGCCGGTGCCGAGCTGACCTGCGACGTATTGGCTGTAGCCGCTGGGTGCCGCGTATGCCTTCACATAGAGAGCGCGGTCACGGTTGGTCCCGCCCTGGTTCGTGTTCGGGATGACGAAGTTGCAGTCGCCATCCGCGTCCGAGGTGCAGATGGCCCAGTCGCCTACGACGGGCGTCGACGAGTTCAAGCTGTCGTACAGCGCAAGCTGCGCGCCTGCCAGCGGTTCGATGGTGGTCGTGCCGGAGCGGTAGGAACCGACCTTGACGCTCACCACGGCGTGCGTGGCGTCGGCCGAGGCGGTCGGGATCGACATGGGCGCAATCCCGATGTCTGCCGCAGCAGTCTGATCGGTCGTCGACTTCTCGGTCGTCGGGTCATCGCTGGTCGACTTCTCGGTCGTCGAACTCTGGGTCTCGGTCGGCGTACCGGTGGTCTCCGGTGCGGCCTGTGTGTCGGTCGGCTCCGTCGTCGGCGACTCCTCCTGCGAGGAGGTGCTCGAGCTCGACGATGTCCCGGTGGTGTCCGAAGGCGTGGGGTCGGGAGTCGCGCTGGCCCCGCCAGCACCACCCACGGACAGAGCCATCGAAGCCACCAGGATTGAGATGCCCCATCGCAATGAAAGGCGACGTTGCGGCTCGCGGGCGCGTACGGGTGGTCGCTCGACCATTGCTTTCCCCCTATAGCAAGAGTCGAGTACCGAATTGGTGTTGCGTACACGGTAAACAACATGGTTGAGCACGCAACGTTCCGAACGATAGCGCATGATGCAACCGGAGCACAATGGCTTTTTTCGAGAAATGAGAATCGCCACTAATGTCCTGTTGACTAGGTATTTCTCAGTTTAAACCGGTGAATCCGGGCAAATAAATTTGCCTCACTTGGGTTGAGCCGAAAGCGAACGTAGCGGCCTGCTCTCAGCGGCTGCCTCAACTAAGAATGCCCGTAAATCGAGGTTTTGACTCAGGTTTATATGCCCGCGAGAGGGTCGACATGCCTCACTACGGTCGCCCGCTAAACCTATGAAAATGCCTCATCTGTAACGTACGCGAAATGCGCTGTAGTGAATCACGGAGATGTGTCCGTCAAACGTGGACTGTGCCTCACTAAACATGGTCCGCGAGTTCGTTCACGTGCTGTACCGTCGGGCAATCCAGGGCGCAACAGGCCTTATTGCGACCAAGAAAGCCCGGGTATTCCGGGCGCAACCCAAGCAAGTCGGGGCTATCCGCCCACCCGCCGCAACCGCGAAATCCAGCGATCCATTGGCCGGGCGCCAAGCGCACGCCCGAGGACCCGTTCCTGCCCGCGAAAACCCGTGCGGCGCGCTTCGTCGGTCACGCGCCGATTGCTCGGGGCAGACCTGTCAGCTGGCTCGGAGCTCACGCTCGCGGATACCCCCGACGCCGAGGCGTCTGTGGGGCCCGCCTTGTGAGGGGGCGAGTCTCGTAGTCGCCTTCGCGCGGGACGCTGCCTTGGCGCGCGTCGGCGCCAGGTAGCGATCGATCGTCGCGGGGCTCATGGCGAGGAGTTCCTCTCGCACTTCAGGGGAGTATCCTCCCTTGCCAAAGGCAAGTCTTCCCTTGCCCTCCAGCGATGCGAGCTGCGAGTCCATCGACGCGGCCAGAGCTTTACCGCATGATCCTCCGGTGGACGCCCAGACTCGCTGGAGCGATTTGAGCGCCTCGTTCGAGTATTTTCGGGAACGCCGCCGCTTTCTCGGAGTGGCCGGGCGCGGCAACATCGCCTCGCGCAACCTCCGTCGTGCGTTGTCCCTCGACCAGCCTGTGGCTTCGACGATCTCGTCGAGCAGCCTGGATTTATCCTTCTTCGTTGCCGTCTGATACGCCTTGGCGTACGCCTCCGCGATCTCGGCCCGAGCAGCAGTCGTCCCCCGAGCAGCCATCGGGCACTCTCCCCCCAAAAATTATCCGAGTGTCACAGCTACACGCATGCGTGCGAAATATTACACAACAGATACGCAATTAGCCATACCCCTAACGTACTTCCCCGATTCTTTGTTCCCGAGTGGTTCCTGAGCGCCCGATCAGCGCCCGAGCGGAGACGAGATATGCGGCCCGGATGCGAGAATGGGGGAGCGGTGCCAAAACACTGTGGCGGTGCTGACGGTCACGACAAGACCCGCACATTGGCTCGCAGCGTCGGCGAGGGTTCCGGGCTTGCGGGATCCGAGCGGTTCTGTCCGGGATGGGAGTGGGGGAGCCTTCCGGGTCCTGGTCAGGAGCCGAGGCACGACGCCGGTCTGGGCACCGTGAACTCGCGGAGGACCTCCACGACCGCCTCGGCCGCGGCCGACAGGGGCTGCTGGTCGGGTGTCGCCAGCGCGAAGGCGGCGACCAGGTGCGGATCCACGATCCTCCGCAACACGAACGGGTCGCCGGGGAAGAGCGCCTCGGCCGCGGGCTTGGGCAGGATGGTCACTCCGAGACCGAGGGCGACCGCATCGGCCAGGAGCCGGGTGCTCTCGATCTCGATGACGACCTCCAGTTCCCCGTCGGCCTGATGGACGGCCTGCTCGACCAGCTTGCGCAGGGTGTGCGTCCGGCTCGGGAGCAGGAACTGCAGGCCGCCGAGGGCCGCGACGGGCACATCGCCCTTCTCGTCCAGCGGGATCTCGAACCAATCGGGCGCCACGAGATAGAGCTCGTCCACGGAGACCCGTTCGAACCGCACTCCCCGCACGGGTCCGGGGTCGTAGATGAGCGCCGCGTCGATCTGCCCCATCCGGAGCGCCTGGCTGTGGATCACCGTGAGCGTCTCCACCAATCGCATGACGATCCGCGGATACCGCGACCTGATGGCCTGCAGCAGTGGGACGGTCATCGTGGAGGCCAGGCTGTAGGACGCCAGACCGATCGCTACAGTGCCCGACGGGCTGTCGTCGTCACTGCGGATCTCGCGCTGGACGGACTCCTCGAGCCTCAGGATCTCCTGCGCGTACCGGTAGAGTGAGCGTCCCGCGTTCGTCGGGGTGATTCCCTTGTGGCTGCGCACCAGCAACTGCTGGCCGAGTTCGGCCTCCAACGCCGAGACGTGCTGACTCAATGCGGGCTGGGCCAGGTACAGCATCTCGGCCGCGCGCGTGATCGTCCCGCAGTCGACGATCGTGACGAAATACCGCAATCGCCGAGTGTCCATGGCTCCACGCTATGCGCGAACCGAGGTGGTGGAGGACCGCCATCCATAAGCGGTGTGCGTGTCCCCATGCGAAAGGTGTATTGGACGGGCCCGGATCCGGATCGTAACTTGACTAGGGACATGGGTATCCGTCGGCCGCCGGCGGACGGGCGGGGTCACGGAAGAGGGAGACGAGTCGTGGGCGCAAGGATCGCGTTGATAGCCGATCTCGGGGAGAGCTTCGGCGCATATTCGATGGGCGACGACGAGGAGCTGCTGAAGATCGTCACCGGCGCGAACATCGCGTGCGGCTTCCATGCCGGAGACCCCCGGGTGATGGACCGTACCGTGCGGGCGTGCGTCGAGCGTGGCGTCGGGATCGGGGCGCACCCCAGCTTCCCCGACCTCATCGGCTTCGGACGCCGGGCGATGGACCTCGCAGCCGAAGAGGTTCGCACCGACATCCTCTACCAGATCGGTGCGCTGTCGGCGTTCGCCACCGCCCACGGCACGCGGGTCACCCACCTGACTCCGCACGGCAAGCTCGGCAATCTGGTGATCACGCGGCCCGACTACGCGCAGGCCATGGTCGAGGCGGCCCAGGCGTTCGATCCGTCGCTGGTGATCGTCACGCAGGACGGCGAGGTCGTCCGCGCCGCGCAGGAACGCGACGCACGGATCGCCATGGTCGGGGTCATCGACCGCAACTACGAGGACGACGGCACGCTCACTCCCCGGGGCACTCCTGAGGCCGTCCTGCACGATCCCGAGGTGATCCTCGCGCGCACACTCCGCATGGTCGTGGACGGGACCGTCGTGAGCAGGACCGGCGCGGTGTTGCCCGTCCGGACCGATGCCATCCTGTTACACGGCGATGGTGACGGGGCGCTCGAGCTGGCTCGGCGAGTGCGGACGGAACTGCTCGCAGCCGGTGTGGAACTGGCGCCCCTGGGCGAGCTGATCGCCGGGCGGGCTGCCTGAGCCCGATGCGAGTTCAACTCTTCGCCTGTGGGGACGCGGCGGTGCGTCTGGTCGTCGCCGACGCACGCGCGGAGGACGCCTGGGCCCTGGTGCACCGGGTCGCCGAGCGCATCAACGACGCTCCCCCGAACGGGATGTACGGCGCGGTTCCCACCTACGACTCCCTGCTGCTCGAATTCGACGCGATCGTCTGGTCCTTCGACTCGGTGGCGCCCCTGCTGAACCTCATGGCGCAGGAGGTGATGAACGGGGACGATCGCGGGCATCGCAGCCCGCGCCGCTTCACCCTGCCCGTCGTCTACGGCGGCAGGTTCGGGCCGGACCTCGGATTCGTCGCCGACTACCTGGGGCTGACGGAGACCGAGGTCATCGACCTGCACACCGGGTCGGAGTACGTCGTGCGTTGCCTGGGAGGCCCTGCCGCGTCCTGCATGATCGACGGACCCGGGTTCTCGCGTCCCATTCCCCGGCTCCCGGATCCCCGGCTGGAGGTGCCGCCCAACGCGGTCTCGGTCGCGGGGGTGCAGGGGGTGATCGGGCCGGTCCGTTCCCCGAGCGGTTGGCGGCTCATCGGCCAGTCGCCGGTGGAGATCATGGACAGGTCGGCGTCCGCGCTCGTGCCCTATCGTCCTGGCGACCTCATCCGGTTCGAGTCAATCGACGAGGCCCGGTGGGACTCCTACGCGGGAACCCACCTTCACGAACTGGCCGCGGTATGAGGGTGCACGACGCGGGATATGCCGTCGTCACCGACCTGGGCAGGTTCGCCGGCCCGGCCACCGGTCTGTCGGTCAACGGGGCTCTCGACCAGCACGCTGCCCGGACCGCGAATCACCTGGTCGGCAACCCGGCGGGCGCGCCACTCATCGAGTTGACCATCAGCACCCTGACGATCCAGCTGGACCGCGACGCGCTGATCGCGGTATCCGGTGCGCCGGCATCGGTCGAGGTGGACGGCGTGGCCGCCGGCATGCACACCCCCGTGGTGGTCGCGCGCGGCGGCACGGTGCGCATCACGGTGGGGGATCGCGGGCTGCGCAGCTACATCGCGATCCGGGGTTCCCTCGACGTCCCCCTGCTGTTGGGCAGCTGCGCTCCCGACACGATGATCGGCTTCGGGCTGCGGCTCACGCCAGGCACCGAGGTCCGCGAACTCGTCTCCACCCCGATGCCGGGAAACCCGTTCTTCGGCGTCCCGTTCTTCCCACCCGGTGACCGCCCGCGTCCGCTGGACGACGAGCCGTCCGTCCCCGTCACCGACGGGCCGGACGCCCACGAGTTCGGTGACAGTGCGCGCGAGCTGTTCGCGCAACCCTACGAGGTCAGTCCCCGCAGCAACCATGTGGGGCTGCGGTTGTCCGGCCCCACGCCACAGCGCATGTCGGCGGACGAGGTGCTGTCCCGCGGCGTCCCGGTGGGCGCCATCGAGGTGCCGTCACGCTCGGAACTGCTGGTTCTGCACCGCGGTCGCGGCGTGACCGCCGGCTACCCGGTGCTCGGGGTTGTCACCACGGTGGGGCTGGACGTGATGGCGCAGGTGCGTCCCGGGCAGCGGGTGCGGTTCCGCCGGATCACGTCGCGGGAGGCGTCCTTCCTGCGGCTGGAGCAGCACGTCGCCGAGGAGCGCTTCCGGCGCCGCTGCGCCGAGTTCCTGCGGCTCAACGGGGTGCCCGAACTCGATGCGCCCCCGCCACCCGCGTCCCCCACGCCCGGTCGCCCCGCCGAGGGCGTTGCCCGTTCACGTTCGTTGTCACCCACACGTCCGGCACCCATTCACGAAGGAGTCCTGTCATGATCCACGTCCGCACCAAGTTCACCCGTCCCGATCCCGGCATCGTCGCCCGGCTCGGGGAGTTCTCCTCGGCGACGATCCATGAGGCCCAGGGACGCAAGGGTGCGCTGTCGTACCGCATCAAGCCCATCGACCCGTCCATGAGCTTCTGCGGCCCGGCCGTGACCGTTCGCGCGCACCCCGGTGACAACATCATGGTGCAGGTCGCCATCGCCTATGCGCAGCCCGGGGACGTCGTCATCGCGGCCGCCGGCGAACTCGCGCAGGCCGGCTCCTTCGGCGACGTGATGGCCACCGCCTCGCAGTCCAAGGGGCTCGCCGCGTTCGTCACCGACTCCGGCATCCGCGACAGCGCCGACATCCGCGCTCTCGGTTTCCCCGTCTTCTCGGGTTCGATCTGCATCGAGGGCACCGTCAAGGAGACCCTCGGGCCGGTGAACTACCCGCTGGTGGTCGGTGGCCAGCTGGTCAACCCCGGCGACATCCTCAAGGGGGACGCGGACGGCATCGTCGTCGTCCGCCCCGACGAGGCCGAAGAGGTCATCCGCCTGTGCCAGGAGCGCGAGGACCACGAGTTGTACATTCGCGCCGAGCATCGCAAGCAGGAGCGCAGCATCCTCGAGATCCACGGCCTGACCGAGAAGCTCGCGGCCAAGGGCCTGCTCGTTGAGAGCTGACCGGCCGACCAGCACCATCACTTCAGCAGCCCGACAGGAGAGCATCCCGGTGACGAACACACAGGCACCACGCGCCCGGCAGGAGCGATTTGCCTCGGCGATGGAGGCACGGGAATACGACTTCTGCGTCGTATCGGCGCCGGCCGCCGTCGCCTACCTGACAGATGTCGACCCCCGCGGGTTCAGCGACCATGGCACGACCGTGCTCGTCGATCGGGACGCGAACACTGTCCTGGTCACGTCCGACGCCGACGGGGCCGCCGTGGCTGCTTCGGGGTATCAGGGCCGCGTCACCCACTGGTCACATGGGCCGTCGGCCCTCGCCGATCGTGAGGCCGTGATGCGCGGGCTGGCCGTCGGCCTCCCGTACGGCCAGGAGGCCCGGGGCGCGTTCGACTGGCGGTCGCGCGCGGTGTGGGAGCCGTTCGTGTCGCGGGCCCATCCCGGTTGGGTCATCGGCGAGGCCGAGCAGGTGCTCGCCGACGCGTCTCGCGTGAAGGACGAGGACGAACTGCGTCGCCTGCGGCAGGCCGCGAACCTCGCCGACATCGGCTACACCGCGGTCGTCGACCGGATGACTCCCGACCTGCGAGTGCACGAGATCGTCCGCAACGTCGACCGGTCGCTGCGTGCCGCCGGAGGCGGGGGATACTGGAGCCCCCTGGAGGAGCCGGCCGGGGTCACCGGTTGGAGCCACTACCCACACGGGTCGATCGTGACCCTGTTCGACCGCCTCCCGGAGACCGGGGTGCTGGACGTTGCGCAGCTGTTGCCGTTCGGCATTCACCCCCTCAGCGAGAACTACGCGGGTGCGATCGCCGCGACCATCGCGCTCAGCGAGCCCGGGCCAGCTCTGCGATCGCAGGCGAGTCAGCTGACCGACGCGATGCAGGCAGCGATCGCACGGATCGGGCCGGGCGTCACGACGGGGGAGGTGCACGCCGCGTTCGCCTCGGTCCTGGCCGATCATGGGACGACACCGGCGGAGGACGTGATCGGCTACGGTCTCGGGACCGGCCTGACGTACCCGCTCATCGCGGCGGGCACGTCCGACGTCCTCGAACCCGGGATGGTGTTCACGGTCCGTGCCTCCTCGGACGTCCCCGGCGTACCCGGGATCGTCTACCAGACCAGCCTCGTCGTGACGGGGACGGGGCATGAACTCCTGAACATCGTCCCCCTGCGTCTGATCCACCTGTACTAGCCCGGGGCGGGCACGCCTTTCGAGAGAGGGAGCCATGAGCTCACACACCATCACCACTCCCGCTGTCTGCCTGACCGCGGGCGCGACGATGCCGCTGATCGGGTTCGGCACGCATCCGCTGCGCGGCGAGGAGGCGACCAGGGCGATCCTGGAGGCGCTCGACGTCGGCTACCGCAGCGTGGACACCGCGACCCGGTACCGCAACCAGGACGCCGTGGGCCGCGCGTTGCAGGCCACCGACATCCCGCGTGACCAGATCTTCGTGACCACCAAGCTGCCGCCGGACGCCGTGGGTTACGAGCGCGAGACCCTTGAGAAGAGCCTCACCGATCTCGGCACCGACTACGTCGATCTCTGGCTGATGCACTGGCCGCCCGGTGGCAGTGCGGGTGTGTCGGCCTGGGAACAGATGGTCGGGGCACGCGAGGCGGGGCTCGTCCGGGCGATCGGGGTCAGCAACTACCGGGTCGCGCTCCTGGACGAACTGCACAGGGCGACCGGCGTCTATCCGGAAGTGGCGCAGCTGCAGTGGAGCCCGGTTCATTTCAGCCAGCGCTATCTGACGGCCTGCACCGGACGCGGCATCGTGGTCGGTGCGCACAGCCCCCTCCGCAGCGCCCGCCTGAGCGATCCGATCCTGGCACGCGTGGCCGCCGCACACCAGGCAAGCCCGACGCAGGTCATCGTTCGATGGGACGTGCAGCACGGCGTCGCCGTCGTCCCGAAGTCCAGTCACCGTGACCGCATGGTCGCCAACCTCGATGTCGGCTGGTTCCAACTCAGCGACGACGAGATGACCGCCATCGACGGTCTCACCGAGCTCGAGTAGCCGGCGTCCGGCCATCCCTATGACGGCATACGAATCACCGATGGCCGAAACGAGGCGGGGCCGCGCGGCACGCGAATAGCGTTGCAGTCGTCCTGCCAGCGAATCCAGCGAACACAGAAGGGCTTCCATTGTCCACTTCCCAGATCGCAGCCCGCGTCCAGCGCATCAAGGAATCCCCCAGCACCGCGGCTGCCGAGCGCGTCCGGCAGCTGCGGTCGCAGGGCAGGCACATCCTGTCGCTGACCGTCGGCGAGCCGGACTTCGACACTCCCGAGCACATCAAGCAGGCCGCCATCCGGGCCGCCGCGGACGGCGAGACGAAGTACACCTCCGTCAACGGCACCCCTGCGCTCCGCACAGCGATCCTCGACCGGGTGGAGCGGCACACCGGCGTCGCCTACGACGTGAATCAACTGACGGTCGGCGTCGGCGGCAAGCAGGTCATCTTCATGGCCCTCATGGCCACCCTCGACACCGGCGACGAGGTCGTCATCCCCGCCCCCTACTGGGTCTCCTACCCCGACATGGTCCTCGCCAACGACGGCACGCCGGTGATCGTGGACACCCGTGAGGACGACGGGTTCAAGCTCACCCCAGCCTCGCTGCGCGCGGCCCTGACCCCACGCACCCGCTGGATCATCCTGAACACCCCCAGCAATCCCACCGGTGCCGTCTACACCGCCGACGAGTTGCGCGCGCTGGCCGCGGTGCTGGACGACTTCCCGCGAGTCATGGTGCTGACCGACGAGATCTACGACGAGATCTACTACGGCGACGGGAAGGTGATCTCGCTCGTCGAGGCGGCGCCGGGCCTGCGCGAGCGCGTCTTCCTCGTCAACGGAGTGTCCAAGACCTACGCGATGACCGGATGGCGGATCGGGTACGGCCTGGGGCCGTCGTTCCTGGTCAAGGCGATCAACACGCTGATCTCGCAGATCACCTCGTGCCCGGCCTCCATCAGCCAGGCCGCCGCGGCCGCGGCGCTGAGCGGTGACCAGAGCTTCGTCCCGAAGACCGTCGCGGTCTACAAGGAGCGACGCGACCTCGTCGTGGCCGGTATCAACGCCGTACCGGGGCTCAGCGCTGTGAAGCCCGACGGGGCGTTCTACGCCTACGTCAACTGCTCGGGCCTGATCGGCAGGACCACCCCGAAGGGGGTGCGACTGGACGACGACGAGGCCGTCGCGCTGTTCCTCCTCGACGAGGCCGGTGTGGCCGTGGTGCACGGTGCCGCCTACGGGCTGTCGCCGTACTTCCGCATCTCGTTCGCGACCGACAAGGCGACCATCAGCCAGGCACTCGCGGCGATCGACGCCGCGGTGCGCACCCTCGTCTGACGCGTGGTCGGCAGCAGCGTCACCGATTCGATGGGCAATCCGCAATGATCCGAGGAAGGGACTCATGACTCAACACAACGCCGTGCAGACGGCCGTGATAACCGGTGCCGGTTCCACCAGAGGCATAGGCCGGACGCTGGCCACCCGGCTCGCGCGGGCCGGGTGGAACCTCGCCCTTCTCGACCTGGACGAGGGAGTGGTCGCCGAACTGGCGGCCTCGCTGGCCGCCGACCACGGTATTCAGGCGTTGGGGGTGGGGGTCGACATATCGGACGAGCAGAGCGTCGATTCCGCGGTCTCGCGCGTCGAGGCAGGGCTGCCCGCGGTGACCGCCCTGGTGAACATCGCCGGTGTGAGCTCGCCGGTGCCGTTCCTCGACCTCGACCTCGCCACGTGGGAGCGCGTGCTGCGCATCAACGCGACCGGGACGTTCCTGATGACCCGGCGTGTCATGCCCGGCCTGGTCGACCGTGGGTACGGACGAGTGGTCGGGCTCAGTTCCACCGCCGCGCAGAACGGCGGCGGCACCTACAGCAAGTCGTGCTACGCGGCGTCCAAGGGTGCCGTGGAGAGCTTCTGCCGTGCCATCGCGCTCGAGACGGCCCCCTACGGGGTGACCGTGAACGTGGTGTCGCCGGCCACGATCGACACCGACATCATGGGCGGACGCATCACCGACGATCGCAAGCCGGCCTTCCTGGCGCAGCTGCCGGTGGGCCGCCTCGGAACCACGAACGAGGTCGCGGCACTCATCGAGTTCCTCATCGGCGAGGACGCCGGCTACATCACCGGCGCCACCTACAACATCAACGGGGGCATCCGCATTGGCTGACATCGACGGCGGCCGTGTCGAACGGCCGGGCCTGGAGGTCGACCTCACCGGCCGCACGGCGGTGGTCACAGGCGCCCGGGCGGGTATCGGCAGGGCCATCGCCGATGCGTTCGTGGCGAGCGGGGCGACAGTGATCTCGGTGCAGCGCACCGAGCCCGACGGGCTGGGGGACAGGTTCCGGTTCGTTCCCGCAGACCTCACCGACTCCGATGCCGTCGCCGGGGTCGTCGAGCAGATCCTCGGGGAGCATCGCGTCGACATCCTGGTGAACAACGCAGGGGTCAACATCCGCCACCCCTTCCAGCAGTTCCCGCTGGACGAGTGGGACCAGGTGCTGCGGGTCAACCTCCGGGCCGTCGCGCAGCTGACCCAGGCCCTGGGACGGCCCATGCTCGCCCGCGGGTCGGGGACGGTGATCAACATCGCCTCGATGCTCTCCTTCACCGGCGGGTTCACCGCTGCGGCCTACGCGGCGTCCAAGGGCGCGGTCGGGCAGTTCACGAAATCGCTGGCCAACGAGTGGGCGTCCCAGGGAGTGAACGTGAACGCGATCGCGCCCGGATTCATCGACACGGAGCTCAACGCTCCCCTGAGGGCCGACGAGGTGCGGAACCGGCAGATCCTCGAACGTATCCCGGCGGGCCGGTGGGGCGATCCGGCCGACATCGCCGGGGCGGCACTGTTCCTCGCGTCCGGCGCTGCCCGCTACGTCCACGGGGTGATCCTTCCCGTGGACGGCGGCTACCTCGCCCGGTGACGGCGAGTCCGTCCCCTCTTGAGTCCGGTTCCATCCAACCCTGAATCAACTACGGAGGATGTCGCAGATGCATGCCGTCGTCACACACGGACCCGGAGAGGACACGGCCCCCGAGGGGGTGAACTCGTCCACGGTGGGGAACAGCGACACCGCGCGGAACGCTCCGGACGCGTCCACGCCGGAGGATGTGTTGGCGAGCATTCCGGCGTCCGCGTACTGGGGGCCGCAGACCGAGCGCGCGCGGCACAACTTCACCGTGACCGGGATCAGCGTCGCGTCCCACCCGGGGCTCGTCACCGCGCTCGCACAGGTCAAACAGGCCGCGGCCCGGGCGAACGCCTCCCTCGGGCTCATCGCCGGATGGAAGGCCGATGCGGTCGAGCGCGCCTGCCAGGAGATCATCGACGGGGGCCTGCGCGATCAGTTCCCCGTCGACGTGCTCCAGGGGGGTGCGGGCACGTCCACCAACATGAACGCGAACGAGGTCATCGCCAGCCGCGCGCTGGAGCTGGCCGGGCGCCACGGTGAGGGGGCCCGTATCCATCCGATCGACGACGTCAACCGCTCGCAGAGCACCAACGATGTGTATCCCACCGCGGTCAAGCTGGCGGTCGCGGCGCGTCTCGTGTCGGCCGTCGCTGAGCTCCGTGCGCTCAGCGACGCGTTCGACCGGAAGGGCGACCAGTTCGACTCGATCCCGAAGATGGGGCGCACGCAGCTGCAGGACGCCGTCCCCATGACGCTCGGGCAGGAGTTCCACGGGTTCGCCTCGACGCTCGCGGCCGATGCCGAGCGTCTCGACGAGGCGCTGCCCCTGCTCTACGAGGTGAATCTCGGGGGCACGGCCATCGGTACCGGCATCACCACGGATCCTCGCTACCGGCAGCGTGTGCTGACCGAACTCGCGCGCATCACCGGGCGCCCGATTCGTGGCGCGGACGACCTCGTCGCGGCGACGAGCGACCCCGGGGCCTTCCTGACCTGCTCGGCGGCGCTCAAACGGGCCGCCGTGAAGCTGTCCAAGATCAGCAACGACCTGCGGTTGCTCGCCTCTGGTCCCCAGGCCGGATTGCACGAGATCGACCTGCCCGCCAGGCAGGCCGGCTCCAGCATCATGCCCGGCAAGGTGAACCCGGTGATACCGGAGGCAGTGAACCAGATCGCCTTCACGATCGTCGGGGCCGACCTGACGGTGACGCTGGCCGCGGAGGCCGGCCAGCTGCAACTGAACGCCTTCGAGCCGGTCATCGCTCATTCGCTGCTGAGTGCGCTGGGCATCTTCGAACACGGGTGCCGCATGCTGCGCCTCGAATGCGTGGACGGCATCACGGCCAACACCGCGAGACTCACCCGGATGGTGTCGGACAACGTCGGGGCCGTCACCGCGCTCACGCCGCACATCGGTTACGGCGCGGCGGCGCGGATCGCCAGGACCGCACTCGCCAGCGGGCGTTCCCTGGCCGAACTCGTGGTGGCGGAGGGCCTCATGACGTTCGACGAGGTGTCGCGTGCCCTGTCGCAGGGCCAGGGCGCCACGCGGGCGTCGGCCGACGCATAACCGGTTGTTCTGTCCCCATACCGATCGGCTATGGGATATTCGGTTGCCGACGGGCACTGACGGCCAAGAATGTGGTGCAGCGGTGCCGCGCAGGGCCGATTTCTCTCACGCCGGACGTGCGCGGGCACCCATGACATGGTCCACGCATCTCTGGTGTACTTCGGCAATGATGACGAAGGAGAACGATGAGCAACAACCCTGTGACCGGCGTCGGTGACGTGAATGCCGATCCCATGATCGACAGCAGTCCGGAAGAACCGACACCGTTCGACAACAAGGCGATTCCCGCGGGACTGGCGGGCATTTTCGTCGAGTTGTACGAGAACGTCGTGTACGGGTTCCTGGCGGGAACCCTCGCGCTCGTCTTCTTCCCGGAAAGCAGCCCGTCCACCGGATTGTTGCTGACGTTCATCGCGTTCGGGATCCCGTTCTTCATGCGTCCGCTCGGTGCCGCGGTCGGAGGCCAGTTGGGAGACAGGATCGGACGGCGCACGGTGCTCATCCTGCTCATCACGCTGATGAGCGCGGCGACCGGCCTGATCGGGCTCCTGCCGCCCGCCACCTCGATCGGGCCGGCGGCGGCCGTCCTGTTGGTGCTCCTTCGTTTCGTGCAGGGGTTTTCGATGGGCGCGGAAACCGGCATCGGAAACTCCTATCTCGCCGAACACGCGCCCGCCGGGAAACGCGGCCGAGTGGTGAGCTACGCCAATTCCTCGACATTCGTGGCGATGCTCTTCGGGATCAGCCTGGCCGCCGCGCTCACCGCGGGCCTCGATACCGAGTCGATGGTCAGGTGGGGATGGCGTATTCCCTTCCTGCTCGCCTTTCCCATGGGAATAGCCGCCCTGTGGATCAGGCTCAGCGCCGGGGAATCCCCGGAGTTCACGAAGGTCAAGTCCTCCGGTCTGGTCTCCCGAAATCCGCTGGCCGAGGCATTCAGGAGCCGTCAGGCCCGCATCGGGATGTTCCTCACCATCGTGCTGCCGTTGTTCAACAGTTCCGGCTATTTCGTCCTGTTCACCTACATGCCGAGCTTCATGACCTCCTACCTCGACTTCAGCCAGGTGCAGGGCCTGGTCGTCACCGGTGCGGCCCTGCTCGTGAGCTGTTTCACGGCGCTGCTGGCCGGGCGTCTGTCCGACCGCGTGGGACGCAAACCCATGCTCGCGGGCTCGGCGGGATTGATGGTGGTCTTCGGGTTCCCCGGTTACTGGCTGCTCACACGGGGATCGATCGGCCTTGCCCTCGTCGGGACCATCGTCATGGCCGTCATCTTCACCGGGACGAACGGGGTGCTGCAGACCACGCTCCTCGAACTGTTCCCCACCCACATCCGCACCGTGGCCTACGGCTTCGGCTACAACATCGGCACGGCGATCTTCGGCGGTGCGGCGCCGGCGGTCATCACCGCCCTGATCGGCGCCACCGGGAGCATCTGGGTGCCTGCCGTCTACCTCGTCGTCACATCCGCCGGTGCGGCGATCGCGGCCCTGACCATCAAGGAGACCGCGTTCGACCCGCTGCCGGCATAGAAACCGGGCCCGACGGTGCCCTTCGCCCGGCTACTCCAGGCGGGTGAAGGGCCCTTCGGCCGCCCGCAGGTCGCCCGCACGTCCTGATTGCGCCAGACGGCCCGCGTCGAGCACGACCACGGGTGCTTCGTCCCCGATCAGGTCGGCCCTGTGCGTGATCTCCACGATCGTCAGCCCACCGGCCCGGGCGGCGAGCCGCGTCCGGACGAGCACGGCGGTGTCCGCGTCCAGCTGGCTGAGGGCTTCGTCGAGGATCAGGACACCGGGATCGGCGACGAGCGCCCTGGCCAGTGCGAGGCGTTGGAGCTGCCCGCCGGAGACCCCGAGCCCGCGTTCGGTGACAGGGGTCTCCAGGCCCTTCGGCAGGCTCGCCACCCAGTCGTCCAGGCCCACGGTCTCCAGTGCGGCATGGAGCCGGGCCTTGTCGGCATCCGGGTCGGCCAGGCGGAGATTGTCCGCCAGGGTGCCGCTCAGCAGGGTCGGACGCTGCGACACCAGTGCCACCCGGGAGCGCAACGCGTCGAGCGCAACGGTGCGGATATCGGTCCCGCCGACCCGGACGACACCCGAGCCCGGGTCCCAGCCGCGCAGCACGAGCCCCGCGAGCGTGGACTTCCCGCTGCCGGAGACGCCGACGACGTAGGTCCAGGCATGCTCGGCGATCTCCAGCGACACGTCGGCCAGCGCCGGCTCGCCGGAGTCCGGGTAGCTGAACGTCACATCGGACAGTGAGATCGCGGAGCCGGTGCCCAGGGGAACGGGGTCGGGTGGGTCGCCGACCACGGGCGCGGCGTCGACGATCTGCCGGACGCGAGCCGTGGCCGCGAACGCCGCGTCGAGGCCGGAGACGAAGTCGTCCACACCCCGGGCCGGGCCCCACAGGGCGACCCCCACCGCCAGCGCGGTGACGGTGTGCGAGACGGGCAGGCCGGAGGCGGCCGCCACCGCGAGCACCGCCACCAGCGAGACACCCTGCAGGACGACCGAGACGCCCCTGCGTGCTCCCTCGCCCACCCCGGCCCGCGAGCGCGTGTCCCGCAACGTCCGATCGAGCTGGTCGATCTCGGCCAGGCGGCGCGAGGACGCGTCGAAGGCGAGCACCTCACGGATGCCCTGGACGTCGTCGCCGAGGTGAGCCGCGATTTGTCCGCGGCGGGCGGCGACCCTGCGGGCGGCGCGCCAGGTCGCATGCCCCGCGGCGAACGGCGCGACGAGCACCCCGAGGATGAACGGTGCGAGGACGAGGGCGAGCCGGGCGTCGACACCCACGCCCAGCCAGACCAGGGCGACGGCGGGCACGACGACAGCCGCCACGGCGGGGGGAAGCGTGTGCGCGAAGAAGACCTCGATCCGATCGATGTCGCGGGTGCCGCGTTCGGTGAGCTCTGCACCCGCACGCCCCTGAGTCGCGGCCGGGGCCTGGGGGACGAGCCGGTCGACGAAGAGCTCCCGCAGGCGCTGGAGCGCGGTGAAGGCGACCCAGTGGCCGGCGTAGTGCTCCAGGTAGCGCAACAGGGCCTTGACGAGGGAAATGCCCGCGAGGCCGGCGACCAGCGGGAGGATCGGCACCGTCTGCCCCGTGGCCGCCCGGGTCAGGGCATCGGCCGCGACGACGAACAGCGCCACGCCGAGCAACTGGCCCAGCACCCGCGCGATCACCGAGCCCCACAGCGGCGGAAGGAGGTTGCGCGTGTGGCCGACCAGCCAGCGGGTCAGGGCGATTCTTCCGGATGCGCGGGAACTCATCGGTTGTCCTCCCCGGTGAGGTTGATGACCCGGTCGGCGGCGAGGATCGCGCCGGGCCGGTGGGCGATGACGAGCACCGTCCGCCCGGCCGCGAGCCTGTCGAGCGCGTCGACGATCGCGGTCTCGGACGTGAGGTCGACCTGGGAGGTCGGCTCGTCGAGGATCAGGACGGGTGCGTCGCGGAGCGCCGCCCGTGCGATCGCGAGGCGCTGGGCCTGCCCGCCCGACAGCAGCGCGCCGTGCTCACCGACCGGGGAGTCCAGCCGCCGGGGCATGGCCTCGACCTCCTGCCGGAGGCCCGCGAGGTCGAGCGCCCGCCACATCGCGGATTCGTCGGCGCCGGGCGCGGCGACGCGGAGGTTGTCGGCGATCGTGCCCACGAACAGGAACGTGCGCTGCTCGACCACGGCAAGGCGGGCACGGACGGCGGCCGGGTCGGATCGCACGGTGTCGAGGCCGTCGACGACGACATGCCCCGCGGTGGGAAGCAGATGGGCCTGGAACAGCGCGCTCACCGTGGACTTCCCGACCCCGCTCGGCCCGGCCAGGGCGACGCGCTCGCCGCGTCCCACCCGGAACGAGACGTTACGCAGCACGGGTGGCCCGCCCGGCCAGGAGGCGTCCACCCCGTCGAGGACGAGAGCGTCGCCGGCGTCCCCCGATGGTGCGGCGGAGGACGATTCGCCCGAGGCGGGCTCGCCGGTGGCCGTCAGGTGGGTGCTGATCTGCCGCTGGGCGGCACGCCCGCCGATGCCGATGTAGAAGAACTGGCCCACGACGTCGACCGGGCCGATGACGAGCACCGTCATCAGCAGGATTGCGACGGCGCCGCCGAGGCTGAGGCGGCCGTCGGCGACGCGTGCGGTGGCCAGGCCGGCCGCGGCGACGACGATCGAGAGCGAGAAGGCGGCGTCCACGACGAAGATGAGCAGTTGGTTGCCGGCGAGCAGGCGCATGAGGCTGCGCCGGTGCTCCTCGCCCCGCCTGGCGAGGTCGGCCGCCGTGCGGCCCGCCGCCCGGGCGTACACGAGCGTGTCGAGCGCCTGGATCGCTTCGAGGAAGCCGGCGGTCAGACGCGCCTGCGACCTGCGGTATGCGGCTCCGATCGGTCGGACGAGGCGTTGGAACCCGCCGATGGCCAAGGGCACCAGGAGAATCAGCAGGGCGAGCCGGCCTGCGATTCCCGGGGAGACCGTGAGCGCCATGATGGCCAGGACGAGCAGAGGTGTGGTCAGAGCGCCGATGATCGGGCCCAGGAATCCGGCACGATAGTGAGCGGCGCGCTCGACCGCGTGTGTCCCCAGCGAGAGCAGTTCCCCGGAGCGTCCCGTGGTGCGCGTGACCCCGTTGTGGAACACCCGCGCGACCACGAGCCGGCGCAGGTGACGTTCTGTGTCCGAGGCCGCCCACTGCGACAGCCAGGCGCCCGCGCCCGCGCAGACCGCGGCGAACCAGACGAGCCCGATCATTCCTGCGATCCGGCCGGTTCGTAGCGGTTCGTTCGCGGCGATGAGGTCGATGGCCTCCCCGGCGAGGACGAAGACGAGGGCGACCGCGACGGCCTCGGCCCACGCGAGCCCCATCGACAGCCACAGCACCCATCGCGGGGTCGCGTCCCGCACGCCGCGCGCGAGCGGCGCCTTGGGGGCGGGTCCGTGGTGGGGTGTTTCGCCGGGAGCCGACGAGCGCGAGGCCGGGCCATGGCGTCCGGGCTCATGCGGCGGACGTGTCACGATCGGATCGGCTTCGGCCACCTCGTAGATGATACCGGTTCTCGGTCAGGTTCTGGATGACATCCAGCGGTGGGGCACACTTGAGGGGGCCTGTGCCCACCCGCCCTCCCGACGAAGGACACCATGGACTACGCGCTGGTCGCCACCGACTTCGACGGCACTCTGCTCCCCATCGGTCACGACGAGATCCTTCCCCGCACGCGTGAGGCGATTCGCCGCGTGCGGCGTCAGGGGGTCCGGTTCGTGATCGTCTCGGGCAGGGCCACGACGGGGCTCCTGAACATCACCCGGAAGTTCGACATCGACACCGACGGCCTCTATCTCATCGGCTTCAACGGCGCCTCCGCGGTGCAGGCATGGGACGGCACGACGCTCTTCTCCCACCGCCTCGACCTCGCTCTGGCCAGGCAGGTCATCGCACGGGCGCTCGCCTTCGACGTCGTCGTGATGGTGCCCGAGGGCGCGGAGGTGTTCACGAACCGCCCCGACAGCTACGCGGTCGCCTTCGAGACGGGCGCGAACGGCACCACCTCGGTCGAACTCGCCGACCCGAGCATCATCGGCTTCGCTCCGTGCAAGGTGCTCCTCGGCGGCGACCACGCCGAACTGGTGCGGTTGGAGGCGGATCTGGTCTCCCGGTTCGGTGAGCAGACCGAGATACTGTTCTCGGCCGACTTCCTGCTGGAGGTCAACGCGCGTGGTGTCACCAAGGGCGAGGCACTGGCCGGCCTGTGCGAGGCACTGGGCATACCTGTCGAGCGATCCATCGCCTTCGGTGACAACCACAACGACATTCCGATGCTCAAGGCGGCCGGGCTGGGCGTCGCCATGGCCAACGGGGTGCCGGAGGCTCTCGCGGCGGCCGACCGTGTGACGCTCGCCGACACCGAGGACGGCGTCGCGGTCGTCCTCGACGAGCTGATCCCGGGCTGATCGAGGCCGTGGTGATCAACGTGGAAAGTTGTGGTGCGTACTCGAACCACAACTTTCCACGTTGATCCCGGCTGACCCAGGTGACGCCTTCGGCAGGCATATGCGGTGCTCGGCCGAGCACCTTGAAGGGCGGGCGAACGGGCGCTCCCGGTCGTCGGTCGCGCCTGTGCGAGGCAGTGCCCCGGTATCGGCCCGACGGTGTGAATCGTCTGGTCAACGCGCCAAGCGGGCGACTGTTAGCGTGTACGCATGTCGACCATGCTCGATCACCTCACGCCCAGTCTGCCAGCGGGTCTGCTCGTCCCCGAGCCACTGGAGCGGGCCTGGGAGTGGATGGAGGACCAGGGGTGGGGCCGTACGGACGAGAACGGCTATTTCCTCACCCCGTACGAGCCCGACAGCCAATTGGGCGTCGTCTTCGCGTCCGACGCCTCGTTGGACGGATGGTTCAACGACGACTCGCCCGCCCCTGAGCGCCTCGTGCCGCTGGGTGAGATCGCGCCGGACGGGAGCCTGGCCTGCCTGTGGCTGGACGAGGGCGACCGCGAGCGATTCGTGGGCCTGACATCGGAGGGTGATGCGTTCCTGATAGCCGACACCGGTGTCGACTTCCTGCGGGCGATCGCGATCGGCTACGTCGAACTCGTGCCGATGTTCCTGGACGAGCCCCCGGACGACGAGGAGGCCATCGCGGCCCTGGAGCCATTTCGTGAGTGGGTGGCCGACGAGTTCGACGCCGATGTGCCCACCCAGTGGAGCCTCGTCCCGGACGACGAGTTCACGGCCTGGGTCGAGCGTCAGGGCTGACCAGGGGCTTCGACAAGCTCAGCCGCCGTACACTCCCTGAGCTTGTCGAAGGGACAAGGCATAACTCGGCCGTTGTGCGGTCCCTGAGCTCGTCGAAGGGACGAGGGAGTCAACTCAACTGTCGTATGCTCCCTGAGCTTGTCGAAGGGACAAGGGACTCAACTCAACTGTCGTACGCTCCCTGAGCTTGTCGAAGGGACGAGGATCCAGCTCAACCGCACTTCACGCCGGTGGCGTGAACGGGGCAGTAGCCGTTCGGGTTGGCGTCCAGGTACTGCTGGTGATAGTCCTCGGCCCAGTACCAGTCGCCGGCATTGTCGACAGCGGTCGTGATCGTGCCGTAGCCGGCGTCCCCCAGCTTCTTCTGGAACGCGTCGCGGGCGCTGATCGCCTGTCCGCGCTGCTCGGGCGAGGTCGCGAAGATCGCGGAGCGGTACTGCGTCCCGACGTCATTGCCCTGGCGGAAACCCTGCGTCGGGTCGTGGTTCTCGAAGAACACGGTCAGCAGGTCGCCGTACGACACGCGCGCGGGATCGAACACGACGCGGACGGTCTCTGCGTGACCGGTGAACCCGGAGCACACCTCTTCATAGGTGGGGTTCGGGGTGTATCCGCCCATGTAGCCGACCCCGGTCGACACGACGCCGGGAACCTGCCAGAACAGTTTCTCGGCACCCCAGAAGCAGCCGAGAGCGAAGTACGCCACGTCGGTGCCGGGATGCTCGGCGTCGAGGGGCTCGCCGAAGATGCGGTGGACGAACGGCATGCGCAGCACGGGGGCGGTGCGTCCGGGCAGCGCATGCGCGGCATCCACCTGGATCGGGGTGGGACGAGCAAAGTTGTACATGTTTCAATCGTATGCGCGGGGTGAAGCACGCCAGGTGGAAGAAGTTCCGGAGCCCCAGGAAAACGCTGATCAATGCGAGCAACGCTGGCCGAGCCTGTCGAAGCCCGTTTCCGGACGACAGTTCCACGACCCTTCGACAGGCTCAGGGATCATTGATCAGCGTTTCCCTAGAGCCCCACGCGGTCGAACTCCGCGGCGGCGAGTTCGCGCCCGGTCTCGATGATGCGCTCCGCGTCGCCGAAATCGAAGGTCGACGCCAGGCTGACCGGCACCTCGATGTGCACGTCCGGCGGGTTGACCGCGATGCGGGACGCCTGGATGCGTGCCTGCATGACGTTGAGCGACATGACGACCATGTCCCCGATGTCGAGATCGGGGGGCAGCGGGTCGAACGGGTCGTCCTGCTCGGGGCCGGCATGGCTCAACGCGGGAATGGTGGGCAGCGCCCCGGCGATGCGCTCCGAGAGGCGGGTCAGCGGGTTGGTGGTGTCGTGCTTGTCGGACGACACCTCGATCGCCCCTGCGGCGCCCAGGCCGGGATCGGGGCCGAACAGCGAGACCGCGACGGTGACGTCGGCGTCGAGACGCAGCGAGGTCTCCATCGGCAGGGGGTTGACGAGCCCGCCGTCAGTGAGGAGGCGCCCCTGCAACATGACGGGGGTGAACACCGACGGGATCGAGATGGACGCCCGGATCGCCGCGAGCAGCGGGCCCTCGTGGAACCAGACCTCCCGCCGGGAGAGCAGGTCGGTGGCGACGGCGGTGTAGGGGACCGGCAGGTCCTCGATGCGGACGTCGCCGATGATGCGACGCAACGCGTTCATCACCCGGTCGGGTTTGATGAGCCCTGCCTGATTCAGCGAGGGGCGGAACATCATCCACACGTCGGTGCGCGACAGATGCAGTGCGGCGTCGGCGAGCTCGTCCAGCTTTCCGGCGGCCAGCGCGCCGCCGACCAGCGCGCCGATGGATGCCCCGGCCACCGCGACGATCTCGTGTCCCCTGGCCTCGAGCTCACGGATCGCGCCGACATGAGCGTAGCCGCGGGCGCCGCCGGAACCCAGCACGAGGGAGATGCGCATGGCCCCCAGCCTACGGGGAGGCACGCCGTGTGGGCGCCCGAAAGCGTCAGCGGTCGTGCCCCCAGTTGTTCGCACGGTCGGCGGCGAGCACCTCGCGGGCGCGCTGCTGCAACTCGAGGACGTCGGGCAGCAGCGCACGGGCCTCCTCGGCATCGGGTACAGGGATGCCGATCTCGGCGAGCTTCTCGCGCCACTGCTCGCGTACCTCTTCCGGCGTCCCCGCCGGCGGCCCGGCCTCGGCGATCGCCTCGTCGAGCCGCCGCTCGGCGTCCGGGCCGTCCATCTTCATGGACGCGAGGAAGGCGGGATCGTGCAGCAGGGTGCGCAGGGGCCGCTTGCCGTCGGCTGCCTCACGGAGGCGTTGTGCGAAGGCCGGGTCGTCGGTCTCGGCGGCCCGGGCGAGGATCTGGTCGCGCAACCGGCGGCGGAAATCGGTGCCGCCCATGAGCTTGGCGGCCAGCGGATTCATCTGGGGCAGTGACATGGTTCAGCCTTCCGGTATCGCGACCCATTCGATCTGGGTGGTCGCGGCGCCCACGAGGGCCCCGATGCCGACCACCCCGTACACCGCGGTCATCATGTAGCCCCACGCCGCCGACAGGGTCTCGACCGCGGCGATGATCGCGCTGGCCGCCGCAGGCACTGCTGTGGCACCCCCTGAGAACACTGCCGCGATCGCCTCGAGCACGCTCGTCCCGCCCATCAGCGTGGCGACGAGGGCGTCGATCGCCGCGTCGATGAGGCTGTAGATGGCTTGGAAGAACCCGTAGGACGACCAGGCGACGTCGTTGTAGAGCCGGAACAGGTCGTCCATCGGGCCTTCGGCGGCGGCGATGGCCTGGGTGGCCTGGGCGAAGTAGGATCCGGCGGCGGTGGCATCGGTGCTGTCGTACCAGCCGCCGAACATGATCTGCATGCGGACGCCGAGTTCGCCGGCCATGTCGTCGAACCAGTCGCCCAGTTCCTGCCATGCTCCGGCGGCCAGCCCGATGGCTTCGAAGTCTCCGCCCAGCCACTTCCACAGCATCTGCCAGGGATCGTCCCCTGCGACTGCCTGCCAGATCCAGCCGAATATCTTGCGTAGCCAAGAACCTATCGACAGGTAATCGGGCCAGCTCAGGACATCGAAGATCCAGTGCCCGATGTTGGTTTCGGGGGTGGCGAGGCCGGACGAGGGGAGGGGCCCGGCGGTGAGGCCGCCGTCGGGTGGCGGCCCGAGCGGAGGGATGTCGGGTGCGTTGTCGAGGGCCTCCCACAGCTTCTCGACCTCGTCGAGGTTGGCCTGCTCGGTCGACGAGTACGCGAGCATCGTCTCGTCGATACGGTCGGCCGAGTTCCCCAGGAGCTTGTGGATCGCGTCGAGCAGACCATCGAGCTTCGCCATCGCATCTTCGTGCCCGCCGAGGAAGTGGCGGTAGATCAGGCCGCCGTCGCTCGCGGACACCTTCGACAGGTGGGTCGTCGCGAACGCGCTGGCCTGCGAGACGTCCCCACGCAGGGCGAGCAGATCTGATGCGCCAGTGGCCAGGTAGGGCGCGCTGTAGTACATGTGCCGGAAGCCTAGGGCCGGCGGGTGTCACCCCTGGATGCAACCGTGGTGACGAGGGTCGCCACGTTCATGATGGCGGCTCCCGCGAACACCCACGGCGCCCAACCGGCCGAGGCAAGGTAGCCGACGACGCCGGTCACGGAGGCCAGCCCGCCGAGGCAACCGGCGATGCGGGACGGCCAGCGGCCGGCGAGCGACGTCACCGCGCCGGCGACCGGGAACATCGCCAGGAACGTGACGAGGTTCGAGCGGTCGACCGCCGAAGCGGGCGTGCGGACGATCAGTGCGGCCCACGCGGCCGACGCCATGGCCAGTGCCGCGACCGTGGCCCGAAAACGCCGGAGGTAGTCGTCCCGCATGCCCGCACTCTAGGGCGTGTCTGGTGGACACTGCCCGCACCGGTGGCCGTCGGCTACCGGGGGTCGTATGGGCAGGCGGTGTCGCCGGGTCCGGGCTGTGTCCCGCGGCATGGGCCAACAGCCCATTAGGCTGCCCGCGTGAGCCAGTCGAGGATCGTCATCGAGCTTTCGAAGTGGACGCAAGGTTCTTCTGCGCCCACTCGTCGCAGCGTGCGTCGCAATGCCGTCGCGAACTGCTGGCTCGGCGGTGTGCTGATCGTCGCGGCGCTGGCAGGCACAACGGTCCGCGTGCTTCTGGGCCCGACGTGGGAACTGCTGGGGATGGCGTTTCTCGCGGGTGCGGGCGCCGTGGCGGTCTGGAACGGTGTGCGTCACCTGCGCGGCCTGCGGGATCTTCCTCCAGGCTCGGTGGACGATCCGGTGCCGTTCGCGGCGCCTCACGCATTCGCGATCGAGGGGAACGAGGTCGTGTTCCCGTCGGCTTTCGGGCGTGCTGAGGAGCGCTGGCCCCTGGCTCGCGTGAGCGTGTCCGTGGTGCGTCGTTTCGGGCATGACTGGTTGCGGCTGTCGTGCCCCGGGTTCCGGACGCGGAAGTTCCCGGCACGCAGTTTCGACGTACCGCTCGCGATGATCGAGGGGATCATCGCGAAGGAGACGTCGTTTCGGGGCTCATGAGGATCGTTGTGACAGGGCCGTAGGAACAGTGTGGAAGATTGTGATGCGTAGTCGAACCACAATCTTCCACGCTCATCGCAACGGGCCGCATTCGGTACGGGATCAGCCGAGATTCCAGTCGATCGGGGCTGCCCCCTGCTGGGCGAGCGCCTCGTTCGCGCGGCTGAAAGGCCGCGATCCGAAGAAGCCCGCACTCGCCGACAGCGGCGAGGGATGCGGTGAAGCGATCACCGGGACACCCGCCGACTGGAGCAGGGGAGTCAGACCCTGCGCGTCGCGTCCCCACAGGATCGCGACGAGCGGGCCGCCGCGCGCGGCGAGTGCCTCGATGGCCGCCTGAGTGACGGGCTCCCAGCCCTTGCCCCGGTGCGACGCGGGCTTGCCGGGCTGGACGGTGAGACACCTGTTGAGCAGCAGGACGCCCTGCTCGAACCATCCGCTGAGGTCACCGTGCTCCGCCGGGGCGATGCCGAGGTCGGACTGGAGCTCGCGGTAGATGTTGATCAGGCTCTTCGGCAGGGGCCGGACGCCCCGGTCAACGGCGAAGCTCAGCCCGATCGGATGCCCCGGAGTCGGGTATGGATCCTGTCCCACCACGAGCACCCGGACATCGGACAAGGGGCGGGTGAAGGCGCGTAATACCTTGTCACCAGCCGGAAGGTAGGCCCGACCGGCTTGCAGCTCCGTGCGCAGGAACTCTCCCATGCGATGGATCTGGTCCTCCTGCGGCGCCAGTGCCGCGGCCCAGTCGGGTGCCATGAGTTCGTTGATCGGACGGGGAGTCATGCCTGCACGCTATCGCCTCGTCTACTCGACGGGAGCGCGGCCGCCCACAGCCCGACGCCCGCCATCAGGATCGCCCCCACAGCGAAGGCAACCGGCAGCGGGAAATGATCCGCCAGGAAACCGGCGGCGAGCGGGCCGATGATCGAGCCGACGTCGGACGACATCTGGAACACCGCGACCGGGGTGCCGCCCGCTCCGCCCGTCACGTCGCCCACCAGGGCGGTCGGTGCGGTCGACATCGCGGCGGACCCCAGGCCGAAGACGCACAGGGCGACGATCAGCCAGGCGATCGTGGGGGCGAACGGGATCGCGGCCGTCGACACGGCGCACGCCGTGAGCCCGCCGACGAGCACCTGCTTGCGTCCCCAGGTGTCGACGACGCGTCCCACCGGGGCCAGTGCCAGCCCCTGGACGACGGCCGCCACCGCGAAAGCGACACCTGTCCACGAGGTCGGGCGATCGAGCACCTCGACCACCAGCAGCGGGACGAGTGTCGAGCGGGCTCCCTGGGCCTGCCAGCCGGACGCGAAGTTCGCCAGGCACGCCGCCTGATAGCGCGGCTCGCGGACGACGGCTCGCAGCGCCGGGCCCGTCTCGCTGCCCGGAGCCTCGGCCGTTGCCGCGGCCCGCGTGCGCAACAGCAGCAGGCCCGCGGCTCCGGCCAGCACGAGGGTGCCTGCGTAGAAGAAGAAAGGCGCCCTGATCGAGATCGCGGCCAGCGCGCCGCCTACGGCGGGCCCGGCCATGCCGCCCAGCAGAAAGCCTCCCGAGTAGAGGGCCGACGCCCGGCCGCGCAGCGATGCGTCCGCGGACGCGAGGAGCAGCGTCATGGCGGCGACGCTGAACATCGCCGATCCGATGCCTCCCAGCCCGCGCAGGACGAGCAGTTGCGCGTACGTCCGGGCCAGCCCGGCCCCGGCGGTGCTCGCGGCGACGATCCCGATTCCGACGCCGAGCGCCACGCGTTCACCGATCGCGCGGTTGAGGCGTCCGCACCACGGGCTCATGATCAGCCGCGACAGCGCGAACGCACTGATGACCGCGCCGACCGCCAGTTGGCTCACGCCGAAACCGCGGGCGAACACGGGCAGTACTGGCACCATGACCCCGAACCCGACGGCCACGAGGAACGCGACGAGGGAGAGCACCCACACGTCGCGGGGGAGCCCGGTAGGCAGGCGAGTCACGGGCCTCAGGCTAGCCGACCGGTGAAAACCGGAACGCCGGACGACTGCGACTCGCGCATGGACCGCACTGCGAAGCGCCCGCACATGGCGGGTGCCCACCTATGCTGGGGCGCAGTCGACGAGGGGGTGCAGATGCCAGCCAGCACGAGTGGGGATTCCACGGATCCACGTGCGAGCACACGCGACGACCTCGCCTACGTCCCTCTGTGGCTGCGTGTGGGGGCGGGCTGGTCGTGGCGTCTCCTCGTGGTGGGTGCAGCGGTGGTCGGGCTGTGGACGTTCGGGTCGAAGCTGGGACAGATCGTCGTCCCCGTGCTGCTCGCGGTGCTGATCGCCTCGGGCATGTCGCCCATGACCGCCTGGCTGCAGCGCAAGGGGGCGCCGCGCTGGCTCGGTGCGCTCGCGTCGCTGCTGGTCCTGGTGCTGGTCGTCTCGGGGCTCCTGGCCCTGGTCGGGGCACAGATCGCCAGCCAGTGGCAGCAGCTGTCCACGACTGCCACCACGGGTTTCAGTGAGGTGCTGGAGTGGCTGGCCACCGGCCCGCTGAGGATCAGCGAGGCGCAGGTCAACGACTGGATCAGGCAGATGGTCTCGGCGGTCGAGGATTCGAGGGACCAGATCGCGACCTGGGCGGCCACCGCGGGCTCGGGCATCGGCAGCTTCTTCGCCGGGCTGGTGACGACGCTGTTCGTGGCCTTCTTCTTCCTCAAGGACGGACGGCGTATCACTGGCGCGTTCGCGAAAGTGCTACCCGGCTACGCATTGGCCACCATCTCGCCGGCGGTGTCGGGCGGCTGGACGGCGCTGACCCACTACGTGCGAGCTGCTGTCGCCGTGGCAGCGATCGACGGCGTGGGGGCCGGGCTGGGCGCCCTCATCCTGGGGAGCAACCTGTGGTTGGCGATCATGGCCCTCACCTTCGTGTGCTCGTTCGTCCCGATCCTCGGGGCGATGATCGCCGGCACTGTCGCCGTGGTCGTCGTCCTGGTCACGCTCGGGCCGATCAAGGCGGTGATCATGCTGGTGGTGTTCGTCGCGGTGATGGGGGTCGAGTCACACCTGCTGCAGCCGCTGCTGCTGGGGCGGGCCGTCGAGATCCATCCCCTGTTGGTGCTGCTGGGCATCACGGCCGGGGCCATCCTCGCGGGCATCGCGGGTGCGTTCTTCGCCATTCCGCTGATCGCGTTCGTCTCCGGGTGCATCCGCAGCGCGGACCCGGACCCGGGCCCGGAGACGCCCGGACGACGCCTGCCGAACCTGCACGATCTCCAACTGCCCACCAGGGGACGTCGTCCCGACGACGTGCAAGGTCCCTGACCAGCCCCTGAAAGCCGTCCCGTCGCTGCTGAAGCACCTGCCACGCGTCTAGATTTGAACGCATGAGCGATCCCAACGCGCTGAAACGCATCCTGGATGACCTCGCAGCCGGTGCCATCGACACCGCCCGGGCCGCCGACCTGATCGCCGGGTTGGAGCACCCGAACCCGGAACCGGTCGTCGACGCCGAATCCCTCTACGATGCGCCTCCCCAGCGCGTGCGTGCCGCCACCGCCACGCCTCAGGACGCCGAACCGGGGACGCCCGAATCCGATGAAGAAGACCGGACGGACGAGAACGAGCCCGCCGACGAGAACCGATCCGCCGACCAGGGCGCGCCCGCCGACGGGAACGAACCGGGCGACGAGGACGAGAACACTCTCCCCCCGCTGTTCACCATCGAGATGGACGACATCGCCGCCACCGCGGGAGGGTTCGTCCGGGACGCCGGCGACTTCGCCCGGCATGCCTTCGAACGTATCGGCAACCTCGCCTCGTCGGTGAGGCAGGCGGCCCCCGAGCCTCCGGCGGCCGGCGAGCCGGGCACCGAGGCCCCGGCCCCCGATCCCCAGGGTCCCCGGTGGACGCAGAACACTCGTGGGATCGAGCGTGTCGTCCTGCGGTCGGTGGGCCGGCGCGTCCGCCTCATCGGGGACGCGAGCGTCGCCACCATCACGGTCGAGGGCCCGCACACGCTGCGCCGTCGGGGCTCCGACCTGGAGGTCAGCACCGAAGGCGAGATCGGCGTCGACCTGTCCAGCTTCAGCGTGATCCGCCCGCCGCGCACTCTGGACGATCTGAGGGCGATCGGGCTGGGTCAAGAACTGGTCGTCCGGGTCAACCCGGCGATCGTCGTGGACGCGGAGGTCACGGGAAGCCGGCTCATCACGATCGGGGTGCCGCACCTGGGGAAGATCCGCGTCAGCGCGGGAAGCGCGAACCTCAACGGGGTCACCGAGGTGACCGACGCTCTCGTCCAGGCCGGCGGTGCGACGCTGACGGGGCCGATCAGCGAAGGACGCTCGCGCGTGCGCGTCGAGTCGGGAAACCTCACCGTGCGGCTCGCAGCGGGGGCCAACGTGACTATCCGCTCCGAGACGCAACTCGGGCGGGTGAGCTGGCCCGGTGAACCGCACGGCACCGTGGACGAGTACGTCGTCGGCACCGGTGCGGCTGCGCTGGAGATCGGTGTCGTGATGGGACGCGCCGTCGTCCGTATCGAGGACTGACTCCGACGATGCGTGACGGTCGGCCCGGCAGGCGTCGTCCGGCCGGATCCCGGTGTCAGCCCTTGAAGGGCGACACCTCGACGATCGTCACGTGGATGGTCCGGCCGTTGGGGGCCTCGTAGCTGACCTCGTCACCCTTGGTGGCGTTGAGCACGGCTCGGCCGAGGGGCGACTGGGGGCTGAAGACCTGCGTGCTGATGTCGTCGTCCAACCCGAGCATCTCGCGCGATCCCAGGAGGAACGTGTCGAGGTCGTCCGGGTCTCCGTCGTAGGCGATCGTCACGAGCGTCCCGACGCTCACCGTGTCCGGATTCTCGGGCACATCGCCGACCCTGGCCTCGCGCAGCATGGCCTCGAGCTGCAGGATGCGCCCCTCCATCTGCCCCTGCTCCTCGCGGGCGGCGTGATATCCGCCGTTCTCCGAGAGGTCGCCCTCGGAGCGCGCGGCCGCGATCTTCGCGGTGACGGCAGGTCGTCCCTCGCTCTTGAGGTACTCGAGCTCCCTGGCAAGCTTGTCATAAGCCTCCCGGGTGAGCCATACAGTCCGGTCATCAGCCATCCCCACATCGTAGCCCGATGCGGGGACGTCGCCACCCGGGTGTGGTGCGGCTGTGCAGAATGGAAACCATGTCCATTCCACCCGCTGCCCTGTCCGCTGACGGGGAACGACTCCGTCTTCTGCACGTGCACGCCCACCCCGATGACGAGTCGAGCAAGGGCGCGGCGACGAGCGCCATGTACATCGCGCAGGGCGTGCGGGTCATGGTCGCCACCTGCACGGGTGGCGAGCGGGGGTCGGTGCTCAACCCGAGGCTGGACCGCCCCGACGTCTGGGCGAACATCACCGAGATCCGCCGCAGGGAGATGGAGCGCGCGCGGGAGATCCTCGGGGTCGAGCACGTCTCGCTCGGCTTCGTCGACTCGGGTCTGCCCGAGGGCGATCCGCTGCCTGCTCTGCCCGAGGGCAGCTTCGGGCTCATGAGCCCGGCGGAGGCGGCCGTGCCGCTGGTGCGGGTGATCCGTGAGTTCCGGCCGCACGTGCTCACCACCTACGACGAGCAGGGAGGCTACCCGCACCCTGACCACATCCAGTGCCACAAGGCGAGCATCGTCGCCCTGCGGCTGGCCGCCGACGAGGACTACCGTCCCGACCTCGGTGCGACATGGATGGTGCCCAAGGTCTACTACCAGATGGGTTTCCACCGGCGGCGCTACGCGGCACTCGACAAGGCGATGCACGAGCAGGGGCTCGAGTCGCCCTACAGCGAGCGCCTGGCCGGCTGGGGCGACCGTCAGCACGAGCACCGCATCACCACGCGGGTGCCCTGCTCGGACTTCTTCGAGGTGCGCGACGAGGCTCTGCGCGCCCACGAGTCCCAGATCGACCCCGACGGGCCGTGGTTCCAGGTGCCGATCGAGATCCAGAAGCGCGTGTGGCCCACCGAGGACTGGCAACTCGTGTACAGCTCGGCGCGGACGGTGATGCCCGAGGACGACCTTTTCGCAGGGCTTCGTCCCGAGCCTCCCCGTCCGCCCGATCCCTCCGACCTGTGGACGAGGTGACCCGGCTCAGGCCGGTGCCGGCTCGTAACCGCGGCTGGTGTCCGCCACCGCCTCGACGCCGCTGAGTTCGGCGAGGAACTCGGTGCCGGTCATCGGACGCGAGAACATCGGGTAGTCGTAGGTGATCGCGTTCTGGTGTTCCTGCGAGCTCGTCGCCGCGACGCAGTCTGTCAGCGTCACGACGTCGTAGCCGCGTTCGTAGGCGGTGCGCATCGTCGACTCGACGCAACAGTTGGTGAGGAAACCGCCGATGGCGACCTTCTGAATGCCCTTGCTGCGCAGGATGAAGTCGAGATTCGTGCTGCCGAACGCGTCCAGGCCGCGCTTGCCCTCGACGACGATGTCGGCCGGTGCGGGGGTCATCTCGTCGGTGATCGCCGCACCCCAGCCGCCGGCGACGAACGCCTGCGAGCCGACCACACCGGCGAGGATGCCGTACGGGTGGCTGGTGATCTCGGAATAGCCAGGCTTGAACGAGATCGGGATGTGGATGATGGTCGCGCCCGCCTCGCGCGCGGCGTCCATCAGTTTGGCGGAGTTGGCGAGCATGCCGGTCTCGGCCATCGAGCCGGCGACCGCGTCATGGAGGGCGCCACCCGGCGTCGTGAAGTCGTTCTGAAATTCGATCAGGAGAACAGCGGTGTTCGTGGTGTCCATGTCCCCAGTGTCCGACATTCCCGGCGCCGACACGCCCTTGCGGCACATCAGGCGTCGAGCAATCGGACGAACCGCAACCCGGTGCTCAGGTAGCCGCGATGCTCGTAGAACCGGTGCGCGCCGGTGCGGTAGTGGGACGAGACGAGCATCGCGCGGCCCGCACCGTTGTCGCGTGCCCATTGCTCGAAGGTGCCGAGCAGGAGCGTCCCGATGCCGTGGCCGCGCTCGCCCGCGGTGGAGACCAGCCCGATGAGCTGTGCCACATGCCCGTCGTACTCGATCGACCGGATCAGGTGGGCGGCGGCGAAACCGACAGGGTGCTCCTCGGTCGTCGCCACCCAGGACGCGTACGCCGGGTCGCCGGCGATGCGGTCCAGGCGCGCCCGGAGTTGGTCGGCGGTCGAGGGATGGTCGAAGTCGGTGAACAGGTCGACGAGCGCGGGCGCATCGTCCGGGGTGGTGGATCGAACCACGGGCATGGCACAAGACAAGCATATCGCGCCGCTCGCGGGCCGTGCCGGGACGGCGTCGTACCGTTGGGTGGTGAGAAGTTCACGGACGGGCAACCGCGGGTTCACGTGGGCTTCCGTTCTGCCCGGAGTGAACGCGCTCGTCCACTACGACCGGTCGTGGCTGCGCGGCGATCTGCTGGCGGGCATCACCGTCGCGGCCTACCTCGTCCCCCAGGTGATGGCCTACGCCGAGGTCGCCGGGCTACCCGCCGTGGCGGGGCTCTCGACGGTCGTCGCGCCGTTGCTCGTGTACGCGATCTTCGGGTCGTCGCGGCAGCTGTCGCTGGGGCCGGAGGCGACGACCTCGCTGATGACCGGGGTGGCCGTCGCCTCGATGCTCGGCATCCCCGCCGGGCAGACCGCACCCGACCCCGCGAGGTACGCCCAGGTGGCGGCCGTGGTCGCGGTGTCCACCGGCCTGATCTGCGTCCTCGGATACCTGGCCAGGCTGGGCTTCCTCGCAGACCTGCTGTCGCGGCCCGTGCTCGTCGGCTACATGATCGGTGTGGCCGTGCTCATGATCGTGAGCCAGCTGGGCAAGGTGACCGGCGTCGACGTCTCCGGCGAACAGCCCTGGGACGAGATCGTCTCGCTGGCCCTGCAGCTGGCGCAGGTCAACACACCGACACTCGTGCTGGCGGTCGCGGTCGTCGCCGCGCTCTTCGTCTTCCGGCGCTGGTTTCCCGGCTGGCCCGGGCCACTGATCGTCATGGTGGGTGCTGCGGCGATCGTGCACCTCGCGGGGCTCGATGCGCTGGGGGTGGAACTGGTGGGCCGGGTGAGTGCCGCGTTGCCGGGGGTTCGGATACCGAGCCTGACCGGCGTCGATTGGATGCAGGTGCTGCCGGCCGCCGTCGGCATCGCGATCGTCGGCTACTCCGACACCGTGCTCACAGGACGCGCCTTCGCCTCCAAGCGGCAGGAGGAGACCGACGCGAACCAGGAGTGGCTGGCGCTCGGGCTCGCGAACCTCGCTGCCGGCCTGACGCACGGTTTCCCCGTGTCGTCCAGCGCGTCCCGTACCGCGCTCGGGGAGTCGATGGGGTCTCGCACCCAGCTGCACTCGCTGGTCGCGCTCGCCGTCGTGCTGGCGGCGACGTTCTTCCTGGGTCCGGTGCTGGCGGGGTTTCCGCGGGCCGCCCTGGGCGGCGTCGTGATCTATGCCGCGTTGCGGCTCATCGACCTCCCCGATCTCCGGCGCCTTCGGCGTTTCCGCATGTCGGAGCTCATTCTTGCGTTGGCCACGGCCGCCTGCGTGGTGGGCTTCGGTGTGCTCATCGGGATCGGTGTCGCCGTCGTGTGCTCCATGCTCGACGTGCTTCGCCGCATCGCCAAGCCCCACGCCGGCGTGCTGGGTTTCGTGCCCGGGTTGGCCGGCATGCACGACGTCCACGACTACCCCCACGTGGCGCAGGTGCCAGGCCTGGTCGTGTTCCGCTACGACTCGCCCATCTTCTTCGCCAACGCGGACGACTTCCGTCATCGGGCCGTGAGCGCGGTGGACTCCGCACCGGGACCGGTGAAGTGGTTCGTCCTCAACTGCGAGGCCAACACCAGCCTCGACCTCACCGCGATCGACGCGCTGGCCGACCTGCGGCGCGAGCTGTCGTCCCGGGGCATCGTGCTCGCACTGGCGCGCCTCAAGCGGTCGACGAGGGCCGACCTCGATCGGGCCGGGTTCGGTCGCGAGGTCGCGGGACGTATCTATCCGACCCTTCCGACCGCCGTGGACGCCTATGTCGACTGGGTGGAGGAGACGACGGGTGAGCGTCCACCGTGGGCCGACGCGGTGCCGCAGCCTCCGCCGTTGCCCGGTGGGCTCGACGAGTGGCGGTACGACCAGCCCGACGACTGAGGTGCCGGGCCGGGAGACCGTGGCCAGGTGGCCATGCCGTGTCGATCGGCGTCGCACCGGGGCCGGCGGCACGGCCGTGTGGACGCTGGCGCGGCGGGCATGGTTCAGTGGGACCCATGCCCAATCGCCTCGCCGCCGCGACCAGCCCGTACCTGCGCCAGCACGCCGACAATCCCGTCGACTGGTGGCCGTGGGGGGCCGAGGCGTTCGAGGAGGCCCGGCGCCGCGACGTGCCCGTGCTGGTGAGCATCGGCTACTCGTCGTGCCACTGGTGCCACGTGATGGCCCGCGAGTCGTTCAGCGACCCCGCGGTCGGTGCGCTCATGAACGACGGTTTCGTCGCGATCAAGGTCGACCGTGAGGAGCGTCCGGACGTCGACCAGGTGTTCATGCGGGCCACCCAGGCCCTCACCGGGCAGGGGGGATGGCCCAACACCGTCTTCTGCACACCCGATGGTCGGCCGTTCTTCGCCGGCACCTACTTCCCTCCGCAGCCCACCGGAGGTCTGCCGTCGTTCCGCCAGCTGCTGGAGGTCCTGGCCGAGGCATGGCGTGACCGCCGGGACGAGGTGGTGTCGTCCGCCCGGACGATCGTCGAACGGATGGCCGAGGCCGGGCGTCCCGCGAGTGTTCCCGTCCCCGAGGCGGATCTGGTTCCCCACCGGTTGCTCACGGTGGTGCACACCCAGTTCGATCCCGGGCACGGTGGCTTCGGGCACGCGCCCAGGTTCCCGCAGGCCACGCTGCTGGACGCGCTGCTGGTACGCACCGATCCGCTCGCCAACGACCGCGCGCTGTTCACCCTGGAGTCGATGGCGCGCGGGGGCATCCACGACCAGGTCGGTGGCGGCTTCCACCGCTATGCGGTGGACGACGGCTGGGAGGTGCCGCACTTCGAGAAGATGCTCTACGACAACGCCCTTCTGCTCGGTACCTACACCCGCGGCTGGCTGCACGCGGTTCCCGGTGACGGCACCGAGCAGCGCGAGCTGTTCGAACGGGTGGTGCGCGGCATCGTCGGCTGGCTGGAGGCCGACATGCTCCTGCCCCGGGGCGGGTTCGCGGCCGGCCTGGACGCCGATTCCGCCGACGACCAGGGACGCCACGAGGAGGGCGCCTACTACCTGTGGACGCCGGCCCAGTTCGACGAGTACCTGGGCAGGGACTCGCGATTCGCGCAAGGGGTGTTCCACGTCACCTACGGCGGCAACCTGCCCATGGGTGCGCACGCGCCCACCGACGGCACCGGACGGTCCACCCTCCAGTTCCACGGCGCTCCCCACCCCGGGCGTGTCGCCAACGTGCTGGCCGTACTACGAGCGATCCGGGGGCGCCGGCCTCGTCCGGCCCGGGACGAGAAGGTCGTCGCCGGCTGGAACGGGCTGCTCGTCGACTCGCTGGCCGTCGCCGCCCTCGTGTTCGGTGAGCGTGCATGGCTCGACCTGGCGACGCGGGCCGGTGAGTATCTCTGGGATGCGCACTGGGACGAGGAACACCGCGTGCTGGCCCGCACGACCCTCGACGGTGTGCGCGGGCCCGACGGGGTGACCGCGGACTACGCGGCGGCGGCGCTGGGCTTCGTCCGTCTCGCCGGCGCCTGGGGTGACCCGGTGTGGCTTCGCCGGGCCGAGACCGTGGTGGACCGCGCGGTCGAGCTGTTCGCCGACGCCGGCGGCGGGTTCTTCGATGCCGGCGCCTCGCGGGAACTCTTCGATCGTCCGCGGCAGTTGGACGACGAGTCGACCCCGAGCGCGACCAGTCTGATGGTCATGGCGTTGCGGGCGGTCTCGCGGCTGGCCGATCGTCCCGACCTCGCCGAGCGGGCGGACGCCGCCGCCGCGACCCTGCGGCCCGTACTCGCCGCCGAACCGCGGTTCGCGGGCTGGGCACTCGCCGACCTGCTCTCCGAGTGGGAGGCGGGACGAGGGGCGGGACCCGCGGAGGTGGTGGTCGTCGCCGACGAGCCCGATCCGCTGTCGGAGCTGACCCGGGCCGCGTGGCGGCTTGCCCCGTGGGGGAGCGTGGTGGTCACGGGCCGCCCTGGCACCGACGGTTTCGGCGAACTCTTCGCCGGACGCGAGCCGCTCGAGGGGAGTGCGACCGCCTTCGTGTGCCATGGGCACACGTGCGAGGCGCCGATCACCGACTGGGGTGAGCTTCGCTCGGCTCTGCGGGGGACGACGGTCTGATCCCGGCGGACGAGGGCGGTTTGCTGCCGCGGGGGCCGTGCGTGACAGTGCTTACCGAGACTTCGCCGTGGTTCGCGTCAGGCGAGTACGTGCCCTGGTCGTACGGTCTGGTGCGGGACGGCGAGGGTGAGTTGGGGAAGATCTGTCACGCCGGTGGCGGTCGTCCGGCTGCTCACCGGCCGTAGCGGCGCTCACGCTGGGCGTACGAGCGCAGCGCGCGGTAGAAGTCGAGCTTGCGGAAGTCGGGCCACAGCGCCTCGCAGAAATAGAACTCGCTGTGCGCCGACTGCCACATGAGGAACCCCGACAGCCGCTGTTCTCCCGAGGTGCGGATGATGAGGTCGGGGTCGGGCTGCCCCTTCGTGTAGAGGTGCTCGGCGATCTGGTCGATCTCCAGCGTCTCGGCCAGCGACTCCAGCGTCGATCCCCGTGCTGCCTCCTCCGCCAGCAGCGAGCGGACGGCATCGCGGAGCTCATGGCGTCCTCCGTAGCTGACGGCCACGTTGACGTGCATGCCGCCGAGGCCCGCCGTGTCGTCGGCCGTCCGGCGGAGGCGCGCGGCGGCGTCCTCCGGGAGCAGACCGAGGTCGCCGACGGTCATCACCCGGTACTCACCCGTGGCGGCGAGGTCGGCCACGAGTTGCACGATCACCTCCAGCAGCGGCCGCAGTTCGTCGTCCCGCGATCGTCGCAGGTTGTCGGTGGACAACACCCAGAGCGTGACGACGTCGATGCCGATCTCGTCGCACCAGACGACGAACTCCTTGAGCTTGTCGGCACCGGCCTGATAGCCGACGGCCAGCGGCATGCCCGGAGCGTTCGCGCGAGCCCAGCGCCGGTTGCCGTCAGCCAGCACGGCGACGTGCTGGGGGAGGGCGTCGGGGGTGATCTGGCGGCGCAGCCGCTGTTCGTAGGCGCGGTAGATCAACTGCTTCACCCCGCGGGGTAAGAGGTCGAGGGCTTTTAGCCATTGGGCGCCCGAACCGGCGATCGCCATGGGGATCAATCTAGCCAAGACGCGCGGGACGAGTCGGGCGCCCGGGCTCGGAATGGACCCAGGTCGTAGCGTTCGTGGCCCGTGATAGCAGTTGCAAACCGTCTAACCTACGGTACCGTAGGTTTCATGGATGCTGACGTGCGCGAGGCCGCCTCCCGGGCCACTCATCGCGATGCCGTCGTGGACGCGGTCGTCTCCGGACCTCACGACGCCGCCAAGCCCCGCCTGCGGGGCATGCTGCACCTGATCAATACCCCCGTCGTCCTCGTCGGTGGCCTGGTCATCACGGTCGTGGCCGGGTCGGCCGGCGTCCGGGTGGCGTGTGCCGTGTGGACGCTGACCGGCATTCTGCTGTTCGGTCACTCCGCGCTGTACCACCGTGGCACCTGGTCGGACCGTGTCCTCCAGCGCATGCGCCGGATCGACCACTCGAACATCCCGATCTTCATCGCCGGCACCTACACACCCCTGGCCATGGCACTGCTGGACGGCTCGTCCCGTGTCGTGCTGCTCTCGCTGGTGTGGGGATGCGCCGTGGCCGAGGTGCTCTTCCGGACGCTCTGGCTCGGTGCGCCTCGATGGCTCTACGTCGCCCTCTACATCGTGATGGGCTGGGTGGCGGTGTTCTGGCTGGGCGATTTCTGGAGCGCCGGCGGCCCCGCGGTCGTCGTCCTGCTGCTCGTCGGCGGGGTGGCCTACTCGGCCGGCGCCGTGGTGTACGCGCTCAAACGCCCCAACCCGAGCCCCGCATGGTTCGGGTTCCACGAACTCTTCCACGCCGGGACGATCCTGGGAGCCGTGTGCCACTGGGTCGCGATTCTCATCGCGGTGCTCTAGGAACGCGGCGGACGCTGCCCGGCGGCCCGTCGAGGGGGTCCTCCCGGGCGACCGACCGAGCCTCAGGCGGCCCGCGTGAGCGGCCCCCCGCGACGGCTCGATGCGGACCCGGGCGTCGGCGTCCCGATTGTGAACTTTGCTTTAACGTCCGGCGTGTGGTGTCGTCCGCCTTGGGTACGGGCACTTACCGTCGGACCATGGAGCGAGGGGAAGCGTTCCACCCGCAGGCGGGGCATCCCGCCTCGGCCGATTGCGCAGAGGCCGTGTGGCTGCCCCTGGTCGCCACACGGCGGCGCAGAAGGAGTCGATGTGCTAACCACGATTGATGACCGGAACAACACGTTCGAAGTTCCGGGAACCGGCGTTCAGCCCACCAGCCCCGTCAGCACGAAGACCTATGTGGTCGACACCTCCGTGCTGTTGAGCGACCCGAAGGCGCTCCTGCGGTTCGCCGAGCACGACGTGATCCTGCCGATCGTCGTCATCACCGAGTTGGAGGCCAAACGCCACCATCCCGAACTGGGGCTGTTCGCCCGCACCGCGTTGCGGCTGCTGGACGATCTGCGCCAGGCCCACGGAAGGCTGGACGAGCCGATCCGCGTGAATCCGGAGGGCGGTCACCTGCACGTCGAGCTCAACCACACGAGCCCCGATCGGCTTCCGGCGGGCTTCCGCCTGGGTGACAACGACTCCCGCATCCTGGCGGTCGCCCTCAACTACGCCGCGGAGGGACGCGAGGTCGTCCTCGTCAGCAAGGACCTGCCGATGCGCGTCAAGGCGGCGTCCATGGGGCTGGAGGCACAGGAGTACCGCAACGAGCAGGTGAGGGATTCCGGGTATTCCGGCATGGTCACCCTCGAGGTGACGGCCGACGTCGTGAAGGGTCTCTACGACCAGGGCCGGGTGACGATCGAGGAGGCCGGCGAGATCGTGGTGAACTCCGGCGTCGTCCTCAAGTCGCCCAACGGCACCGCACTCGGGCGCCGGATGCCTGACGGCAGCATCAAGGCCATCCGCACCGACCTGGAGGCTTTCGGCGTCCACGGGCGCAGCGCCGAACAGCGAGTGGCGCTCGACCTGCTGCTCGATCCCGAGGTCGGCATCGTCAGCCTGGGTGGGCGCGCCGGCACGGGCAAGTCGGCGATGGCGCTGTGCGCGGGCCTGGAGCTGGTCATGGAGCGGCACCAGTTCGAGAAGGTCATGGTGTTCCGGCCGCTGTACGCGGTCGGGGGACAGGAACTCGGCTACCTGCCCGGCGATCAGGCCGAGAAGATGAACCCGTGGGGGCAGGCGGTCTACGACACCCTCAGCTCGGTGACCAGCAAGTATGTCATCGACGAACTCGCCGATCGCGAGATGCTCGAGGTGCTGCCGCTGACCCACATCCGTGGGCGTTCGCTGCACGACGCGTTCGTGATCGTGGACGAGGCGCAGTCGTTGGAGCGCAACGTGCTGCTGACCGTGCTCAGCCGAATCGGGCAGAACTCACGCGTCGTCCTCACCCATGACGTCGCGCAGCGCGACAACCTGAGGGTCGGACGCCACGACGGCATCGCGGCGGTGGTCGAGCGCCTCAAGGGCAACCCGTTGTTCGCCCACGTGACACTCACGCGGTCGGAGCGCTCGCCCATAGCGGCGCTCGTCACCGAGATGCTCGAGGAGTTCTGACGTCTGAGGGGCTCAGGACGCCGGTGGCGCCGGTCGGACGCGAGGTGTCAGCTCGCGTCCGGCTGTGAGGCCTGCCGAGCGGCCTGGATCTTCTCCTTGGCTCCGTCGAGCCAACGCTGACAGATCTGGGCGAGCTTCTCGCCCCGTTCCCACAGCTGCATCGACTCGGCGAGGGGCACCCCGCCCGACTCCAGCTGCTGCACCACCTCGGCCAGCTGCCGTCGGGCTTCCTCGTAGGTGAGTTCGGGCTTGGCGTCGCTCATTTGGCCTCCTGATAGTCGACTTCGACGAAGACCTGGCCATCGGACAGGTACACCATGAGCTGGTCTCCCGGTTCCACGTCGTTCACGGAGGTCACCGAGGTGCCCTCGGCGTCGGCGACGATGGCGTAACCGCGATCGAGGGTCGCCTTGGGTGACATCGCGCGGATGGAGCGCACGGCGTGGTCGAGGGCGGTCTGGTCGTCGGCGAGCCTGCGGTCTATCGCACGCTCCAGACGGAGCCGCCGGTTCTGCAGCCACTCGTCGTGGGCGGCGAATCCACCGGTCGGGTCGCGCAGCACCGGCCGCGACCGCATCTGGTCGAGGGACTGTTGCTCGGTGCGCAGCCGGGTGACGATCGCCTGGCGCAACCGGGCGAGCACGTCGCGCACCTGCTGGGCCTGCTCGGCCGCGTCCGGGACGACGAGCTTGGCGGCATCGGTCGGAGTGGATGCCCGCTTGTCGGCAACGAGGTCGAGGATCGGGCTGTCGGGCTCGTGACCGATGGCGCTGACGACGGGTGTGCGAGCCGCGAACACCGCTCGGACGAGCCCCTCGTCGCTGAAGGGCAGCAGATCTTCCAGCGAGCCCCCACCGCGCGCGATCACGATGACCTCGATCTCGGGGACGGCGTCGAGTTCAGCGAGAGCGGTCATCACGTCCGCGGCCGCATCGGGACCCTGCACCAGGCTGTGCCTCACGCGGATGTCGGCGGCGGGCCACCGGCGGGTGATGTTCGACAGCACATCCCGTTCCGCGGCACTGTCGGCCCCGGTGACCAGGCCGATCGCTCGCGGAAGGAAGGGCAGGGGCTTCTTGCGGACCGGATCGAACAGCCCCTCCGCCTGCAGCTTGCGTTTCAGCTGCTCGAGTTGAGCCAGCAGCCGTCCCTCGCCGACGATGCGGATCTCGGCGCACTCGAAGCTCAGGGACGCGTCCTTGGCCCACACCCGAGGGCTCACGCACGCCACGACCGTCGTCCCCTGCGTGAGCGGGCCTGCGGCGTCCAGCACCATCGCCGTGCAGGTCACCCGCACGGACTGTTCGGCTCGCTTGTCGCGCATGACTAGGAACTGGGTCGGGGCGGCCCTGCGGTTGATCTCGATCACCTGGGCCTCCACCCACACCCAGCCGCAGCGTTCCACCCAGCCCTTCACCTGCTGGACGACGACTCCGAGCGGTTGCGGCGTCTCCGCGGTGTTGCGGGCCGAGCTCGGCGGGCTGGAGGGCATCAGCGGCGCCGGCCCCGCTGATCGTGCGGCCGCAGCTGCGGTGGCAGTGAGAAGCTCAGGGACTCGTCCACGAGACGCTCCTCCTCGGCCACGGGGTAGCCGAGTTCGACCAGGCGGTCGAGGACGCCCTGGACGAGGCGCTCGGGAACCGATGCGCCGGAGGTGACCCCGATGTTGCGGGCCTCGGTCAACCAGGCGGGGTCGAGCTCGGACGCATCGTCCACCCGCCGGGCGGCTTTCGCGCCGGCCTCCAGCGCGACCTCGACCAGCCGGACCGAGTTGGACGAGTTCCGCGAACCGACCACGATCATGAGGTCGCAGTGGGCCGCGATCTGCTTGACGGCGTCCTGCCGGTTCTGTGTGGCGTAGCAGATGTCGTCGGACGGCGGATCGACGAGCTGCGGGAACCGATCGCGCAGCCGGCCGACCGTCTGGGCCGTCTCGTCGACGCTCAGCGTGGTCTGCGACAGCCAGGCCACCGGTTGCCCGGTGGGCAACTCGACGTCGTCGACGTCGTCGGGGGTCTCGACGAGGACGATGCTGTCGGGCGCCTCACCGGTCGTCCCCTCGACCTCCTCGTGCCCGCCGTGGCCGATCAGCAGGATGGGCAGGCCCTGGCCCGCGAAGCGCTTGGCCTCGTGGTGCACCTTTGTGACCAGCGGGCAGGTGGCGTCGATGGTGCGCAGCCCCCGTGCCTGCGCCTCGGCGCGAACCTGGGGCGAGACTCCGTGGGCCGAAAAGATGACGAGTTCGCCGCTGGGCACCTCGTCGAGCTCGTCGACGAAGATCGCGCCCTTGGCCTCCAGGGTCTGGACGACGTGCTTGTTGTGGACGATCTGTTTGCGCACGTAGACGGGCCGGCCGAACTGTTCCAGCGCCTTCTCCACGGTCACCACCGCACGGTCGACGCCGGCGCAGTACCCGCGGGGTGCGGCGACGACCACACGCCTGTCGGTGTCCGTGGCAGGCGGGGCGGGGGCCCTGAGATCAGGTTCGGTCACGGGGGCAAGTCTAGATGGGGCCACCACTGGACGGCTCAGCCGAGCTGACGCCAGGGGGCGGGGTCGCTCGGCTGCTGCTCGTCCACGAGCTCGGCCACCGAGGGCTGAACCGGGGCGATCTCACGCAACTCGTCGGCCGGGCCGACGCCGGTGGGCGTGTGATCATCGTCCCGCGCCGCATCGGCCAGCAACTCGGGTGCCGACAACAGGCGGGTCGTCTGCTCCAGCCCCTTGACCTCGGCGAAGTCCTTGTCGGTGACCTGCAGGTCGCGGAACCGGCGCGCGCTCACGAACACGCGCGTCTCCAGCGAGCCGAGGGTGCTGTTGTAGGCGTTGACCGACGACTGCAGCGAGCGTCCCAGCTTGTTGAAGTTGGTGCCCATGGTCGCCAGGCGGTCGTACAGCTCACGTCCCAGCGCGAAGACTTCCGCGGCGGAATCGGCCAGGGCAGCCTGCTTCCACCCGTAGGCGACCGATCGCAGCAACCCGATCAGGGTGGTCGGGGATGCCAGGACGATGTTCTTGCCCGTCGCGTACTCGAGCAGTGTCGGACGCTGGGCGAGCGCCTCGGATGCCAGCGACTCACTCGGGATGAACAGCACGACGAACTCCGGCGAATGGGTGTCGGACTTCCAGTACTCCTTGGCCGACAACTGGTCGATGTGGCTCTTGACGTTGTCGGCGAACTGCTGCAACCGGGCGGCCCGGATGTCGTCGTCCGTGGTCTCCATCGCATCCAGGAAGGCGCTGAGCGGCACCTTCGAGTCGACGTAGATGAACTTGTCGTCGCCGAGCATCACCTTCATGTCGGGCCGGATGCGGGCGTCCGAGGTGGTCTGGTCGCTCGCCTGCTCGTAGAAGTCGCAGTGGTCGAGCATCCCCGAGATCTCAACGACGCGCTTGAGCTGCAACTCGCCCCAGGCGCCGCGCACCTGCGGCTTGCGCAGAGCGGTCGTCAGCGCGTTGGTCTCGCGGCGCAGGTTCTCGCTGGTGGTCACGACGGTCTTGACCTGCTCGCGCAGGCCGGCGGCCAGCTCGGAGCGGTCCTTCTCCACCTGGGTGAGACGCTCGTTGAGCGCGGCGAGGTTCTTCTCCACCGGGGCCATCGCGTCGCGGGTCGCCTGCAATCGCTGCTGGGCGACCGCGTCGGCCTGCCTGCCCTGCTCCTTGAGGGTCTCGGACGACAGCACCTTGAACTGGTTGACCTGCGTCTCGCGGTCGGCGCGGAGCTCCTCGGCGAGCTTGCGCGCCGTGTCGCGCTCGGCCACCGCCGCCGCGAGGCGCGCCTCCACTCCCGCCTGGTCGGCGCGGGCCTGTTCCGCAGCCGCCCTGGCCTCGGCCACCTGCTGGCGAGCCAACGCCTTCTCGGTCTCGGTGCGGGCGATGTCGGCCCGGGCCTGCGACAGCTCGGAACGCGCCGCGGAGGCATCGGCCTGCGCCTGCGACTGCAGCGCCTGGGCCTGGGCCACCTGCGTCCGCAGGCCGGCGAGCTCCTCGGTGCGCCGGGCCTCGCCACGGACGTCGGCGACCTGCTGCCCGCTGCGTCCCACCGCGCGCATGACGACGGCCCCGGCCCCGGCGCCGATCAGTAGGGCCATCACCAACAGAAGCAGGCTCATCGCATCCATGGCCTCTACTGTGCCGCAGGCCTCTGACAATTCCGCGCACCCCTGCCGGAAACCGTGCGCCCGGGTGCGAACCCACGGGTTGGGCGCCCGCCCACCGTCGTCTACCGTGAGGACCATGCCGTATCCGGACGAATATCTCGCCAGCCTCGTCGACTTCCTGGGCGCCTCGCCGACCTCGTACCATGCCGCCGAGGCGATGGCCGCAGCGCTGCGGGCCGCCGGGTTCACCCAGCTCGACGAACGCCTGCCCTGGGACGAGCAGGAGACGCGCGCCTTCGTCGTCCGGGACGGGGCGGTGGCGGCCTGGGTGGCTCCGCGCATCTGGGACGAGACCACCGGCCTGCGCGTCTTCGCCTGTCACACGGACTCTCCCGGGCTGAAGCTGAAACCGTCCGGACCGTTCGAGCGCGCCGGGTACCCGCTGGCGAACGTGGAGGTCTACGGCGGCCCGATCCTGCACACCTGGTTCGATCGTGAGCTGGCGGTCGCCGGACGCGTCGTGGGCCTCGACGGGGTCGAGCGACTCGTGCGCACCGAGGCGATCGCGATCGTGCCCGACCTCGCGGTCCACCTCGACCGTAGTCAGCGCGACGGGCTGGCGATAGATGCCCAGCGCGACCTGATGCCGGTGTTCACCCTGGAGAACGGGCGGACCATCGAGGAGCACGTGTGGCGCCGGGTCGGCCTGGACGCGGACGCGGTCGGCGGGTACGACCTGTTCCTCGTCCCGGCCCAGGGGCCCGCGGTGTTCGGCACGGACGGGGATTTTCTGGCCTCGGCCCGTCTCGACAACCTCGCGTCGGTGCACTCCGGGCTGACGGCGATCCTGCGCGCGGAGCGCACGAACGACCTCCAGTTCCTCGTGGCGTTCGACCACGAGGAGATCGGATCACAAACGCTCACGGGGGCGTCGGGTTCGCTGCTGGACGACGTGCTCGTCCGCCTGTCGGATGCCCGGTCGTGGTCGCCCGACCGGCACACGGCCTGGTTGCGCCGCGGATGGTGCCTGTCGGCCGATGTCACCCATGCCGTCCACCCCAACCGCCCCGACCGGCACGACCCGGTCGCCTGGCCGAGGCTCAACGGGGGGCCCGTGCTGAAGTGGAGCGCGGCCATGCGCTACGCCACCGACGCAGCCTCGACCGCGGTGTGGCGGCGGGCATGCCGTGCGGCCGGCGTGCCGTCTCAGGTGTTCGTGAACAACAACGACGTGCCCGGGGGGTCGAGCCTGGGCCCCCTGTCGTCGACGCGGTCGGGGCTTCGCACGGTGGACGCGGGCATCGCGGTCTGGGCGATGCATTCCATCCGCGAGACGTGCGGGGTTCACGACCCCGCGATGCTCAGCCAGGTGGCGTCGGAGTTCCTCGCCGGAGCCTGAGCGGCCCGGTCATGAAGGCGGCGGCGAGATCCTCCTCGATGCGCTCGCCCGCCCTGATCCGCTCCCGGAGTGCTCCGAGGTGCTCGTCCAGGTCGGTGAGGAAGGCGAGGTTGGCGAGCTCGGCGTCCGAGGCGTCCAGGACGTCGCGTATCGCGCCGTTCTCGATCACCGCGCGACGGTCGCCCAACAGGGCCAGGATCGGGTCGTGGGTCGACATCAGGACGATCTTGTCGGCACCCACCAGCAGGTCGAGTGCCTTGCGGCGGTCGATTCCGGCGTTCTCGATCTCGTCGACCAGGACGATCGGCGAGGCGGACAGCAGCGCGGTGTCGGCGATCATGAGGGCCCGAGACTGCCCGCCCGACAGCTGGGTCACGGGCGTGGCGGGGTTGATGGGTTCCCCGGCCAGGGTGTTGGCGCACTCGATCACCCGCGTGGCGACCTCATCGGGCATCGGCACGTCGCGGCTCTCAGCGTGCAGGACGATGAACTCGCCGACCGGCAGATCGATGACGAAGTTCATGTTCTGGGTCAGCTGAGCGACCAACCGGTGACCGAGGTCGTATCGCTGCTCGTCGGAGGGTTCCGCACCGTTCACCAGCACCCGGCGTCCGGTCGGGGTGTCGCCCTGGGCGAGACATTCGATGTCTTCGAGCAGCCGTGACTTGCCCGAGCCTGTCGGCCCGACGATGCAGGTCACCTCTCCGGCACGGACGACCAGCCCGCACGCCTCTGGGCGTCCTGCCTTGTCGTGGCCGGGAAGCAGGGTGAGCGAGGTGATCGTCCCCAGTTCGTCGGGGCCTTGCGACAGTACCTGCTCGACGAACGCGACGATGCTGGTGGCGAAGTCGGCCTTGCTGAGCCCGTAGTCGGCGAAATACTCCTCGGGATGGTCGCCCAGAACCTCGACCACCGACCGGCTGGGGTCCATGACGTCCAGCCGGATCGCCGCGAAGTAGTTCTCGACGTAGGGGTACTCGGCGATCAACTCGGCGATCGAGCGGCGGACGAGGAGATCGGTGGCGAGATCGGGCGGGATGAGTGTCATTCGTCGAACCTGATCCGGCGCAGGTTGCCCGCCTGGAAGGCCGGGTCGATGCGGGTCTGCCCGATGCAGTAGGAGCACAGCGCCGATGGCAGGGAGAACCGCAGGAAGTTGCCGATCAGGGAATCGGTCGTGGCTGCCTCAGCGATGCACCGGCTGAGCGCGAACGACCCCTGCCCGGTGATCCCGTTCACCGTGAGGATGCGGGCCAGCCGGTTCACCTGACGGATGCGCGCGGTGAAGACCTCCCGTTCGGCCTGGGAGACGATGTCGCCCTTGGTGACCACGATGACGTCGGCGAACCGCAGCATGGGACCGATCTTGTCGGGGGTCGAGATGCCCGAGAGATTGTCGATCACGCACACTGCGAGCACGTCCCTCACGTGCGGCGAGCACCGGTTGCACAGGCCCGCGCTCTCACTGACCAGCACGTCGAAACCCTGGCGTTGCCCCCACTGGAGCGCCTGGTCGACGTTGGTGATGAAGAAGTGGTCGGGGCACAGGCTTCCGGCCAGGCCGACCTTGGCGGTCACCCCGTGACGACGATAGGTGCCGGCGTCCGACGAGCTCAGGCAGTCGAACTTGATCACCCCCGTGTCCAGCCCGCGCTCGCGCAGGTGGTCGATGGTCCTGAGGATGACCGAGGTCTTGCCCGAACTCGGCGGGCCCGCGACAGTGACGAACTTCACCGAGCCCCTAGCAGGAGTTCGAGCGATGGTACTTGCCGAAGCGTGCCATCAGCGTCGCGTCGAGTGACGCCTGGTCGCCGTCCAAGAGGTGCCCCCAACCGGGCCACTGCACGCGGGCGCCGCGGGGGAGCACGTTCGGGGCGCCGGGCACGGTGGACGGCAGGTTGCTCGTGGCGAACACCTCGCCGAGTTCGGGTGACAGCGCGAAGTCGACGAGCGCCTGGTTCTCCGGGCTCAGGTCGGCGCGCACCATCAGCAGCGTCGGATTGCACAGGGCACCCTCGGACGGCCAGACGATCTCCAGGCGTCCCGGCTTGACCGCGCCCTGTGCGAAGACCCACGGCGCCATGTAGATGGCGGCGGGTGCCGGACTGGTGTGGCCGGCGGTGCGGGCCACTGTCGGGCCGTTGAGCGCTGTGCCGATCGTGCGGTCGATCGCGTCCAGGCCCTCTTCGCCGTAGGTGAGGTAGATGTAGGTGAGGAACCGGGTGCCGATGGCCCGGTGGCTGTCGGCGATGCAGATGCTGTCGGTGTAGATCGGGTCGAGGAGGTCCTCGATCGAGCGGGGCACGGGACGATCGCCCAATGCCTTGCGGTCGACCAGGAGCACCTCGGGATTCACCGCGATCACGTTGTAGGCGCCGTACGGGTCGGTGAACTCGGCACCGTTGAGGAACGGCACCCCCGACAGGTCGTGGATGCGCTGGAAGGCTCCGGTGCGCACGAACCGGTCGACGACAGCGGGGCAGGTGAACGCGCCGGACGCGCTGTCGATGGCGACCTCCGGCAGATCGTCGGCCGAGGTGACGGCCGCGATGTCGCGCAGGGTGCCGGGCACGTCGGCATGCTCGCCGCACATGGAGGGGACGAAGCTGTAGAACCGTCGCCCGGTGGTCTCGTACTGCTTGCGCAGGAATGCCTCGTAGGCGGCCTGAAACCGGTTCTTGACCGGACAGGGGACCTCGACCTTGAAGTCGAGGTGGCGGCTGGGCGCGTGTTGCGAGAGAAGGGATTCGATCCCGATCGTCTGGACCATGGGAGTACCTGTCTTGGGGGGACTGGAGTACAACTACCTTTCGAGTGTGACTGACGCGGTTCGAGGCGCCCAACCTTTCTCATGACGATTTACAGGGGCGTAACGCGAGTGTGCCTCACTGCCACACGGGTGGGCGCCCGGGGGAGGGGTGCGTGTAGCCGCGCAGTGCCTCGGCAATGGCGGCGGGGTCGAGCCCCTGGGACGCCAGCAGGGCGAGCAGGACGCGCGCCTGCGTCGGGGGCAGCCCGTGCAGCATGACCGCCCCGGCGTCCACGAGGTCCTGGCCTCCCCCGTCCCCGTACATGGCGACCGTGGGGCCGAAGGGGGCGCGGCTGCCGACCGCCACGACGATGCCCTGCCGGGTCAGCCGGCGCACGCCGCTGACGATCTCGTCGTTGGCGTTGCCGTTGCCCACACCCAGGAGCACCACCGCGGACGCTCCGGCGTCGGCGCAGGCACGCAACACGACGTCGTCCGCGCCCGGGAAGACCATCACCATGTCGACGCGCACCCGGTCGAAGGCCTCGCCGGCCGGCGGAAGCGGGGGGTGCCGGAATCGCCGCAGCGGGATCGTGACGTCCCCGTCCGTCACACCACCGAGCGGACCGGGCAGTTCGACGGAGCCGAACGTGTCGAGGCGAAGAGTGTGCAGCTTGCGCGTCCCCTCGGCCGCCAGCACCGAACCCGCGAGACACACGAGAACTCCCGCTCCCCGGGCCTGGTCGGAGGCAGCCACCGCGATCGCGTCCGCGAGGTTCGTCTGCCCGTCGCTGCGGCGGGAGTCCGCGGCTCGCATGGCGCCGGTCACCACGACGGGTCGTTCGTCGTCGTGGACGAGGTCGAGTAGGAAGGCCGTCTCCTCCAGGGTGTCGGTGCCGTGCGTGACGACCACACCGTCGATCGCGTCCTCTCCGGTGAGCGCCAGCATCTGGCGGACGGCGTCCTGGATGTGGCGCAGGTCGGCCATCGTGAGCTGCTGTGACGCCTTGCGCATGATCTCGCGTGCGACGACGGTCACCTCGTCGGGCACGGGAACGTCACTGATCACCTCGGTGACCGACAGGGTGGGGACGATCCCCGACGGCGTGGAGCGTGAGGCGATCGTCCCGCCGGTCGCGAGCACCGCGATACGGCGCGCAGGACGCTGCCGGTCGGTCATCGTGTCGTCCCGGCTCGTCAGGCGATGACCACGAGCGCGACGAAGAACACCAGGACGAACATCGCGTAGATGGACAGCAGGGCGGTGCCGATGATCCCCATCACCCAACCGGCCGTGAGGTTGCCGGAGTCGCGATAAGCGTCGGGGCGTTCGCGCACGTCGCGGCGCGCCCGGTTGCCCATCACGAGCGCCGCGACGGCCATCGGCGGGAACAGGAACAAGCCGATGATCCCGAAGACCAGCACCGGCGTCGACTGGGGATGATCAGGCACCACGGCATAGCCCGGGTTGGGCGGATAGCCGTAGTCGAGGGGACCGGAATCGCGGGGCGCGACCTGCTGACCGTAGGGGCTGCCCGGTTGCGCCCAGAGGTCCCGGGCATCCGGGGCGTTGCCGGGCTGGGCGTAGCCGGGGAGCGAGGCGCCTGGTGCCAGGTAGTCGGGCTGGGGTGCGGCGTATCCCGTCTGGCCGTAGTACTCGGCGGGGGAGAAGCCCGGGCTGGACGCGCTCGCCTGCTGCCCGGGAACCGGGGGCTGGGTCTGGTCGAAGCCAGGGTTGGGCTCGGTCACGTGTGTCACTCCCGCTCGGTCGTGTGCGTCCTCCCATGGTTGCACGCACGAGGAGCAGGGGCATCCATCCACGGTGGCGCTTGGCGTAGTCGGCCAGCCCACCGCGGGGCGGAGTTCGGACCCGACGCATCCGCCGACAGGCGGTAGGGTGGTGCGCCGTGGCACTCACCATCGGTATCGTCGGGCTCCCCAACGCGGGCAAGTCCACCTTGTTCAATGCCCTTACCCGCAACGACGTGCTCGCGGCGAACTACCCGTTCGCGACGATCGAGCCGAATGTGGGGGTCGTCGGCGTCCCCGACTCGCGGCTCGCGGTGCTCGGCGCGATGTTCGACTCGCAGCGGCTGGTGCCGGCCACGGTCAGTTTCGTCGACATCGCCGGGATCGTCAAGGGTGCCTCGCAGGGCGAGGGCATGGGCAACGCCTTCCTCGCCAACATTCGCGAGGCCGATGCCATCTGCCAGGTGACCAGGGTGTTCACCGACGACGACGTCACCCACGTGGACGGGCGGGTCAACCCCGCGTCCGACATCGAGACGATCCGCACAGAGCTGATCCTCGCCGACCTCCAGACCCTGGAGAAGGCCCTTCCCCGGCTGGAGAAGGAGGCGAAGATCAAGAAGGAGTCCCGGCCGAGGTACGAGGCCTGGGTCAAGGCCCAGGAAGTGCTGGCCGAGGGCCAGGGCGTTTTCCAGGCCGGGCTCGACCCCGAACCGCTGCACGAGCTCTTCCTGCTCACCGCCAAGCCCTATATCTACGTGTTCAACCTCGACCAGGACCAGTTGGCGGACGATGCCCTGCGCGCCCGGCTGGCCGAGGTCGTCGCTCCCGCAGAGGCGATCTTCCTCGACGCGAAGTTCGAGTCGGAGCTGGTCGAGATGGACGAGGACGAGGCCCGCGAGTTCCTGGCCGAGGCCGGTGTCGCCGAACCCGGACTCGACAAGCTCGCCCGTGTCGGCTACCACACCCTGGGGCTGCAGAGCTTCCTGACCGCGGGCCCCAAGGAGTCCCGGGCGTGGACGATCCACCAGGGCTGGACCGCCCCGCAGGCGGCGGGCGTCATCCACACCGACTTCCAGAAGGGCTTCATCAAGGCCGAGATCGTCAGCTACGACGACCTGGTCGAGTTCGGCGGCATGAAGGAGTGCCGTGAGGCCGGCAAGGTGCGGCTCGAGGGCAAGGACTACGTCATGCGAGACGGGGACGTCGTGGAGTTCAGGTTCAACGTGTAGCGAGGTAGCTCAGCGTATGCTGCTACTTGATTGATTCGAAGCCTGCTAACTGACGGCTAGATCCTCTGCTGATCGTATGATTCGTGTGCTCGCTGTGGAGGTGAAACTGGCCTCGTCGATCGACGATCGGGACGTGAAGCATCTGCGCTGGCTGGGTGAGGAGCTTGGCGCCGGTCTTCTTGATGCGATTGTTGTCACGACCGGGCCGTTCGCCTATCGGCGCCCGGATGGCATCGGGGTCGTCCCGCTTGCACTACTCGGTCCGTGACTCCAGGACGGGCGTGGCGGCGGCCTTACGAATCGCGTCGCTCGCGTCCGCTCATAGTGCTCATCGAGGGGTTCGGCATCACGCAGAACAAGCTCGCGGTGTCGATCGGCGTGCCGCCGCGGCGGCTTCGTCGCACCGATGCCCCTGACGCCGGCCCGGCTCTTTGTAGTGTCGTACCATAAAGTGGTACGTGCCGCGATCGAGGAGGTACTCAGATGTCGATCAGTGCGAGTGAAGCCCGCAAGACGCTCTTCCCTCTCATCGAGCGTGTGAACGACGACCGGGAGGCGGTCGAGATCGTCTCCCGTAAGGGCAATGCCGTGCTCATGGCTGCCGACGAGTACGCGGCGTGGAAGGAAACCGCGTATCTCTTCCGCTCACCGGCCAACGCCCGCCGGCTTCTCGACGCGTATGAGCGCGCGCAGTCGGGCGCGACCGAGGCGCACGAGCTGGACCGAGGCGAATGAGTGCGCCTGGTCTGGAGTCGCGAAGGCTGGGAGGACTACGTTCACTGGCAGACGGCGGACCGGCGCATACTCAAGCGCGTCAACACACTGATCGATGCCTGCCTGCGTGACCCTTTCGAGGGCATCGGCAAACCGGAACAGCTCAAATTCGGCGCGCCAGGCGCCTGGTCGCGGCGTATCACTGACGAGCATCGATTGGTCTACCTCGTCGTCGGCGAGGATCTGGTGATTCTTCAGGCCCGCTACCACTACTGATGACCAGTTGCCGAATGAGCACGTCGTTTGTCAAGCTTCTCCCGGGAAGTGAGCGTTCAGCGTTGTCGATGGCGATGTGCGATCAGTTCGTATTGGTCCCGCAAGGATGGTGCGTGTTCCCGCAGGCGATATACGGCCCGCTGCTGGAGACGGAGCCCGCGTGAGCTGAAGGCAAGTCCGGATCCAAGTGCTATCGATTGTGATATCAGTAGCGTTATCGGCGGAACTAGGACGGGGGCGGTCCCACTGGCATCGATCGTCGTCCGTGGGCTCGATGAATCGGTGAAACATGAGGCACCTGTTGTCGCTGCGCGACTGGACGCGAGACGATCTGCACGAACTGTTCGAGAACGCGAGCCGTTATGCGATCGGCGCGGGGAAGCGGTTCGACGGTGCTGTCGCGATGTTCTTCCCCGCATCGAGTCTGCGCACCCGGTTCTCGTTCGAGCGTGGCGCTGCCCAGATGGGGCTTCAGCCGATCGTCTCTCCGCCGGAGACCCTCGACAAGCAGGAAGAACTCACCGATACCGTCGGTTACCTCGCACAGTGGGCGGATCTCGCCGTCGTGCGCCATCCTGACATCGCCGTGCTGGAACGTATGGCAGCCGCGAATGCTCTACCCGTGGTGAACGCGATGACCGATGTGAATCACCCGTGCGAGGTGCTCTCCGATCTGTACGCCCTGTCGCGGGATTCCGATGTATTGAGCCTGCGCTATGTGTTCGTCGGCGCGGACGGGAACATTGCGCGGGCGTGGTGGGAAGCAGGTCAGGCATTCGGCCTCGACATTCGGCAGAGCTGTCCCGACGCTCTCCGCGTTCCCGGCATGCCCTGGGAGGAAGACCTGCGCCGGGCGGTCGTGACGGCAGACGTGGTCATCACGGATCGGCCCGGTAGCCATGCGGAAGAGCTTTCTGCTTACCAGGTGACGGCTGCGCTCCTGGACAGCGGGCCCGCCGGTATCCGATTCGCTCCTTGCCCTCCGTTCGTCAGGGGCCGGGAAGTCAGCGTGGACGCGATTGACCATCCGGCCTTCGTGGGACACCGCTTCAAGCGGTGTCTGAAGCCGGTGCAACAGGCCGTGATGTCCTCGGTGCTCAAGTCATAGGCGCCTTTGTGTGTGCCAAGCGGGGGACGAATCGCTCTCTGGCAGGCACGTGACCTTCCCGATGCTGTGGGTGAGCCCGGTCCCTCGCGGACCGGTCGTGTGG